>JBBRER010000014.1:0-26157 GCA_038202745.1 Sphingomonadales bacterium
GGCCTGTTCGAACCGGGCTGGGTGCTGGTGGCGCCGGTGATGGCTGCCGGGGGCGTGCTCGCCGCGGCTTCGTCGCACACATTGCCCAGCATTCTCACGACAGTGATGATTCTCGCAGCGATCGGATTGGCCGGCGCGGCGCGACAATTCGTGCAGATCGAACGCGAACACGTGCATACCGCTTGGGCGCGGATCGGGCTCATGATCATGGGCATCGGCTTGCCGATGTTCTGCTTCGGGCTCGGCATTGCCCGCTGGACGGTCCGCCCGCACGGGCTGGGCTGGAGCGACACCATCTGTGTGCTGATCGTGCTGAGCACGGTGGCGGCGATCATTCTCAAGGGCCGCCTGATCACGGTCATTGCCGCGCAGTTGACCTTGTGGGCGGGCGTCGCCGTGGTCGCGGGCAGTCTTGCCACGCTTATCGTCCTGCCGATCGGGGCGGTAGTGGGGGTCTTCGCGGCAGCACGGCAAGCCCGTGCCGATGAGGAAACGGCGGCGCAGCGCCGCGCGCTCGAGCACCGCCAGCGCCGCGCCGAACACATTCTCGAGGATTTCGAGCAGAGCGGACAGGGCTGGTTCTGGGAAACCGATCGCCGCGGTCTGCTGACCTACGTCTCGCTGACGATCGGCGCACCGCTCGGCCGCGACCCGGAGCTGCTCATCGGCCGCCCGTTCTCCGAACTCTTCATCCTCGAGCAGGCCGACCGCGACGGAGAACGGACGCTCGCCTTCCACATGACCGCGCGCGCCGCCTTCACCGACCTCGCCTTGCGCGCGGCCTGCCAGGACGATGAACGCTGGTGGTCGGTTACCGGTCGGCCGCTTTACGACGGCTTCAACAACTACATCGGGTTCCGCGGCTCAGGCCACGACCTGACCGAAAAGCGCCGGTCGCAGGAAAATGCGACCCGCTTGGCCCATTTCGATTCGCTGACCGGACTCGCCAATCGCTTCCAGATGCGTCAGTCGCTCGAACGCATCCTCAACGCGCCGAATCTCGAGCAGCGGGCTTGCGCGGTGTTCTTGCTCGATCTCGACCGCTTCAAGCAAGTCACCGACACGATGGGGCACCCCGCGGGGGATGCGCTGCTTAAACAGGTCGGCGAACGGCTCGCGCGCGCGGTCGGCCCCCAGGCTCGCGTCGGCCGCCTCGGCGGAGACGAGTTCGAGGTCATCCTGCCGGGGCGGCACCAGCACGAAGATCTCGCCGGGCTGGCGCGGAACGTTATCCATTCCTTGTCCGAGCCTTATTCCATCGACGGGCACCGGGTGGTGATCGGGGTCTCGATCGGGATCGCGCTCGCTCCTGAAGACGGCCTCACTACCGAAGCGCTGGTGCGCAACGCCGATCTTGCGCTTTATGCGGCCAAGGACGGGGGCCGGGGACGTCACCATTTTTACGCTGCCGATCTGCACAGCGAAGCCGAAGCGCGCCGTCAGCTCGAGCAGGATTTGCGCGACGCGATGCAAAACGGCGAGCTGCAGCTGCACTACCAGCCGGTGGTCCATACCGTTACCGAACGGATCACCGGATTCGAGGCGCTGCTGCGCTGGACTCATCCGATCAGGGGCGCGGTTCCGCCGGCCAAGTTCGTTCCCGTCGCCGAAGACGCCGGGCTTATCGGCGCGATCGGCGAATGGGCGTTGCAGACCGCGTGCCGCGATCTGGCCCGCTGGCCCGCAGACGTCCGCGTGGCGGTCAACGTTTCCCCGCTGCAGTTCGCCAACCAGGCGCTTCCCGCCATCGTCACCCGCGCGCTGGCGAGCGCCGGCATCGCGCCCGACCGGCTCGAGCTGGAAATCACCGAGAGCGTCTTCCTCAACGACGACGCCGGCACCGAGGCGATGTTTACTGCGCTCAAGCGTGTCGGGGTGCGGCTCGCGCTCGACGATTTCGGGACCGGCTATTCCTCGCTCGGCTATTTGCGCAAGGCGCCGTTCGACAAGATCAAGATCGATCAAAGTTTCGTGCGAGGAGCCACGATCGCTGGCAGCCGCAACGGCGCGATCATCTCCTCGATCGTCAGTCTGGCCGAAGCGCTGGGGATGGAGACCACGGCCGAGGGCGTTGAGACGCTCGACGAACTCGATCTGGTCCGGATGCTCGGGTGCAGCCATGTCCAGGGCTTCATCTACGCCAAGCCGCTCGAGCGGGAAGCCGCGGGCGCGGCGGTCCACGATGGCCTAGCGGCGATCGCCCAAGGGCCGCGCTCCGCGCGCCCGACCCGGCAGACGATCCTGCGCAAGATCGTGCTCGATCACAGCGGCCAGCAATATCCCGCGACGATCCGCAACGTGTCCGCCACCGGGGCGCTCGTCGAAGGACTGTGGAACGTGCCGGTTGGCACGATCTTTCGCCTCATGGTCTCGGAAGGAGTGGCGGTCACCGCGACCGCCCGGTGGTGCCAGGACGATCGGATGGGGGTCGAATTCGCCTCGGCGCTCGCGCTCGACGATTCGGGCCGGTTCGGGCTCGCAGGCTCGGTCGCGGAGGGTCAGCGCGCGCCATTGCGCCGGGCGGTCGCGCAATGATGGCGCGGCCAAACGATTGCCGCGTTAGGCAAAAATCAACCATGCTCGGGTTAGCTATGGCCCGCCGTGCACACCGCGCGAGGTCCTTGGCTGGGCCTATGCAACCGATGGAGCGTTCAAGTGGACCGGCTTAAGGGCCTTTTCGGCGGGAGCAAGATGGCCGGCGTCCGGCAGTCCACCCCCGCCTTGCCCACCGGTCAGGAGCGCGAACAGGCGCTGCTGTTGATGCGCGACTACGAAGCCTCCGGGGTGGGCTGGTTCTGGGCGAGCGACGCGACCGGGACGATCGTCTACGCTTCCGATTGCGTCGCCGAACGCATCGGACGCCGCAAAAGCGAGGTCCTGGGGCAGCCGGTGCAATCGCTGTTTATTCTCGACCGCGACGAGGACGACCCCGTCGAACGCACGCTCCCGCTGATCCTCAGCACGCGCAAGACGTTCGCCGACCTGGCGGTGCGTGCGGCGACGGACAATGCTGAAGTGTGGTGGTCGATTTCGGGGCGGCCGCAGTTCGACGCCGGCGGCCACTTCATCGGCTATCGCGGCAACGGCACCGATGTCACCGCCACCCGCCAGAACCAGCGCGACGCCTCGCGTCTCTCGCAGTACGATTCGCTGACCGGGCTCGCCAACCGTCACCGCATGGGCAAGCGGCTGATCGCCACGCTCACCGCCTATCAGTCGGCCAAGCGCGCCTGCGCGCTGATGATGATCGACCTCGACCGGTTCAAGGCGGTCAACGACACGCTCGGCCACCCGGCAGGCGACGAGCTGCTCAAACAGGTGTCGCAACGCCTGAAGCGGATCGTCACCGACAAAAACTGCGAAATCGGGCGGCTCGGCGGCGACGAGTTCCAGATCATGCTGCCCGACATCGACGACCGCGGGCGGCTGGGCGAGCTTGCCGAAAAGATCATCGCGATGATCTCCCAGCCATACCAGATCGAAGGCAGCCGCTGTGTGATCGGGGCCTCGATCGGGGTTGCGGTTTCGCCCTATGACGGCATCTCGGCCGAAGATTTGACGCGCTCGGCCGACCTGGCGCTCTACGCCTCGAAGGACGGCGGACGCGGCCAGTTCCGGTTCTATTCGAGCGATCTGCACAGCGAAGCCGAGCGGCGCCGCCAGATCGAAGAGGATTTGCGCGATGCGCTGGCGCGCGACGAGATACATCTCGCTTACCAGCCGATCCTCGACGCCAAGACCAACAAGGTCGTCGGCTTCGAAGCGCTGCTTCGCTGGACCCACCCCGAAATGGGCAACGTCCCCCCAGCTGTCTTCATTCCGATCGCGGAGGAGTGCAACCTGATCGGGGCGCTCGGCGATTGGGCGCTCAAGCAGGCCTGCAACGATGCGGTGCAGTGGCCGGGGAGCACCCGCATCGCGGTCAACGTCTCGCCGTCCCAGTTTTCCAACCTCGGCTTTGCCGGGCTGGTGACCCAGGCGCTCGCAAGTTCCGGCCTCGCGCCCGAACGGCTCGAGCTCGAGCTGACCGAATCGATCTTCCTCAACGACGACCACGTTACCGACGAGGCGTTCAACGCGCTCAAGCTGCTCGGCGTCCGTCTCGCGCTCGACGCTTTAGGCACGGGCTATTCGGCGCGCGGCTATATGCGCAAATCGCCGTTCGACAAGATCAAGATCGACCAGAGCGTCATCCGCGGGGTGACCGAGCCCGGCAGCCGCAACCGCGCGATCATCTGCGCGATCGTCAGCCTCGCCGAGATGCTGGGGATGGACACCACCGCCGAAGGGATCGAGGCGCATGATGAGCTCGAACTGATGCGCGAGCTCAAGGTCAACCAGATCCAGGGCTACATCTATGCCCGCGCGGTGACTTTCGACGAGGTGACCGAGGCGATGGCGTCGGGCGAGTGGGTGATCGAGCCCGAGGGCCCCAGCAAGTACCGCCCCGAGCGCCGCACCGTGTTGCGCAAGGTCGGCGTAATCCACGAGGACCACCGCTACGAAGTGACGATGCGCAACCTGTCGCGCACCGGCGCGATGATCGAGGGCCTGCTCGACGTGCCGATGGAAACGCAGTTCGTGATCGACTTCGGCGAAGGCCAGCTGGCGGTCGCCACGGTTCGCCGCTCGGCGGGGGCAATGCAGGGGCTCGAATTCGAATTGACACTGGTCGATGACGGCGCGGGCGGGCTGTGCACGCGCCACCGGGTATCGCCCTATCTGCTCGCGCAAGCCGGAGGTGTGCTCAGCGCGCTCCAGCCCGGGCAATCGCCGCTGCCGATGATGGGCGGCGGGATGGGGCTGATCATGCCCAAGTTCAACCAGGCGACTGGTCAGCCCAAGTCGATCCGGGCGGCCTGACAAGCCCCTGCTGACAGCGCGGTGCGACGCGGCTAAGGGCCGCGGATGACCGAGCTGAGCCTGATCCGCAATTTTTCGATTATCGCCCACATCGACCATGGCAAATCGACCTTGGCGGACCGGTTGATTCAGGCCACCGGCGGGCTGACCGAGCGCGAAATGAGCGCGCAAGTGCTTGATAACATGGACATCGAGCGCGAGCGCGGGATCACCATCAAGGCCCAGACCGTGCGCCTCGCCTACACCGCCAACGACGGCCAGACATATGCGCTCAACCTCATGGACACTCCCGGCCACGTCGACTTCGCGTACGAGGTTTCGCGCTCCCTCGCCGCATGCGAAGGCGCGCTGCTCGTCGTCGACGCCAGCCAGGGGGTCGAGGCCCAGACGCTCGCCAACGTCTACCAGTCGATCGAGCACGACCACGAAATCGTCCCGGTCATCAACAAGATCGACCTCCCCGCCGCCGACCCCGAAGCCGTCCGCAACCAGATCGAGGAGATCATCGGCCTCGACGCGTCGGACGCGGTCCTCACCAGCGCCAAGTCCGGGCTCGGCATCGCCGACGTGCTCGAGGCCATCGTGCGCCGCATCCCGCCCCCCACGGGCGACCGCGCCGCGCCGCTCAAGGCGATGCTCGTCGACTCCTGGTACGATCCTTACCTCGGCGTCGTGATCCTCGTCCGCGTCATCGACGGCGTCCTGCGCAAAGGCCTCAGCGTCAAGTTCATGGCCGGCGGCACCGAGCACCTGATCGACCGCGTCGGTTGCATGCGCCCCAAGATCGAGCTCCTGCCCGAGCTCGCCGCGGGCGAGATCGGCTTCATCACCGCGCAGATCAAGGACGTCGCGCAGGCCCGCGTCGGCGACACCATCACCACCGCCAAAGCCGGCGCTACCCAGGCGCTCCCGGGGTTCAAGCAGGTCCAGCCGGTGGTGTTCTGCGGGATGTTCCCGGTCGACGCCGCCGATTTCGAGAAGCTGCGCGAAAGCATCGCCCGCCTGCGCCTCAATGACGCCAGCTTCAGCTTCGAGATGGAAAGCAGCGCCGCGCTGGGCTTCGGCTTTCGCTGCGGCTTCCTCGGCCTCCTCCACCTCGAGATCATCCAGGAACGGCTGACCCGCGAGTACGACCTCGACCTGATCACCACCGCGCCCAGCGTGGTCTACCGCATCCAGCTGCGCAAGAGCCGCACCGACGACGCGGCCGAGATCATGCTCCACAACCCCGCCGATTACCCCGATCCCAGCCGGATCGAGCAGATCGACGAGCCGTGGATCAAAGCGGTGATCTACACGCCGGACGAATACCTCGGCTCGATCCTCAAGCTGTGCCAGGACCGCCGCGGCGTCCAGACCGGGCTGACGTACGTCGGCGGCCGCGCCCAGGTCAGCTACGAACTGCCGCTCAACGAAGTCGTGTTCGATTTCTACGACCGCCTCAAAAGCATCAGCCGCGGCTACGCCAGCTTCGATTACGAGCAGATCGGCAGCCGCGAGGGCGATCTGGTCAAGATGTCCATCCTGGTCAACAACGAGCCGGTCGACGCGCTGAGCATGATCGTCCACCGCGGCGTCGCCGAGGCGCGCGGCCGCCACATGTGCGAGCGGCTAAAAGACCTGATCCCCCGCCACCTGTTCAAAGTCCCGATCCAGGCCGCGATCGGCGGCAAAGTCATCGCCCGCGAAACGATCCAGGCGATGCGCAAGGACGTGACGGCTAAGTGCTACGGCGGCGACATCAGCCGGAAAAAGAAGCTGCTGGAGAAGCAGAAAAAGGGAAAGGCGCGGATGCGCGAGTACGGGAATGTGAGCATCCCGCAGGAGGCGTTTATCGCGGCGCTCCGGATGGGGGAGGAGTAGCTCCGCCGATCCGGTCGTCCTGAGCTTGTCGATGGATTATCGCGGCGTTGAGGATGGGGAGGAGTGACGAGCGCCCGCGTGTAAGCGAGGATTCAGGCGCCATCTGGCCGGGGGCCGCCAAGCCTAAAGCGCGGCATGCAGCCATTGGCACTTGACGTCCCAGCCATTCGCTGGTATTTACCCAATAATGGGTAGCAACACCGACCTCGAATTGCCTGTCGCGCGATTGCGCGGCGCACTGATGATCCTTCAGCACAGCCTCAGCTTACCCCATCTCCTCGTGCTTTTAACGATCCGGTTACGTCAAGGATTGTCGGTAAACGAATTAGCCGAGTGTCTTAACATACCTCAACAATCTGCAAGTAGACATGTTGCACTTCTGACGGGACGGTATCAAACCGAAGTATCGTCACCGTTCCCCGAACCGCTGATCAGCCAACGGATCAACGAAACTGACCCTAGGAAGCGCGCACTTTATCTTAGCGACGCCGGAGAGTCGCTGATTGAACGCCTCATGGATTTGCTGATTCTCGGGAAGCAGGGGATTTAAATGTCGGCCGCAGCAAGACTATATGGGTTGACTCTAGCGAACGGCTGGACGGTCACCCGCCACATTGAGAAAAGCCCCAACGGAACCGGAGGCACGTTTTCCGAAAGCTATGAAGTACAAAATGGCGGGCGAAAAGGATTTCTAAAAGCATTCGATTTTTCTGAAGCGTTTGGCGTAGGAGCGGATACCGTATACGAGCTGCAAAAGCTTCTCGATTCATACGATCACGAGCGTGATATTCTCGATATTTGCAGCATAAATAAATTATCGAAAGTGGTCGTCGCTGTTGATCACGGAAGTGCTCAGGTGCCAAACATGGGCACGATGGAAGGACGAGTTTATTATTTGGTTTTTGAACTCGCCGATGGCGATGTAAGAGTCCAAATGGACATCAACAAGAAATTCGAAGTTCTTTTGTCCGTCAAAGCTATCAGGGATGTCAGCCTGGGCCTGCATCAAGTCCACAAGCAAATGATCGCGCATCAAGATACGAAACCATCCAACGTACTGACGTATAGCGATGACAGCTTTAAGATAGCAGATTTTGGTCGATCATCGCGTAGAGATCGCTCTGCCCGCCACGACAACTTTGTGGTCGCGGGTGATCCGACCTACGCTCCACCGGAATTGATTTATGGGTTTACGCATCCTGAGTTCATTCCGCGCCGAATGGGTTGTGATCTCTACATGCTGGGGAATTTGTCCGGATTTCTGTTCACCGGCGTTAACATGACTGCGAGCTTGCTTGCCAAGCTCGATCCTCAACACCACCCTCGCAACTGGGCCGGCGGGTATCAAGACGTTCTGCCGTACTTGCAGAACGCGTTTACCGCGGTCCTTAATGATGTATCTCCTTTGATCGATCTTGTGGTTCGGGATGATATGATTAAGTTAATTGGCGAACTATGTAATCCAGATATTTCGTTTAGAGGTCATAGCAAGGGGATAGGTACCCCGTCCCAATATTCCCTCCAACGCTACGTGTCATATTTGGACGTCGTCGCAAAGAGGCTTGCGGTCCGACTGAGGGCTGACGGTAGAAAAGCGGCATGAATCCCGCAGAGAGAGAATCGAAGAGGCGTTTAGTACCCCGGTGGAGGAGTTTAGCTACAACAATAAAGTCCGGTGAGCTTGCGTCGCCCATGCCTCGTACGGAAGTTCGCGCACCCGACGAGATTTTACCACGGCCATCGGATTTCTTGCATCGGCTTGAGAGATGGAATCTTTCGCCTAGTCTTGTAACGGCCGCTGAATTGGTCGAATCGGGAATCGTTGAAGGGCGGGAAAAAGATGCCGTCGATGCAGCGCGAAGATTGGTCTCGATTGATAAAAATGCAGCGCCCTTAATCCGTGAGCAGGCAGCCAAGTTGCTGGAAAGGATGGGCAGCGGGCGCGACATACCGTCTGATCTGAAGACTGGGCCGGTGGCGATCAAAGGTGCGAGGGACTTCATCAGGGTAAATTTGCGGGACCCATTGGGTTGGGTTGAACTCGCGCTGGCTCAAACAGTTCGCGGCGCCTCGGCAGCGGCCGAGCGCTCGATGTCCGTGGCTTTGAAACTGGCACCCGATAATCGCCATGTCCTCCGTTCGGCTGCGCGGTTATTTCTCCATCGTGATGATCCAGAGCGTGCGATCCGCACCATTGGTGGTAGCGCTGCCACGCCGACAGATCCTTGGCTCATGGCTTCTGAAATCGCGTTGGCGCAGGTCGCCGGCAAGTCATCTCGCTTTCTCAAAAGAGGGGCCGCTGTGCTCGCTGCGGGGGGTTATCATCCAAGACAGATAACCGAGCTAGCTGGTGCGGTTGGGACCGAAGAGTTGGTAAATGGCAATCGAAGAAAATCCCGCAGGTGGTTTACTCAGAGCATGGTAGACCCAACTGGCAGTGCGTTAGCTCAGGGCGAGTGGGCGACCGCTAGCTTGGGCGACGGATTAATTTCAGAAGATCAGCTATTGGCTGCTTTTGAAAATGAGGAGGCGCTGGCCTTTCACTTGTTTAGGCATCGTCGCTTCGGCGCAGTGAAGCACGCCTGTAGTCAATGGGCTCTGAACGATCCATTCTCTGTTCGACCCTTCGAATTTGGTACGCTGTCAGCCGGGTACGCAAACGATTTTGAAGCGGCGTTAGCGTTTGCACGACGTGGTTTAGAGATGAAACCCGACTCTGCATTTCTATTGAACGCTTTAGCTTTCTCAGCCGCGTCGCTAGGAATTTTGGCAGAAGCTACAGAAGCTGTTTCCAAGATTAACCCGGCATCGACCGATCGACCTCAGCGTCTGGTCGCCATTGCCAATCAGGGCTTGATTGCTTTTCGCCAAGGGAATGAAGGTGTGGCGAGGTTGTTTTACGCTGAAGCAATCGATGGTTTTCGTCGGGACGGTGCTTTCGAGTCAGTGGCAAGAGCCAAAATTTACCTTGCCCGAGAAGCGATGCTAGCGGGAACGGCCGACTGGAGGACGCTCCTAAAGGACGCCCATTTATCGATGGCTAAATTCAAGGATTCGCCGGCGATCTCCTATTTGATGCTGGTAGAGGAGGATGCCGCCAAACGAGCCGCAATCGAGGACTCCAAAAGATTGAATGGGGGTGGAAGCTCGAAAATTGGATCACCGCCTTTTCTCGCTTTACGGTGACCGTCAATCACGGTTGGGATTAGGGTGACAAAGATTACGGTGACAGTGCACTAATTCGAGATTGCGGAAGCAGCGCCCGAAACTCACCACTCCACCAGCTCCAACCCCGGCACGTCGCGAAAGTCTCGCGGGTTGCGTGTCGCGAGCGCCAGACCGTGCGCCAGCGCGGTGGCGGCGGTCATGCGGTCGGCGATCTTGCGTTTGGCGAAGCCGGCGTGGGTGAGGATCGCGGCGTAAGCCGCGAACTCGTTCGGCCCGAACGCCAGCACGGTGAACTGGGGCAGCAGGGCATCGAGCGCCGCGCGGCGGGCCGCTCGCAATGGCGGATCGCGCCATACGCCGTTTTCGAGCTCGACCCGCCCGACGGCGGAGAGGAACAGCGGCGGATCGAGCGTGCGCGCGGCGGCGCGGGTCCAGTTGTCACCATCGCGCAGATGAATGACGACGTCGGTATCGAGCAGCGCCGCCAAGCGTCAGAGCCCGGGCCGATCGGGAAACTCGATCGGCTCGCGCGCTTCGATCTTGCCCGGCTTGGGTAGCCGGTCGAGCGCGTCGAGCGCGTCGAGCCAGCGCCGCTTGGCCTCGGCCTCATCGCGAGTGAGGCGGATCGTGACGCGGTTACCGGACTTCTCGAGCTCGACATCCATTCCCGCGGGCACGGCAAACCCCTTGGGCAGCCGCACCGCGACGCTGTTGCCGGACTTGAAGGTCTTGGTGTGGACGGGCTTGTTCATGGCGCCCGTATATACCGGATATACATTGCCAGGGCAAGGCCGGTTCGGGTCAGTCCGGCTCCTCGTCCGCCACGTCCTCCTCCGCCTCCCCCAAATTCCGCCAGTGGTCCTCGGCCGGGTCGAACTCCTCCAGCTCGTCCTCGGCCTCGACGATGCTTTCGAGCTCGCCCGCGTCCTTCCATCCGGAGCGGCGGGTGTCGATGAACGCGGGGCCGAGGTTGGCGTCGGGCGGGCCGTCCTGCTCGGCGCGGTGGCGGGCGGCGGCTTCGGTTAGCATCTGCTGCATCGCCTCGATCTCGGGCAGGGACATACGCACCGGATCGAAGTGCTCGACGATCGCGGCGTTCATGTCGTCCTTTTCGGCGCGGGAGAGCGCGGGGACGGTGAAGCTGGCCGGGTTGCCGCTGAGGCGGTCGGCGTCCGGATCGAAGTAGCTCGCGCTCAGCCGCCGGCCGTGCTCGTCGCGCGCGTTCATCCGCAGGCAGAACATCAGCAGGCGATCGTTGCGCACGCGGCGAAAGCCCATGAGCTTGCCCGCGACGAACACGGGCGAGAGCTG
This sequence comes from Sphingomonadales bacterium, assembly GCA_038202745.1. Classification (GTDB taxonomy): domain Bacteria; phylum Pseudomonadota; class Alphaproteobacteria; order Sphingomonadales; family Sphingomonadaceae; genus Novosphingobium. Next base: position 11,206 of record JBBRER010000014.1, read on the forward strand.
GCCGTCGATCGCGCGTTCGTAAGCGATGTCCTTGAGCCGCTGGACGCCGAGATCGAGCGCGGCTTCCCATGCGCGGCGGAAGCTTTCGGAGCCGCGCTGGCGGCGCAGGTAGTAGGCGCCCTCGGGGCTCATGTTCACGTGGCGGCAGGCGCGGCTGACGCTGCCGGTATCGGCGAGCGCGCCGATGAACGCGCGCTGGCGATCGGGCGTCCAGCCATCGTGGCGGTACTTGCGCGGGACGGGGGCGAAGTCGGGGAGCGCGGGGCGCTGGTCGGCGGGGAGGCGGGATTTGTCGACGGTCATGGGGAAGGCTCCAGGGAGGGGCTGGGGACCATGACTCAAGCGGGGGCGTGTAGGAAAATGGTTTGTCGCGCGGGAGATGCGGGCGGGCGCGGGAAGGCGAGTCTGCTAACCCGATTTTAACCGCGGCGGCGCGACTCGTTGGCCATGTCGATTCCCGCACACCTCGATCCGCTCCTCCCCGCCACCCCACGCGGAAGCCGGCGGACGCTGCGGCTCGACGCGCCGGGGACGACTGCGAGCGGCGAGGGGCTGGCGGTGACCGTCCACAACATCTCGGCCACCGGGCTGCTGCTCGAATCGGGCGAGGAACTGGCGGTGGGCGAGGCTTTGGGGATCGCGCTGCCGGTGGCCGGGACCGTCCGCGCCGAAGTGGTGTGGGTCAGCGGCGCGCTCGCCGGGTGCCGGTTCGACGCGCCGCTGTCCCCCGCCGCGCTCAGCGCCGCGCAGTTGCAGAGCGCGGTCGCGACGCAGCTGTCGCTCGATGTGGGGCGGCCGGACGAGCCGTTAGCCGCGCGGCTCCAGCGGCTGCGGCGCGCGAAAGGGCTCACGCTGGCGCAGATCGCCGCGCGGCTCGGGGTGAGCAAGCCGACCGTGTGGGCGTGGGAGCAAGGCAAGGCGCGGCCCGTCGCGGCGCGGATGGACGCGCTCGCCGCAGCGCTCGGGGTCGGCGCCGAGGACCTGGCGGCGGGCGAAAGCGACGGCGGCAAGCTCGGCCAGGCGATCGCCAAAGCGCGCCGGGAATTGTCCGCCGCCGCGGGCGTCGGACCCGAGCGAATCCGCATTTTCCTCGAAATGTGAGTCGCGAATTTCGTGGCAAGGCAAAGAATCTACTTATCCCCGCAATATTATATGGTAAATATTTCCCCGAGATCGATTCGTTGTTGGGCGGGTTAGCGGCCTTTTAGCTAACTGTTCGTTGCGAGTTCGAACTTTGATTGAAGCAGAAGCTATTTTTCCGCGGGGCGTTAGCGGAAGTTAGCTTCGAGCGGGGAGCGACAGGGGGCATGGGCGTTCAATTCGTGCCGGAGAGCGCGGGCGCGCTTGGCCGGCTGTGGGCGGAGACGACGCGGGACGTCGTGCTCGAGACCGACCGGGCGGGCTATATCCACGGGGCCGCGGGGGTGAGCCCGCGTGGTGGCGGGCTGTTCGGCGCGCATTTGCTCGACCTGATCCACCCGCGCAGCGCCGCTGCGGCGATGGCCGCGCACCACGCCGCTTGCGGAGAATGGCGCGAGGTACGAATGCTCGGCGCCGGCCGCGCGCGGTGGAGCGAGCTTCGCGCCACCCCGCTCCCCGGCAAGCGCATCGCGGTGGTCCTGCGCTCCATCGACGAGCGCCGCACGCTCGAAGCGCGACTGTTCGCCGCTTCGATGACCGACGCGTTGACCGGACTCACCAATCGCCACGCGTTCATGACGATGCTCGGCCACCTGACCGACGCACGCGCGCCGGGCAGCCTCGCGATCCTGGCGATCGACCGCTTCAAGGCGATCAACTTGCGCTACGGCCACGGCGTCGGCGACGAGCTCCTGGTCGTCGTCGCCGACCTTTTGCGCTCGCTGCTGCGCCGCGACGACATCGTCTCGCGGATCGGCGGCGAAAGCTTCGCGGTGCTGCTCCCGGGCCTCACCCCCGACGATGCCGAAGCGCCTTGCGCCTCCGTGGTCACCGCGCTCGCCGAACTCGGCCAGGCGGCGGGCGCGGCCGAGCTGCCGGTCACGCTCAGCGCCGGGCTCGTCGCATTGGACGGCGGCTGCGAGCAAGTCCTGCGCGCCGCCGAGCTCGCGGTCACGCTGGCGAAGGCGAAAGGCGGCAATCGGCTCGAGCGCGACTGCGGCATCGCCTCATACCCCGACTTTCCGCGGCGGTTGCATCGCTGACGCGTTGGCGTAGCATCGCGCTTCTGGACGATGGGGGAGTGCGGGGCATGAGCGACGGCGGTAATGTTGCGGGCGGAAAGACCAAGGCGTCGGACCTGTTCATCGAATGCCTCGAGGCCGAGGGGGTCGAATACATCTTCGGCGTGCCCGGCGAGGAAAACCTCGATTTCCTCGATTCGCTCAGCCGCTCGAAGCAAATCCGCCTGATCCTCACCCGCCACGAACAAGGCGCCGGGTTCATGGCCGCGACGTACGGGCGCCACACCGGCAAGACCGGCGTGTGCATCGCGACGCTCGGCCCGGGCGCGACCAACTTCGTCACCGCCGCGGCTTACGCACAGCTGGGCGGAATGCCGATGCTGATGATCACCGGGCAAAAACCGATCAAGAAATCGAAGCAGGGCCGCTTCCAGATCCTCGACGTGGTGGCGATGATGGGACCGATCACCAAGTACACGCACCAGATGGCGAGCAGCGACAACATCCCCAGCCGGGTGCGCGAATGCTTCCGCCTCGCCGAGGAAGAGAAGCCCGGCGCGACGCATATCGAGCTGCCCGAGGACATCGCCGACGAGCACACTGACGCGCGGCCCTTGCACCGCAGCGTTGTCCGCCGGCCCAACGCCGACGCCAAGTCGGTCGCGCAAGCGGTCGCGGCGCTTCAATCCGCGAAAGCCCCGATCCTGGTGATCGGCGCGGGCGCCAACCGCACGATGACCGGCAAGATGCTCCGCGAGTTCGTCGACAAGACCAAAATCCCGTTCCTGACCACGCAACTCGGCAAAGGTGTGATCGACGAGCGCCACCCCCGGTTCCTCGGCTGCGCCGCGCTTAGCGCGGGCGACTTCGTCCACCGCGCGGTCGAAGACAGCGACTGCATCGTCAACATCGGCCACGACGTGATCGAAAAGCCGCCGTTCTTCATGAAGGAGAACGGACCGACGGTGATCCACATCTCAACCAAGACCGCCGAGGTCGATCCGGTTTACTTCCCGCATATCGAGGTGATCGGCGATATCGCCAACGCGATCTGGCAGATGAAGCAGACGATCAAGCCATCGAGCGCGTGGAAGTTCGAACACATGCTCGCTTATCGCCGGGCCGAGATCGATCACACAGCGCCGCTCGCCGCCGATGCGCGCTTCCCGGTGTTCCCACCGCACTTGGTCAGCGAAGTGCGCGCGGCGATGCCCGACGACGGGATCATCTGCCTCGACAACGGGGTCTACAAGATCTGGTTCGCGCGCGGCTATGAGGCGTACCTGCCCAACACCGTGCTGCTCGACAACGCGCTGGCGACGATGGGCGCCGGGCTGCCGAGCGCGATGATGAGCGCGATGATCTACCCCGAGCGCAAGGTCATGGCGATCTGCGGCGACGGCGGGTTCATGATGAACAGCCAGGAAATGGAAACCGCGGTGCGGCTGGGGCTCAATCTCACCGTGCTGATCCTGCGCGACAACGCCTACGGCATGATCCGCTGGAAACAGGCCAACATGGGCTTCAAGGACTTCGGGCTGACCTACGGCAACCCCGATTTCGTCCAGTACGCCGAAAGCTACGGCGCCAAAGGCCACCGCGTCGAAAGCACCGCCCACTTGCGGGAATTGCTCGAGTATTGCCGCGACACGCCGGGGGTGCATTTGATCGATTGCCCGGTGGACTACAGCGAGAACGACCGGATTTTGAATGTCGAGATCAAGGAGCTGAGCAGGGGGTTGTGATAGCTCGCGAGGCTGGTAGTTCCTCTACCGACGCAGGGGAGGACACGTTGCAGCTTGGAGTGAGGCACGATGAGGTCCGGCGAGCAAGATGATCCCTTGGGCGAGTTTCAGCACCGGTATTGGCGCTCTGCTCCGGTGCTTGACGAGAAGCTGGCAGCCCTGTCCGCCAATCAGATCCCGGAGGATCAGTTCAAGCTGATCGCGGAAAACATTCCGGTCGCATGTTGGATAGCAAACGGAGACGGATACATCGTCTGGTACAATCGGCGCTGGCACGAATATGCCGGCACCACTCCAGCAGAAATGGAAGGCTGGGGCTGGCAGACGGTGCACGATCCCGAAGTGCTTCCGGCAGTTATGGAGCGGTGGACTCAGTCCATCGGAACTGGCGACCCGTTTGAAATGACCTTTCCGCTCAGGGGTGCCGACGGGATATTCCGCCCATTTCTTACTCGGGTTCAGCCCGTGCGCGATGTAACCGGCGATGTCGTGCGCTGGTTTGGCGTGAACACGGAGATATCAGCCCAGCAGGCGGCTGAACTAGCGCTGCGCGAGAGCGAAGAACGGCTGCAGCTCGTCCAGGCAGCAGGCGGTATTGGTAGCTTCGACTACGATTTGCAATGCGATCAGGCTGTGTGTTCTGAGCATTGGTATGAGTTGCACGGTCTGCCGGTGGGAGCGCCGATCACCCTGGAGCGGATGCGCTCCGTCGTCGTTCCTGATGATTGGCTTCTAGTCACGCAAGCGCTCCAACATGCAATCGCTGAACATTTGCCACTGAGCGTCGAGTATAGAATCAAACGCGCAGATACCGGTGAGGTACGCTGGCTGTCGAGCAGCGCCACCTTGCTAGTGGACCCAGAATCCCGGCCTTGGCGCTACATTGGCGGCGTCAAAGACGTCACCGAGCGAACGTTGGCCGCACAGGCTTGCGTCGATAGCGAAGAGCGTTTGCGGTTGGTTCTCGATGCGGCTCCGGGCGGTTTCTACGCTGTCGATCGCGAGGGAAACACAAACCTCGTCAGCCGTGGATTTCTGGATATGCTCGGTTTTAAGGACGAGCAGGAAGTGCTCGGTCGAAAATTGCACGATTTGATCCATCACAGCAAGCCGGATGGCACACACTACCCGGTGGGCGATTGCCCGATCTATCGCTGCGCCTCGACCGGTCAGCGCGCCCATGTTGCGGAAGAGAGCTTCTTCCGGCTCGACGGCACAGCCGTCCCGGTCGAGTACTGGGCCACGCCGATCGAACGTGGGGGCGAGCATATCGGGGCGAGTTGCACGATAGTCGATCTAAGGGGGCAGAAGCGGGCCGATGCTGCCCTCCGGGAAGAGAGCCGCTCGCTCGAAACCCTAAACAGCACAGGGTCTGCCATTGCAGCCGAGCTGGATCTGGACCGGCTGGTTCAGGTCGTCACCGACGCGGGCGTTGAACTGACAGCAGCGCAGTTTGGCGCGTTCTTCTACAACGTTCTGGACTCGAGCGGCGAGAAATATCTTCTGTATGCTCTGGCCGGGGCGGATCGCTCCGATTTCGATCACTTTGGCATGCCGCGAGCCACGGCGATCTTCCATCCCACCTTTATGGGCGAAGGCGTGGTCAGGTCCGACGACATCACGGCGGACTCCAGGTACGGCAAGAGCGACCCCCACCGCGGGATGCCCAAGGGTCACCTCCCGGTGCGAAGCTACCTTGCAGTTTCCGTGGTCAGTCGCTCGGGCGAGGTTATTGGCGGCCTCTTTTTCGGACATCCCGAGCTGGCCGTTTTACGAACCGCCACGAGCGACTGATTACAGGCATTGCCGCGCAGGCAGCCGTGGGGATCGACAACGCCCGGCTCTACGAAGCCGCCCAAACGGAGCTTGCCGAGCGCGTGCGTGCGGAGACCTCCGTAAGGGAGCTGAATGACACGCTGGAGCACCGCGTCACACAAGAGATCGATCGGCGCGCAGAAGCGGAGGAAGCACTCAGGCAGGCACAGAAGATGGAAGCGGTCGGCCAGTTAACCGGCGGCCTCGCCCACGACTTCAACAACTTGCTGGCCGGCATTTCGGGCAGCCTAGACGTGATAAAGCGCAGGCTTGGGCAAGGCCGAACCGAAGGCATCGAGAAGTTCATTGCTGGTGCCCAAACTTCCGCTGATCGCGCGGCCGCGCTGACCCAGCGCTTGCTCGCGTTTTCGCGCCGCCAGACGCTTGACCCCAAGCCAACCGACGTGAACCGCCTTGTCGTGGGGATGGAGGACCTGATCCGGCGCACCGTGGGACCCTCGATTTCGGTCGAGGTTGTAGGAGCGGCGGGACTTTGGCTTACGAAGGTGGACGCCGCCCAGCTCGAAAGTGCGTTGCTCAACCTGGCGATCAACGCGCGCGACGCCATGCCGGACGGGGGACGGATCACGATCGAGACCGCAAATAAGTGGCTCGACGTGCGTGGAGGCGCAGAGCGCGATCCCACCCCGGGCCAGTACATTTCGATATGCGTGACGGACAGCGGAACCGGGATTCCCAAGGACATCGTCGAGCGAGTTTTCGACCCGTTCTTCACGACCAAGCCAATCGGCCAGGGAACGGGTTTGGGGCTTTCCATGATTCACGGCTTTATGCGCCAGTCCGGTGGCCAGGTACGCGTTTATACGGAAGATGGGCACGGTACTACGATGTGCCTCTATCTACCCCGCCACGCCGGTGTGATCGATGATGAGGCGGCTGGCGATATGGCGTCGATATACAAAGCGGGAGCTGGAGAGACGGTGCTCGTCATCGATAACGAGCCGATCGTGCGGATGTTGATCGTGGAAGTGCTTGAGGATGCCGGTTATACCGCTTTGCAGGCGGAAGACGGCCCGTCCGGGCTCAAGATCCTGGAAGCAGCCTCGCAGATCGCCCTGCTTATCACCGACGTAGGGCTGCCGGGTGGGATGAACGGCCGCCAAGTCGCCGACGCGGCCCGGAATTCACGGCCCGACCTGAAGGTGTTGTTCGTCACCGGGTTTGCCGAAAATGCCGCCGTCGGGAACGGCCACCTCGACCCGGGAATGGAGGTGATCACCAAGCCCTTTGTAATGGCCGACCTTGCCAACAAGATCACCGAGATGATCGAAGGGTGATTTTCGGTGATGGTGGCGTTCGGAGTTCTGCATACGATAACGCGGCGCCGGACGGCAACGGCGCCCACCGGCTGACTGTCTGCGCATGCGGTCAGCCGCGTCTGCAGTCGAAGGGAGGCAAGCGATGTTCGATCGAAGGACGGTAACAACCGGGCTGTTGGGTGCCGCGCTGCTGGGTAATCGCCGGGAGGCGACGATCTCCTCAGCCGAGGGCTTTGCCGCAGTCCCTGGGGGTCGCGTGTGGTGGCGCAAGGTCGGCAACGGATCGCACACGCCGTTGCTCACGCTTCACGGCGGGCCCGGGGCGGGACACGATTATCTGACTCCGTTCGAGGCGCTGGCCGACCAGCGACCGGTCGTGCTTTACGATCAGCTCGGCTGCGGTCGTTCGGACAAGCCCGACGATGCGCGGTTGTGGCAAGTCGAGCGGTTCTGCGACGAGATCGACGCGCTACGCCACCGGCTCGGGCTCGACCGGGTCGTGATTTACGGGCACTCGTGGGGTGGATGGCTTGCGCTGGAATATCTGGCGCGCCGCGGGGCAGGCGCCAAAGTCGAAGCGTTGATCCTGGCCTCGACCAGCGCCAGCATGCACCAGTTTGTCGCCGGCGCGCGCCGGCTGCTGCAAGCCATGCCCGGCCGGGTTGCGGAGCGGCTGACCGCGCTCGAGGCGCAAGGCAAGGCTGATAGCGACGAATACAATGCGCTGGTCGGGCAATTCTACGACGCGCACCTGATTCACATGGCGCACCCCCCGGCATTCTCGGGGGTCTCAGGCAAGAACATCGCCACCTCGCGGACTTATCCGGTGATGAACGGGCCGAACGAGTTCACCGTTACCGGCAACCTGAGGAACTGGGACCGCGAGGCTTCACTCGGGCGGATTCGAAGCCAGACGCTCGTGCTGACGAGCACGCTCGACGAATTCACTCTCGATTGCGCCGAGACGCTGCACCGCGGCATCGCGGGATCGAAGTTGGTCGTGCTGCCCGGTGCGCGGCACTTGGCGATGGTCGAGCAGCCGAACGCTTACGTCACGGCGCTGCGCCGCTTCATGGCGCAGTTAGCCTGACGCTATGGCAGTGGTGCCGCGTTACGCTCTTACGAAGCGCGCGATGTAAGTCGCCGTATCCAGTGCCTTAGCAAGCCCGGGAGGCCCGATGGCGCTTCGGCTTCCACTGGCCCGGTCGCGACTTGCGGCGGCTCCGGATCGTCCAATCCCAGCGCAATCGCGGCGCCTGCGGTCAAACGCCGGGGAAAGCGAATTCCGGCGAACTTGCGGTGCTTCCAGATGACGAGACCGGGAAACCGCGCCGCCCCGGGGAGGTCGATCAGCACGGTCCCGCCGAGCTCGATATGGGAATCGGGCAGCTCGAGCCGGCATCCGTGGTGCGATACGTCATGCATGGTCACGGTCCGCGGGCTTGCCGGAATGCGGCAACTCAGCAGGACTTTGGTCGGTGTCCGCTCTTCCAGCCGGCGTTCCATCGGTGCTCCCCTGCCTGGCAGATTAACCACATGAGTCCGAAGGAATACTTAATCTCATTTTTGGTCGATGCCGCCGCGAAGGCGATATCGAAAAGGAGCCGTTCGCAGCCGACGATGCCGGCTAGGCGACCTGGCTGGTCGGGGTGACGGTATCCGTCTGCACAAATTGCGCGGCGCCGGCCCGCTGCCTCGCTTGTTGGGAAGCGGGGGAGCGCCGCTCAGCGGGCGTCCCGCTTTCCGGCATGCCGGCGGCCGCCAGCGCATAAGGCGAGACGCGATGGCGCGTAACCCAGCCATCGGCGCCATCGCTGATCAAGTGCTCGTCGAACTCGAGCCCTTGAACCGAATCGTCCGAACGTGTGATCGCGGACAAGGCAAGCTGCCCTGCGCCCAGGTCGAGCACCAGCCGGGTCGCTACCGGCAGGTTGGGCAAGCCTTCGATCAACGCGCCGCTTTTGGAGAGATTGCGCAAGACGGCGTCGTAGCGCTGATCGCCGTGAATGACACCTACCCGGCGGTAGACCGTCATCCGCTCGGCGCGGTGTCTTTTGGGGCCGACGGGATCGAAGACGAAATTTCCGTTGGCGAGCCGCTCCATGACGACATCTTGCGGCAACGCCTTCGAGAAAACCCAGCCTTGGATGTATGTCGCGCCATGCTCGCGGATATGCGCCAGTTGATCCATCGCTTCGACGCCTTCCGCGGTCGTTTCCATGTCGAGCGCGTGAGCCAGGCTGATGATTGCTTTGACAATGGCGGAGCTGGAATTCGCGCGCTCGGTGCAGCTGCGAACGAAGCTCTGATCGATCTTGATCTTGTCGAACGGCGCATGCCGCAGATAGCTCAATGAAGAGTACCCCGTCCCGAAGTCGTCGAGCGCCAGCCGAACGCCCAGCTTCTTCAACGCTTTGAACTTGTCATCGACCGAAGACGATTCGCCGACGAACACGCTTTCGGTGATCTCCAGCTCTAGTTGCGCAGGATCGAGAGCCGCGGCGCTCAGGGCGCTGACGATAACGGCTGGGAGACCGTCGGTGGCAAACTGGTTTGCCGAGACGTTGACCGCGACCCTCAACTTGCCCGGCCAACGGGCCGCGTCCTGACACGCCTGGCGGAGCGCCCATGCGCCCAACTGGCTGATCAGATTCGATTCCTCGGCGATCGGAATGAATAGAGCTGGGCTAATCGATCCCCGCTGTGGATGGTCCCAGCGCATGAGCGCCTCGAACCCGCTAAGGACGTTGTCCGCCGATCGCACGACGGGTTGATAGAACAGCTTGAGTTCGCCCTTGGCGAGCGCGTCGCGCAGATCTTCCTCGATCGAGCGGCGCTCGTCGGCGCTGTCCTTCAGATCTTCCGAATAGAACCGGTACTGGCCGCGGCCGCCGGATTTCCCTGCGTACAGCGCCAGATCTGCCGCCTTGACGATTTCGTCGGTATCGGTGCCATCATACGGGGCAACTGCAATGCCCACCGAGGCGCCGATGATGGCTCGGCTTCCCTCGATCGAATAGGGCTGCGAAACCATCTGGATAATGCGATCGGCAAGTTCTGCAAGCGTGCCGCGATCGTCGAAGTCGGGCAAAAGAATTTGAAACTCGTCGCCTCCAAGCCGGCCGATCTCTCCGGTTTTGCCGATCAACCGACCAAGTCGCTGGGCGACCTGCTTGAGCAATTCGTCCCCGGCGGGATGGCCCAGCGTATCGTTGACGTGCTTGAAACGGTCCAGGTCGAGCATCATCAGCGCACAGCTGCGCCGCCCCGCCTTGAACGCCGCAAGCGTCGCCTCCAGTTTCTTGGTCATTCGATGCCGGTTCGCAAGACCGGTTAGAGAATCATATTGCGAGAGCCGCGACGCATCCTTCTGACGCTGATAGGAAGAGGTGATGTCCTTTGCGCTGCCGCGATACCCGGTGAAATCCCCTTTGTCGTCGAGTTGCGGACGACCCGTGATCGACCACCAGGTATCCTTATCGGTGGCGACTTTGATGGCAAGATCGGCAATCGAGTTGCGCGCGCCCAGGAGGAACGCAAGGGGCCTTGCCGCTTCCTCGTCGGCCTCCGCGCGGTCCAGCACGAACAACGTCGACAGCGGTTGACCCAACACCTCTTCCTGCGGACGGCCAAGCTGCTCGGCTGCCTTGTCGGAAAGGTAGATCAGCCGCCCTTCTTCGTCGGTGGCCCAGAACCAGCCCAGCCCGGATTTTTCGAAGTCGTCGAGCAGCTGCAGCCGCCGCCGCGAATCGCCGATCGCGATCGCCTCGAAGCGATCCGCGGCTTCGCCCGCACCACCGCTTGCGGCGTCGGCTCCGGCCTTGAAAAACCTTTTCAGCACGGCGTGATCGCTCGCTTGCTAGTTCGGGCCGGGGGCGACCGCGGCGACAAGGTAAACGACGACCCTCGCATAAGTGTTAAGCTAGTGAAAATACGTCATTAACCAGACTCATCGGCTTCGGAAGCTGACCTCAAGGTCTGTTTGTTAGTGGACGCCAAGCCGTCCTGCCAAATTCTCGTTTGCTGAACACGATTCCCAAGGAATGTTTAATCCAGCTTTTTGATCGCCTGCGTCTCTTGTTCGCCCGGCCCGGACGCCCATCGTGGCCGTCCGGGCGAGAGTTTGCGGCACTGTTTTGTCAGTACCCGAAGTATGGGGTGTAGCGGCGGCGCCGTGCATCGCGTTGATGTTGGCGCTGATGTTCGACAGCCAGCTGATAGTCGCGAACCTCATGCTCGTATTCGAGCTCGCGGTGGAGTTGGCGGTGCTCGCCCCGCGACAACCCCTGTTCGTGAGCCTCTTCGTGCTCCTCGTCGAGGTCTTCGTGGTTATCCTCGTGCTCGTCGCCGAGCTGCTCGTGCTGGCGGTCGTGCCGGTTGTATCCGCGATAAGGATCGTAGCCGTAACCGGGCTGTCCATAGCCGTAGCCGCCCGATCCGATCGTAATCGAAAAGGTAGAGCGGGCCGACGCCGCGGAGGGGGCGAACGCGAGCAAGGCCGCTATGCCGACAGCGGCAAATAACGATTTATGAGTCATCTCGAATACTCCCGAATGCTTCGTGCCGAAGACTAAGCCTCTCATTCTGCATCGGCGCTGAATATCCGGTTCACATGGGCGCATGTCGGCCAGAGCGACCAGGGGTGCCCGACTACCGGTGCGGGTTGCGAGCAAATACTTGGAAGAGGGGAACATCACGCCCTTTCAGCTGTTGAATGGGCATCCACCGACCATCGTGATTGGAAAACGACATGCGCAAGCTACTGATTTTAGCAGGAGCCGCGTCGGTTCTCGCATTTCCCGGCGCCGCCATTGCCAAGGACCATGGCCGCGGGGGGCACGGTCACGGCGACTCGGGCCGATATGAACGCCATGACCGCGATGATCGCGGCGATGGCTACCGGCACGGTTGCCCGCCCGGACTTGCCAAGAAGCACAACGGCTGCCTTCCGCCGGGGCAGGCCTGGCGCATCGGCCAGCGGGCGCCCTGGAACAACGATCGCTATGTCGATTACGGCAGCCTGCCGTCCTACTACCGGGATCGCTACCCCTACAGTTCGGGGCAGCGGTACTATTATTCCGGTAATCGCGTTTACACGATCGACCCCACCACGCGGCTGATCCGCAGCATCGTCAATATTCTGCGCTGAGCTTAATGCGAAGCTGCGTTTCGAAAGGGGCGGCCTGACGGCCGGGGGTATAGTGATAGCGGCCTGGAATATGATTTGCGACCACAGTGTCTCATTTGAGCCATTTGGCTCGCCCCTGCCAAGGTGTCGCATCGTGCGCTGCCAGCCGACGCCGACTTTTTCCCATCGTGCGAATTTGGATCAAAATGGGTGAGCGTCCGATCTTCAACGCCAATTTTTGTAACCCATTTGCAGCGTCTGTTATCCGCTCAGCAGCATAAGTGTTGAGCTTGAAGCGAAGGGCTTTGCCGGGTTCAATTTCATAGGGAAAATTCAAATCGACATAGGGGTCTTCGTAATCCAAGGCCGTCCCATGCGCCGCACGGCGAATGAATGACCCATTGAGATAAGACACATCGATTATCGCAACAGTTTTATCGGACTGATTTTGAACCCAAAGAAATGGGTGTTCCTCTGGGCTGCCGTCCATCGCTTGTGCAGTTCCCCAAACTATCGACATATTTAGCCGTTCTTTGGACTGACGGCGATAGGTCCAGACTGCCACATAGGCACCGATGATTGGCGATAGCAGTGACGAAGCCACCGCTGCGATGTCCTTTAAATCGCTGAGCGTCATTGCGACAACGTGCGATTTACGGCATCATAGTCCTTATCAAATGGCATTACGAACTTGCCCCCTGTAACGTCAGCCCAACGCTTGCCAATAATCCTCTTTTCCTCGGTCTTGTCGGCAGCACCTTCAGTTCCTTTTCCTTTGTACTCAACAACGCAAGTAGTCCCATCGTCGATCTGCGCGACGAAATCAGGGTAAAACCAGCGGTCGGAGACGCGGAGACGAAACGACGACGGAAGGCGCTCGATATTGCGGACCCATTTTTTTACGCGCGGGTGACGGTCGATCACGCCCGCACATTCCAATTCCTCGCCGTTCATATCTCCGATCAAATCGGGTCGAAGGTGATTTGGAAAGGCAAGCCGCCCTTCGTAGGGTTTGATCGGGTGATAGCGGTCGGGGTCGAATACGATCCGCAAATCGGGCGTTGTCACGAATTCAACCGCGCTGCCGAAAAGCGTCGTTTCGAAAGCATCGGTCGCTCGGGTTTCGCGCAGCTCGACAATCAATCGGGCAAAGGCATCGATCAATCGAAAACGATACTGGCGTAAATCGTCGAGCGCGAAACCACCTTTAGTCATAAGCGCATTCATCCCAGCCTTAATAAAGGCTTGGGCCGAACCTTGCGTTACGTCGGTTCCCTTTACTCCGGCCAAGCGTCCGTCGAGCCAGCGAACCAATTTCGGATATGGCCAATCGCGTTCATCAACGGCAAGCGCCAATTCGGCGTGAAGACGCTGCACAAAATCGACGCCAATCTTGCCAGTTTGCCGAATGTCCAGAATGGCTTCGTGATCGTTCCCCGCTGGCGCGGCGAAGCGTTCAACGAGGACACTCGCGTCACACGTATCGAGTTGCCAAGGGTGATCGAGAAAATGGCTTTGATCAAATATCTCGATTTGTTTGGCTCGCCGCACTGCCAAAAGGGGGACGGAAAACCCCTCCAATTGCGGAGCTGCTGGCCGAGGAGCTGCGTCAAACTTTTGGAGAAAGGCATTTAAGCTGTCGGCTAGCATCGCGGGAACGGTGAGTTGCAGCTTTCCGGCGTCCACTTTCGTCAACGTCGCCGCGCTGAATTTTCGTGTCACCGGATCGAGCGTTACGCGATGTGCCGTCACGGCTGCGACCTGTTTCGCGATGGGCGTTAGGTCGAAGTCGCCTTCGATAGCGTCTGATTCTGTTAATGCCGCTTCGTTCAATCCCGGCAGTTCGGACGCGACGCGGATAAGGCTCTTGGCTTCGATTCGCTCAAAGCCGTTGGCTACAAGGCCCTCCGCCAAGGCATTAGCGGCGGCTTGAAAACTGGCCGTCGCGCAGAAGGCGTAAGCGCGGTTCAATCGTTCATCAATTTTGCGCTTTGCGTGGGGCAACCGCATAACGCGCCCGAGCATTTGTTCGACAGCCGTTGAAGCGCGTTGCTCGGCAAGCGAGCAAAGAACGTAGGCGTTGGGACAGTCCCAACCTTCGCGCAATGCTTGCACGGTAATGATGAAGCGCGTCGGCTCGTCCCGAGCTGCCAAGTTTACGCCGTCCAATTCCCAATCGCTGCCTGTCGCGATTTTGATTTCATTTTCGGGAACGAGAAAATCGTCGATCAATGCCCGCTTGACGATATCGGGGGTGACGGGTGCAACGCCGGTTGCTCGCTGCGCTTGAACGAGCATCACTGGACGGACGAATTCTCGGGTGGCGCTTTCCTCTCCCTTCGCCGCTTCCGCCAATTCCTCAAGCTGAGCCTTCGCTTGCCGGATGGTCTCTTTCCAGTCGGGATCGCCCCGAAGGATGATCGGCAATTTTATCATTTCCGCGTCCTTCAACTCGGCGGCGGAAACGTGGTGCAGAATATTGGAGTCGGTCGCGGGCGTAGCGGTCAATTCGATGATCGCGGACGGGTCCAGTCGCGCCAGCGTCACGAAGGACAGTGGGGAACGGGCATTGTGCGCTTCGTCTACAATCACAATCGGGCGTCGCAATTTCAGGGCATTTGCTAGCGAGCGCAGCGGCTGCCCCGATGGCCCAGGTTCAAGTCGGTCACGTTGGGCAGGATCAATGCCGGAAAAATGATCCATCAATTCGCCGTTGTCCTTATAGACATTGAGCGTGTCAATTTCCTCTTGCCGGAACGATTGGATCGTTGCGACTATGATCGTTGCCCCACCGTCGTAATCGGGACGTTTTGCATACAGGG
>JBBRER010000015.1:0-25580 GCA_038202745.1 Sphingomonadales bacterium
CCACGCGGTCGCCGCCGCTGCCGCAGCCGTTCAGCAGCAGGACCGCGGCGCTCAGGGCTATCGGGAAAGGCGTTCGCGGCATCGCGCGAAGCGTTCTAGCCGGTTTCGCGCGCGCGCGACAGCGCGCCCGGCGCAGATGGCTGGCGTTCAGAGCTTGCGCAAGCTCCCGGTCTCGACCTCGCCCAGCGGGGGGCGGACGAATCGCGGCGTGTGCGCCCCTGCAATCAACGGTTCGCGAGCGACCTTGGGATCGATCTCCTCGCGGAAAGCGACCCCGAAGCGGTTGTCCTGGACCCACGCGACCGAGGCTTCTGCCCAGGCAAGGTTGCGCAGCTTGACCTGGCACAACTGGCCGCGCTTGGCCTGGACGTCGCCGTCGGCCATCATCCCGCCCGCGGACAAATTGCGGACCCGAACGCGGTGCTCGCCCTCGACGCCGTCGAGGCGCACTTCGGCCATCAGGAACAGGCTGTCGCGGTCCAGCTGGCGATGCCCGGTAACGACCATTTTCGGGTATGCTCCTCGCAGCGTTCGCTTTCCTGACCGCGGCGGAAGGCGCGCGGCCAGTACTGTCCCAGCTAGACCAAACGCGGCAAACAAGGCGTTAACGCGCGCTTACGGACGTGCCCGCCGTCCCGCACCGGGACACCTCAGTCGTCGCGCGAAATTTTCTCGCGGCGCTCGTGCGCTTCCTGCGCCTCGACCGTCATCGTAGCGATCGGCCGGGCGGAGAGCCGGCCCAGCCCGATCGGCTCGCCCGACACCTCGCACCAGCCGTATTCGCCTTCCTCGATCCGGCGCAGCGCCGAATCGATCTTGGCGATGAGCTTGCGCTGGCGGTCGCGGGTTCTGAGCTCGATCCCCCAGTCGGTCTCACTCGAGGCGCGGTCGTTGAGGTCGGGTTCGCGGATCGGCGCGTCCTGGAGCGATTGCAGCGTATCGGCCGACGAGGTCAGGATCGCCTTCTTCCAGGCGTTGAGCAGGCGGCGAAAATAGTTGAGCTGCGGCTCGCTCATGTAGGCTTCGGCATCGCCGGGCACGTAATCGTCCGCGATCGTGCGCTTGGCCTTGGCCAGAATGTCGATATCGTCAGCAAGCACCGTCGCCATCAAGCTCTCCACCGCAATATCGCCGAGCGGGGAAGATGCGCCTGGGCCGCGAGCATTCTCGTCGGCCCTCCCCGGCTTGACGAATTGAGCGCGCCTATAGTGAGCGGGCGAATCCCGCACAAGCGCTTATGCGGCCGGCCGATAGCGCATTGATTCTTAAGCAACCCCGAACGGATTTGGGCTTCCGACGCGGCACGCCGAGGGGTCGCGAAAATATAGCGAATCGCATTAACCTTTTGTTGACCACGATGGTGAAGATTCAACCCGAGAGCGAACGGGGGTTTGCTCATAGGGGGATGCGGGACATGAGCACTGCCTGGATACACGAAGCCAAAGTGATCGGCGCGATCGGCGCGGGTTTCACCGCCGCCGACGAAACCGCCGAGGACATGCTGGTGGCAAGCTGCCTCGCGGCGGCCGCACACGGCGATATCAACGCCTATTACGACCTGGGCGTCGCTTATTCGACCGGCAGCCACGGCGCCACGTGCGACCTGATCGAGGCGCACAAGTGGTTCAACCTCGCCGCGGTCGTCGGCCATGTCGAAGCGCAGATGTGCCGCGCCGACATTTCCGAAGAGATGACCGCGCGCGAGATCGCCGAAGCCCAGCGTCGCGCGCGCGAATGGCTGGGCGCGGGCAAGCGCCGGGCGGCGTAGGCTTCGCCCTTCGAAAAGCGCCGCTTGCTTGGAGATATCCCGCGCACCTAAAGCGGCTCCATGGTTTCGATCGCCACCTGGAACATCAATTCGGTGCGGCTGCGCGCCGACCAGGTCGAGCGGCTGCTTGCCGCGGAAACCCCCGATGTCCTGTGCCTGCAGGAGATCAAGTGCGCCGAGGAGCATTTCCCCCACGCGGTGTTCGAAGCCGCGGGCTATCCCCACCGCGCGGTTCACGGCCAGAAGGGCTATCACGGCGTCGCCACCGTCAGCCGCATCCCGTTCCGCGAACATTCGCGCCACGATTGGCAGGATAAGGGCGAGGCGCGGCACGTTGGCGTCGAGCTGCTTGGACCCAAAGCCGGCAGCGGACAGGGAATGGTGGTCGAGAACGTCTATATCCCAGCGGGCGGCGACATCCCCGACCGCGCCGCGAACGCCAAGTTCGGCCAGAAGCTCGATTTTCTCGAACGGATGGCGCGCTGGGCCGCCGCGCTCGACCGGCCGACGCTGATCGTCGGCGATTTCAACGTCGCCCCGCTCGATTGCGACGTTTACGATCACAAGGCGCTGCTCAAAACGGTCAGCCATACCCCGGTCGAAGTCGCGGCGCTGGCGCGGTTTCGCGACGCGCACGGCTGGGTCGATCTCGGACGCGAGTTCATCCCCGCGCCGCAGCGCAACTGGTCGTGGTGGTCGTACCGCGCGTTCTGGCGCGAGAACGACCGGGGACGGCGGCTCGATCATATGTGGGCCTCGCCCGACCTCGCCCGCGAGGCGAAGAGCCACCGGATCGTCGAGGAGACGCGGCGGTGGGAGCGGCCATCGGACCACGTCCCGCTGATCACCGAGTTCGCGCTGTGAGGGCGACGCGCCGCGTCGCCCAAGCGCTCGACGCGCTGCGCCACGGCTGGCCGATCGAAGTCGACGGGGTGCTGCGTCTGCTCCCGGCCGAGACCGGCTTCGCGCCCGAGGCGAGCGCGCGGCGGCTGCTGATTTCGGCGGCGCGCGCGGCGACGCTCAAGCTCGCCAACCAGCGCGACGCGGCGCTGCCAGAGGCGCCCGTGCTGATCCGCGGCGCGGAACCGTTCGATCTCGCCGCCGCGCGCGTGCTCGCCGATCCCGCGCTTGACCTCGCGCACCCGCTGAAAGGTCCGTTCGCGGCCGATCCGCTCGACCACCCGCGCGCCGCCGCAAGCGCGCTCGAACTGGCGCGGCTGGCGGGTATCCTGCCCGCGTTCCTCGTCGATCCGGCGGGGTGCGGCGAGGCGCAGAGCGTGTCCTCGGCCGATCTCGCCGAATGGAAAGATCCGCGCCACCTCGCCATCGCGGCGCGCGCGCGGTTGCCGATTTCGGCGACCGACGAGGCCGAGATCGTCGCTTTCCGCTCGCCCGACGACATGCGCGAGCACGTCGCGCTGATCGTCGGCGCGCAAAGCGGGACGCGCGCGCCGCTGGTCCGGCTCCATTCCGAATGCCTGACCGGCGATCTGCTCGGCAGCCTCAAGTGCGATTGCGGGCCGCAGCTCGACGCCGCGCTTGCCGCGATGGCGGGCGAAGCGGGTGAGGGCGGCTGGGGCGTGCTCCTGTATTTGCGCCAAGAGGGCCGCGGGATCGGGCTGATCAACAAGCTGCGCGCCTACGAGCTGCAGGATCAGGGCTTCGACACGCTCGACGCCAACACGCGATTGGGGCTTCCGATCGAGGCGCGCGATTTTCCGGTCGCGGCGCGGATGCTCGAACTGCTCGGCGTGCGCCACGTGCGGCTGATGACCAACAACCCCGCCAAAGTCGCCGCGCTCGAAGGGCAGGGCGTCGAGGTCATCGAGCGCGTGCCCCACTCGCTCCCGGCCAACCCACACAACGCCCGTTATCTCGCAACCAAGCGCGACCGCGCGGGACACTTGCTTTAGCGCAGCTGGCTGTCCTTGCTGCCGCGGCGGTTGATCGTCGAATGAACCACGGCGCGGTCGCGCGTCGCTTGGCAGGCGATGCAGGTGCGCACCCCGGCAAGCGCCTGACGGCGGCGCTCGGGGATCGGCTCGCCGCAATCGTCGCAGAAGGGCGCTGACTCGCCTGCTGGCAGCCGCGCCCGCGCGCCGGCGACCGCATCCTTCACGCTGTCGTCGATCTGCTCCTGCACCGCGCCGTCGCGCGACCATCCGCCGGCCATCGCCAATCCTTCCGCCGGGCAAACGATTGGAGCGGTAGCGCGGTTCCTTCAGCGCCGGTCGCGCAGCTTGAGCCCCGGGGCCAAGCGGTTGTCGTGGATCGTCAGCGCGTCGCCCGACCAGTCGGCGACGAACGTGCTGTCCGGGCTTGCGCCGGGCGCGAGCCGCGCCTCGTTGTCGGCGACAACCAGCCCGGCGGCGGAGTTGGTCCGGCCTTCGGGCGCGACGGTGATGAACGCCGAGTGGTTTTCCTTGTCCGCCCCCTGCACGAACCAGTTGCCCTGGATCCGCCCGGCCGCGCCGTTGGACAAGTCGATCATGTAGTTGGTCGCCTTGCCCGCCGAATCGTCGAAGCTGTTGCCGGTCGCTTCGATTCGGCGCGCGCGGGTCTTGAGGTAATGCCCCCCGCGCCCGGCCTCGAACCGGCTGCGGGTGACGGCGAGAGAGCCGTAGTCGCCGACATAGATCGAATGCGCGCACCCGCCCGAGAACTCGCACGTGCCGAGCCGGGTGAAGGTCGATTTGTCGATCGTGATGCGCGCTTGGGGATCGTCGCCGGTGAGGATGCCCTGCTGGCTGTCGCGGAACCAGCTTTGCGCGACGGCGAGATCGCCATGCTCGAGCCGAATCCCGGCGCCGTTGCCGTCCGAAACGGCCATTCGCGCGAACACCAGCCCCTCGACGCTCGCGCCGCGCCCGCGCAGCACCAGCGCGGCCTTGTCCTCGCAGGCTCTGCCTTCGAGCACCGACTCGCCCGCAGCCGCCGCCAGATACGTCACATCGCCCGCGCTCTGGACCGCGCAGTCGGCAAAACGCCCCGAAGCGAAGCGGATCGTGCCACGCCCCGCGCCGATCGCATCGACCGCATCCTGGAGGCGGGTGTAAGTGCGTCCGGTTTCGGTGACGGTGTAGGGCGCAACCTGCGCCGCGAGCAGCGTGACCGGCAGCGTCAGCGCGAGAATGGCGAGTGAGTAGCGCATCGCGGCGGCGATACCCCGGCGCGCGTTAACAAGCCGCTTCAATCGCGCTCGCCCCAGCGCCACTTCCACCCGCCGCGCGTCTTGGCCGCGTAAAGCGGCAGCGGAGTGCAGCCGACCACTATTGCGTAAGCCGCGAACGCGGCGTGCGAGTGTTCGGCGAGCGGCAGCCCGGCGAAGATCAGCGCGACGTGGGCCGCGAGCAGCGCCCAGCCTTGCCACGCGATCGGCAGGCCCGATCCGAGGCCGAAGCGCTTGGGCGCAAACCAAGCGCTATCGTTGGAGTGTGTCATCGCCGTTTCTCCGTGGGCGGGCGGCCGCGGCGCGGCGGTTCGCCCGGTTCGAGCTTGACCCCGCGCCGCCCCAGCGCCTCGCGCAGCAGGCATTCGATCTGCGCGTTGACCGAGCGCAGCTCGCTTGCCGCCGCGCGTTCGAGCGCGGCGTGAAGCGCCGGGTCGAGCCGCAGCGCGAAGCCTTTCTTCGCCGGCGCGCTCATCGGCTTACTGGTACAACGTGCCCGTGTTGACCACCGGCTGGGTGTCGCGCTCGCCGCACAGCACGACCATCAGGTTCGAGACCATCGCCGCGCGGCGCTCGTCGTCCAGTTCCACCACGTTCTTCTCGCTCAGCATCGACAGCGCCATCTCGACCATTCCAACCGCACCCTCGACCAGCGTCTTGCGCGCCGCGACCACCGCTTCGGCCTGCTGGCGGCGCAGCATCGCGCCGGCGATCTCCTGCGCGTAGGCGAGGTGCGTAAAGCCGCATTCGTCGACGGTGATCCCGGCGAGCGTAAGCCGCGCGATCAGCTCGGTGCGCAGTTCGGCGCCGACCTGGTCGTGGTTGCCGCGCAGCGTCACTTCGGCATGCGCGAAATCGTCGTACGGATAGCGCGAGCCGATCGTGCGCACCGCCGCCTCGATCTGGACCATCACGAAGCTCTTGTAATCGTCGACATCGTACAGCGCCTGCGCGGTGTCGATCACCCGCCACACGACTTGCGCGGCCATCTCGATCGGATTGCCGCGCAGATCGTTGACCTTGATCCGGTCGGAGATGAGGTTGTTGGCGCGCGCCGAAATCTTGGTCTTGCCCATCCACGGCCACACCCAGCGCAGCCCGTGATTGCGGTCGGTCCCGCGGTAGCTGCCGAACAGCGTGATCGCCGCGGCCTGGTTGGGCTGGATCATGTAGAACCCGCTGACGATGAGGATCAACGCCAGCGTTCGGAGCGCGGTGAAGATGAGGAACGCGGGCAGCGCGTTGTCGATGTGCCCGAGCGGAAGATCGGCCGAATTACCGCTGGCGATCATCACCGTGCGCCAGATGGTCAGCGCGAGCAGCGCAACGAACAACAGCAGCATCAGATAGCCGCTGATGCTCCACGCGGGCTTTTCCTGGCTCACGGTCATGGCGGGATGCGAATCGGACATGCTTGATACCCCCTAAAGTGATATCATAATAATATCGATTCGGAGGTGTTCGTCAAGCTGCCCGCAACGCGCATGCGAACGGGGAAAATTTGGGGGTCCGGCATCCAATTTCGGGTGCGGCGGCGTCATGCCATACGAAACCTGCTCTGGAGACATCTCATGCCAACCGAAACCTATGTATTCGCGGTCCTCGTTACCGGCGCCGTTCTGATCGTCGGCCACCTTACGCGACTGTGGCGCACCGTGATCCACCACAAGACGCTGCGTGAGGCGATCATCCGCGGCAACGGATCGCTCGAGCCCTTGGTGGCGGAGGGAATCGAACCCGCCGCGCCTGCTTACAACGACGGGCGCAACGGGCTGCTGCTGGTCACCGTGGCGCTGGCGTTGGTGGTCTTCGCCCTCATCCAGGGCGATGCCGACGATATTCGCAACCTCGCCGGCGTAGCGGTGTTCCCCGGTTTTGCCGGCGCGGCGCTGCTTGGGCGCGCATGGTGGCTGCGCAATCGCGCGTGAGCCCGGCGCATGGATAACGACGACGACGCATTGGCGAGCGCCGCGCGTGACGGAGACGCCCGTGCGTTCGGTGAGCTCGTCGCGCGTCACGAAGGCGCGGTGCGGCGGTTCCTGCGCCGCGCCGCGGGCCACGCGGCCGACGACTTGGCGCAGGAAGCGTTCCTCAAGGCGTGGCGGCAACGGCGAGACTGGCGCGGAGATGGCAGCTATCGCGGCTGGCTGATGCGGCTGGCGTGGACCGCGTTCCTCGACGCAAATCGCACCGCGCAGCGCAGCGCCGCGCGCGACGCCGCCTGGGCCGACGCCGCGCCGCCCTCGCCCGACGCCGAGCTCACGCTCGCGGTCGCACAAGCGCTCGCTGAATTGTCGCCAAGCGAGCGCGCCGCCGCCGAGCTGTGCTTCGCGCAAGGGTTTTCGCATAGCGACGCCGCGGCGATCCTGCGCATGCCCCTGGGCACGCTCAAATCGGCGGTAGCCCGTGCCCGCGCCCGCCTCGCAATCCTGCTGGAACCTTCGCCATGACCGACGCCGACTTCGATATTCGCCTGGGTGCACTGCTCGGCGCGACGCCCGCGCCCGACCACAAGTTTGCGACCGGGGTGGCCGCGCTGGTTCGCGCCGATCTCGCCGCAGAACGCGCGCGCCGCGCGGCGTGGCGACGGTTCGCCGGCGAAGCGTTCGCCGCGTTGGCAGTGGGCATCGCCGCCTTGCTCGCGGTGCAATTTCCGCAGGGAGCCGCTGCGGCGGCGCAAAGCGCGTCGCTCGGTGCGGCGGCGCTGCTGTTCGTCTGGCTGGTCGTTTCGGGCGGATCCGAGACCGTGCCGCGCCGCGCGTGACCGCTTACGACCGGGCGCGGATTGCGTTCAAGAACGCATCGCCGTAAGCCTCGAGCTTCTTCGCTCCGATCCCGCCGATCTGCCCAAGCTCGGCAAGCGTCGCGGGGCGAGTGGTGGCCATTTCGCGCAGCACGGCGTCGTGAAAGATCACGTAAGGCGGGACGCCGCCGGCCTGCGCCAGCTCGCGGCGGAGCGCGCGCAGCGCTTCGAACAGCGGATCGCCGAGCGGATTGGCCCCGCCCGCGCGCCGCTTGCGCGGGCCTTCGCCCGGCGGAGCGAGCACGATCGCGACCGGGGCTTCGCCCGCGAGGATCGCGCGTGCGTCGCCGCCGAGCGCAAGCCCGCCGTGCTCGGTCGAGACGAGCGCCCCGCGCGCCTGGAGCGCACGCGCCAGCGGGCGCAGCAGCGCCGCCTCTTCGCCCGCCACGATCCCGAACACCGACAGCTTGTCGTGCCCGCGCTGGAGCACGCGCTCGTCGGCCTGCCCGGTCAGGACTTTTTCGAGATGACCGAGCCCGAAGCTTTGCCCGGTGCGGTAAACCGCCGATAGCAGCTTGCGCGCAAGTTCGGTCGCATCGGCTACGCCGGGCGCGCTCAGGCAGTTGTCGCAGTTGCCGCAGGTTTCGGGCGGCGTCTCGCCGAAATGGCGCAGCAGCATCGCGCGGCGGCAGCCCGGGGTCTCGACCAGCGCGGCGAGCGCGTCGAGCCGCGCGCGCTCGCCGCCTCGGCGCGCATCCTCGACTTCGCCGAGCCGCTGGCGAGCGAGCGTGAAATCCTTCGCCGCCCACAGCATCACCGCCTCGGCCGGGTCGCCGTCGCGCCCCGCGCGCCCGGTTTCCTGGTAGTAGGCCTCGATCGACTTGGGCAGTCCGGCATGCGCGACGAAGCGCACGTCGGGCTTGTCGATCCCCATCCCGAACGCGACCGTGGCGACGATCACCATGTCTTCGGATGCCACGAATGCGGCCTGATTGGCGGCGCGCACTTCGGGCGCGAGCCCGGCGTGATAAGGCAGCACCGCGCGCCCACTCGCCGCCGCAAGCTTGTCCGCCAGTTCCTCGACCTTGCGCCGGGTCGGGGCATAAACGATCCCCGGCCCGGGCTGAGCGGCGAGCAACCGGGCGAGCTGCGACGCGGCGGCGTCGCGGTGGCGGATGCGATAGCGGATGTTGGGCCGGTCGAATCCGGCGAGGATCAGCCCATCCTCGGGAATGCCGAGCTGCGTGAGGATGTCCACGCGGGTGTGGGCGTCGGCCGTGGCGGTCAGCGCCAGCCGCGGCACCGCCGGAAACGTATCCATCAGCGGGCGCAGCGCGCGGTAGTCGGGGCGGAAATCGTGCCCCCATTCGGACACGCAATGCGCTTCGTCGATCGCGAACAGGCAGATCGGCGCGGTGCTCAAGAGCTCGCGGAAATGGCCTTGGCTGGCGCGCTCGGGCGCGACGTAAAGCAAGTCGAGTTCGCCGCTGCGGAAACGCTCGATGGTCGTTTCGCGGTCGCTGTCGGCGCTGGTCAGCGTGGCGGCGCGGATGCCGTTGGCGGTTGCGGCGCGCAATTGATCGTGCATCAGAGCGATCAGCGGCGAGACGACCACGCACGTGCCGGGGAGCATCACCGCGGGAAGCTGATAGGTCAGCGATTTGCCCGCTCCCGTCGGCATCACCGCGAGCGCCGATTGTCCCGCCATGACCCGCGCCACGACCTCCTCCTGCCGACCGCGAAAGGCGTTGAAGCCGAACACGCGGTGAAGCGCTTCGGCGGCATCGGGGGAGGCGACCATCGGCCGCCTATGGCAGATCGGCACGGGGTAAGAAAACCGCGATCAGCGCGCCGCCATCGCCCGGCGCACCACGTCCTCCTCGCGCGCCGTGAAAGCGCTGTGCGCGCCCTTGCTGTCGTCGGGAACTTGCGTGGTGAAGAAGGCCAGGCCCTTGCCGGTCGCGGGGTCGACCCACAGCCCGGCCTTGAGCGCGTAAGCGTCGCCCGAATGGCCGAGCCGAGGGACGCCGTCGCCGAACAGGTCGTCGTGGCAATCGGCGCGCGGAGTGGCGATGTGATGCACCGCGAGGCCGTAAGCGCAGAAAAAGCCGTTCGAGGTGCCGTCTTCGCCTAGGCCGTTGGCGCCGTCGAAGCGCCACTGGACGCGGGTCATCTCGGCGAACGCGCTTACGCTGAGCAAGCCTTTGCCGCCGCGCGCTAGCAATTGTCCGACTTTGGCGAGATCGCGCATCGAAATTCTGAGGCCACCTTGCGGCGAGAACAGCGATCCGTTCCAGCCGGGGGTGTAGCTCGCCAGATCGCACGAGCCGTCGGCGGCGGGGACCACCGGGCAGGCGGGCAGCGCACCCTTGAGGTCGTCTGTCGCGACATCGCCATTCGCCCGGTAAAGCACCACCGCGCGCGCCGCCTGCGCCGGTGAACAGCCCGACCAGTTGTAGCAGGCGTGAAGCTTGAGCGGTTTGAGCACCAGCCGCGTCATCAGCCGGTCAAAGCGCTCGCCGCTGGCGCGTTCCATCACGCTCGCGACCACGGGGAAGTTGAGGTTGGTGTAGTGGAACCAGCCGCTGCCGGGCGCGTGCGCCGTGTCCCACACGCGCGGATCGGCGAGTTGCTCACGGATCGTGCGGCCGAGCGGGATGATGTAGAGATCGGGCCCGTCGAGCAGGCTCGATTGATGCGAAAGCAGCAGCCGCAGCGAGATCGGTGTGCCGGGAAACGCTGGGTTGCGCAGCCGCCAGCCGAGATAATCGGACACGTCGCGGTCGAGATCGAGCTTGCCGCCATCGACCAGCCGCATCATGCCGAGCGTCGTCACCAGCTTCGAGACCGAGGCAACGCGCACCGGATCGTCGGCGGTCACCACGCGGCCGGTGGCTTTGTCGGCGAGGCCTTCGGCGAGGACCGGGCGGATACCGTGCCGGTCGAACGCCACCGCGACGCTGGCGGGCGGGGCCGATGCCGCCATGACGCTCATCCCCAACGCCAGCGCAACGGCGAGCCAACGCGCCGCCGCGACGCGCGCTCGCTTAGCCAAAGACTTCGGTCAGCTGCCCGGTGCTGCCGCCTTCCTTGATCTGAACTGCCTCAAGGTAGATCGAGGCCAACAGTGAATTGAGGAATATCGCGATGAACCAGCCGTAAGGGATGAAGAACAGATAGAAACCCAATCCGGGGATGCCGCCGCTCGCCAAACCTCCCGTCAGGCCTATCGCGGTGCCGATCAATATCACCGGTGCGTACATCACGATCAGCCCAACCAACAGCACCGCGAATATCGTCCATCGGGAGCCCTTGGTCAGCGCGCGGCTGCGTCCGAAGCTGCCGAATACCCCCACATTCTCGCCGATCAGCGCGGGCAACGCGGCGCTCCACATCGTCATCAGGATCAACCCGGGGACAAGCAA
This sequence comes from Sphingomonadales bacterium, assembly GCA_038202745.1. Lineage (GTDB taxonomy): Bacteria > Pseudomonadota > Alphaproteobacteria > Sphingomonadales > Sphingomonadaceae > Novosphingobium. The sequence goes on from JBBRER010000015.1 coordinate 11,106, forward strand.
CAGTATCCAGCCGACCATGACACCCAACAACCACAAGATCGTAAGGCCCAGCGCGGGCAGGAATTTGGCGAAGCCGCCGCGCAGGCAATCCGCGAATGTGACGTGAGTCCCGCGCGCGGTCTTGATCATGCCGTCCATCGCGCCGGCATATAGAATTGCCCCGAGTGCCGTCCCAAGCCCGATCGATACCCAATACCAGCCCGATCCAAAAATCGCCAGCGGAGCCGGTCCATTAGCGTTGCTGGCGGCAATGCTGGCGACCAACTGCTGGCGAACGACGATATTGAGCACAGCGCTGACGACGCTGAAAGCGAGCACGAACACCCCGACCGAGCCGATAGTCTCGCGGATCAACCCGAATGCCCGCGAATAAGTGCGGCCGAAATTGAACGATTCCATGGCGTCCCTCCCCCAAAAGGTCGGGAGAGATTATCCGCGAATCAGGGTTTTACCAGCCCCAATCAGCGCGCCGGCGTCACCCGCCAGACCGCGTGACCGACGTCGTCCGCGATCAGCAGCGCGCCAGTTCTGTCCATCGCCACCCCGACCGGACGGCCGCGGGCGTTGCCGTCCTTGTCGATGAAGCCCGTGACGAACGGCAGCGGCTTGCCCGTGGGCTTGCCGTTCGCGAACGGCACGAACACCACCTGGTAGCCGTAGAACACGGTGCGGTCCCAGCTGCCGTGCTCGCCGACGAACGCGCCGCCCTGGAACTGCGCGGGCATCATCCCCCCCTGAACGAACGTCAGCCCGAGCGCGGCCACATGCGGCCCGAGCGCGAAGTCGGGCGGGATCGCCTTGGCGACCATGTCGGCGCGCTGTGGGTGGACGCGGATATCGACGTGCCGGCCGTACCAGCTGTAGGGCCAGCCGTAGAAACCGCCGTCCCTGACCGAGGTCAAGTAGTCCGGTACGAGGTTGTTGCCGAGCTCGTCGCGCTCGTTGACCACCGCGAACAGCGTGTTGCTGCCCGGGTAGAACTGGAGACCGTTGGGGTTGCGCAGCCCGGTCGCGAACTCGCGTTTGGCGCCGGTCACGGGGTCGATCTCCCAGATCGCGGCGCGGCCGTGCTCGGCTTCGAGCCCGTTCTCGACGATGTTGCTGTTCGATCCGACGCCGGCATAAAGCTTCGAGCCATCAGGGCCGGCGACGAGGTCCTTGGTCCAGTGGTGGTCGATCGGCCCGCCGGGCAGATCGGTGACTTTGCTCCCCGCGCCGACCGAGGTTGCGCCCGCGGTGAACGGATAACGCATCACCGCATCGGTCTCGGCAACGTAGAGCGTGTTGCCGATCAGCGCGACGCCGAACGGTGAGTTGAGCTTGGGGATCAGCACGAAGCGCTCGTCAGCGACGCCGTCGCCATCGGTGTCGCGCAGCAGCAGGACGCGGTTGCCGGGCTTGGTCGGTGAGTGCGCCTTGCCGATCACGAGCTTGTAGATGAAGTTCTTGGGGCGCAGTGCGGGCTCGTAACCGGGACCGCCGCTCTCGACCACCAGCAGATCGCCGTTCGGCAGCGGCATCACGCGGCGCGGAGCGTTGAGATTTCGCGCGACCGCCTGGATGGCGAAGCCCGCTGGCACGGCCGGGGTCTCGTTCGCTTTGAACCCAACCGGCTTGGCGATCCCCATCGGGGGAAATAGGAACTGCTTGGGCTGGGGCAGGCGGGGGTTGGCGCCGTACTGGTCTTCGGCCGGAAACGGCGGCTTGGAGCAGGCGGCGAGCGCCGCAAGCGCGGCGACGGCGGCGAGGGGGAGGAGCGCGCGGGTCATGGCCGGCTCCGCGCGACGTGGAGATAGGCAAGCTTGCCGCCCAAGTGCCCGGAAATCGCGAGCAAGATCACGGTCAGCGCCGACAGCGTGATTCCCACCGGCACGATCCCGGTCCAGCCGTCGCGCGCGTGGACGAAGTTGTTGAGCAGCGCGAGCAAGGTCGAGGTCACGTTGAGCCCCATGTGCCACCACCCGATCCGCGGACGGTTCTGCGGCGGGTTGCCGAGGAAGTCGATCAGCCCGAACAGTGCCGCGGGAAGCGCCGTAGCGACTCCGAACAGCAGCAGCCATTCGGCGAAATTGGCCCACTGAACCACACCGCCGCTCTTTACATAGGCGATATCGGCGAGAAGCGCGCCGATCAAACAGACGATCGGGAACGGCACCAGCATCGCGTGGATCGGCGCACCGCCGAAACGCGCCCTCGGCGTCATCACGCGCCCATCGTCCAGCCTGGCCATATGCAATGCTCCCAAAGCCCCTGCACCGTGAACGGCGCAGGGGCGGTTTGGTTTCAATCGAGGTTGGGGCGCAGCCGCCGCTCGGCCGCGCTAAGCTCGATTGCGCAACGCGCGGCATAATCCTCTAGTTGATCGCGCCCGATCCGCGCGACGCCGAAGTACGAGGCTTCGGGGTGCGCGAAGTAAAACCCGCTGACCGCCGATGTCGGAAGCATCGCGTTGTTTTCGGTGAGCGTAAGACCGGCGTTCGCCCCGGCGTCGAGCAGGTCGAACAGGACCGGCTTGAGCGCGTGATCGGGGCATGCGGGATAGCCGGGTGCGGGGCGGATGCCGCGGTACTGCTCGCGGATCAGCGCTGCGTTGGTGAGCTGCTCACCCGGTGCGTAGCCCCACAGCGTGGTCCGCACGTGCTGGTGGAGCCGCTCGGCGAAAGCTTCGGCGAAGCGGTCGGCGAGTGCTTTCAAGAGGATGTCCGAATAATCGTCGTGGTCCGCGCGGAATCGTTCGAGATGCGGCTCGATCCCGTGGATGCCGACCGCGAAGCCGCCGATCCAGTCGCCCGCCGGATCGATGAAATCGGCCAGGCAAAAGTTGGCGCGGTCGCGGCTCTTGCGGATTTGCTGGCGCAGGAAGGGCAGCGTCACGTGCCTTTCCTCCTCGACGAGATGGATCGTCACGTCGTCGCCGTCGCGTGCGCACGGCCACAGTCCGACGACGCCGCGCGCGGTCAGCCATTTTCCCGCGACGATGCGGTCGAGCATCGCATCGGCATCGGCCTTGAGGCTGCGCGCGGTTTCGCCGACCACCTTGTCGTCGAGGATCGACGGATAAGTACCCGCCAGCTCCCACGCACGAAAAAACGGCGTCCAGTCGATGCAGTAGCGCAAGTCGGCGAGCGGCCAGTCGGGAAACGAATGGACCCCGGGCTGCCGGGGGGGCGCGGGCTTTTCCGCAAAATTGGGGTCGTAGAAGTTCGCCCGCGCCTCTTCGAGAGTGAGCAGCACGTTCTGCGACTTGCCCTCGCGCGCCTCGCGGATTTTGGCGTATTCGCGCGCGGTATCGGCGACCAGCGCTTCGGCCTGCGTGTCCGACAGGAGCTGGCTTGCGACCCCGACCGCGCGGCTGGCGTCGAGCACGTGGAGCACCGGGCCGTCGTACGCCGGATCGACCCGGAGCGCGGTGTGGACCTTGCTGGTGGTCGCGCCGCCGATCAGCAGCGGCAGCGTGAGTCCGGCGCGGGTCATCTCCTCGGCGACCGTCACCATTTCGTCGAGCGATGGCGTGATCAGCCCCGACAGACCGATGATGTCGGCCTCGCGTTCGCGCGCGGTGTCGAGGATCGTGGTCCACGGGACCATGACGCCCAGATCGATCACCTCATATCCGTTGCACTGGAGCACGACCCCGACGATGTTCTTGCCGATGTCGTGAACGTCGCCCTTCACCGTCGCCATCACGATCCTGCCTTTGGCTTTCGCGCCCGGCTGCTTGCTCGCCTCGATGAACGGGATCAGATGCGCGACCGCCTTTTTCATCACCCGCGCGGACTTGACCACCTGCGGCAGGAACATCTTCCCCGCGCCGAACAAGTCGCCGACGGTGTTCATCGCCGCCATCAGCGGGCCTTCGATCACCTCGATCGGGGGTGCGCCGCGCGTCGCGGTCTCCAGCCGCGCTTCTTCGGTGTCGGCGACGATATGCGCGTCGATCCCCTTGACCAGCGCGTGCTCGAGCCGCCGCACCACCTCCCACCCGCGCCATTCCTCGGCTTCCTTCTCGGCGCGCGCGTCGGTCCCGCGATACGATTCGGCGAGCGCGATCAGCCGCTCGGTGGCGTCGGGGCGGCGCGCGAGAACGACATCCTCGCAAGCTTCGCGCAGCACCGGGTCGATCGCGTCGTAAATGTCGAGCTGGCCGGCGTTGACGATCGCCATGTCGAGCCCGGCGGGAATCGCGTGGAAGAGGAACACGCTGTGCATCGCGCGGCGCACCGGCTCGTTGCCACGGAAGCTGAACGACAGGTTCGACAGGCCGCCCGAGAAATGAACGTGCGGGCAGCTGATTTTGAGCGCTTTGAGCGCTTCCAAGAAATCGAGCGCGTAGCGGTCGTGCTCTTCCATCCCCGTCGCGATCGCGAAGATATTTGGATCGAAAATGATGTCTTCGGGCGGGAAATCGATCCCCGTCAGCAGCGCGTAAGCGCGCTCGCAAATCGCTATCTTGCGCGCCGCGCTGTCGGCCTGGCCCGCCTCGTCGAAGGCCATGACGACGACAGCTGCGCCATACGTCATGCATTTGCGCGCCGCGTCGAGGAACGGCGCTTCGCCTTCCTTCATGCTGATCGAATTGACGATCGGCTTGCCCGGCACGCATTTCAGCCCCGCCTCGATCACGTCCCATTTCGAGCTGTCGATCATCACCGGCACCCGTGCGATGTCGGGCTCGGCGGCGATAACCATCAAGAACGTAGTCAACGCGAACGCCGAAACGAGCAGCCCATCGTCCAAATTGACGTCGATCACCTGCGCGCCGTTCTCGACCTGACTGCGCGCGACTTCGACAGCGGCGGCGTAGTCGCCCGCGAGGATCAGCTTCTTGAACGCCGCCGATCCGGTGACGTTGGTGCGCTCGCCGATATTGACGAAGCGAGCTGAGGAACTGGTTTCGGTCATCGGAACTCGCAATACCTCCCCGACACGGGGAGGGGGACCGCCGAAGGCGGTGGAGGGGTTGTGCGGCTGGGAAGTTCGGTCGAAAGAATGCGCCCAGCCGCACAACCCCTCCACCATTCGCCTGCGGCGAACGGTCCCCCTCCCCGTTCCGGGGAGGTATATGTGCTCACGCCGCCATCACGAAAGGCTCTAGCCCCGCCAGCCGCGTCGCGACATCGAGCGTGGGCAGTCGGCGCGGCGCCAGGCCGTTCGCGGCTTGCGCGATCGCCGCGATATGCTCCGGCGTCGATCCGCAGCACCCGCCCAGAACATTGACTTGCCCCGCCTCGGCCCATTCGCGGACCAGGCAGGCGGTTGTTTCGGGCATCTCGTCGTACTCGCCGAGCTCGTTGGGCAGCCCGGCGTTGGGATAGATCATGACCAGCGCGTCGGCGATCTGGTTGAGCACGCGGACGTGCGGGCGCAATTGCGCCGCGCCGAAGCTGCAGTTGAGCCCGATCGTCACCGGCCGGGCATGGCGCACCGCGTACCAGAACGCTTCGACCGTGTGGCCCGATAGATTACGCCCCGACAGGTCGGTGAGCGTCATCGACAGCATCAGCGGAACGTCGCGGCCGAGCTCGCCCCGAAGCTGCTCGACCGCCATGATCGCGGCCTTGGCGTTGAGCGTGTCGAACACCGTCTCGACCAGCACGAAGTCGGCGCCGCCTTCGATCAGCGCGGCGGCCTGTTCCTTGTAGACCTCGACGAGGAAGTCCCAGTCGATTTCGCGAAATCCGGGATCGTTGACATCGGGCGAAAGCGACAGCGTCTTGTTGGTCGGGCCGATCGCGCCTGCCACGAAGCGCGGCTTGCCGTCCTTGGCGCTGGCCTCATCGACTGCTGCGCGAATGATTTCCGCGGCGGCGCGGTTAATGTCGCCGACCAAATGCTCGGCGCCGTAATCGGCCTGGCTGATGCGGTTGGCGTTGAAGGTGTTGGTCGCGAGGATGTGCGCGCCTGCGGTGAGGTAGCGACCGCAGATTTCGCGGATAAGCGCGGGACGGGTCAGGTTGACGAGATCGTTGTTGCCCTTCTGGTCGCGCGTCAGCGCGGTGTCGCCGCGATAGTCGGCCTCGCTCAGCTTGGCGTTCTGGATCGCGGTGCCGTAGGGTCCGTCCTTGATCAGGATGGCCTCGCGCGCGGCGGCGAGGAGACGTTCACGCGGTGTCATTTGGCGTCTCCCGGCCGCAGCCCGAGCAAGTGGCAGATCGCGTAGCTCAGCTCGGCGCGGTTGAGCGTGTAGAAGTGGAAGTTGCGCTCGCCGCCCGCGTAAAGCCGCCGCGTCAGCTCGGCGGCGAGCGTCGCGGCGACGAGCCGGCGCGCTTCGGGCTTTTCGTCGAGCCCGGCGAACGCGTGGCCGAGCCATTGGGGAATCGCGGTTCCGCACAGCGCGCTCATTCGTGCGATCGCGGCGAAGCTCGTCACCGGCATGATCCCGGGAACGATCGGCGCCGAAATCCCTGCGGCGGCGGCAGCATCGCGGAAGCGGAAGAACACTTCGGGGGAGAAGAAGAACTGGGTGATCGCGCGCGCCGCCCCGGCATCGAGCTTGCGCTTGAGATTGTCGATATCGGCGGCGAGATCGGCCGCGTCGGGGTGGCATTCGGGGTAGGCCGCGACCGAGATCTCGAACGGCGCGATTTTGGCGAGCCCCGCGACGAGCTCGGCGGCATTGGCATAGCCGTCGGGATGCGCGCAAAACGCGGTTCCCGGCCCTGCGGGCATGTCGCCGCGCAGCGCGACCACATGACGCACCCCGGCATCCCAATAAGCGCGCGCGACCGCATCGACTTCGGCGCGGCTGGCATCGACGCAAGTGAGGTGCGCGGCGGCGCGGATGCCGGTTTCTTCGACGATCCGCGCGACGGTCGCGTGGGTCCGCTCGCGGGTCGATCCGCCCGCACCGTAAGTAACCGAGAAGAACGAAGGCGCGAGCGGGGCGAGCGTTTCGACCGCGTTCCACAGCTGCGCCTGCATCGCCTCGGTCTTGGGCGGGAAAAATTCGAAGCTGACGCGGATATCGCCGGGCAGGCCCGCGAACAGCGGCGGCGCGCCCGCGGTGCTCGCTTCGTCGCGGAGCGGGCTCACGCCGGCACACCGACAAGCTTTGGCACCGACGCGCGGCGCGCGGTCCAGATCTTGACCGTCAGCGGGGTGCCCGGGAGCGCGCGCGGCGGCGCGGGTGCGAACCCGGCGTCGCTCAGCAGTGCGAGCATCTGCTCGTCGGTGAAGCCGAGCCGCGCGTGGGCGTGGGCGAGGCGCAGCTCCTCGCGGTCGTGCGCGGCGAAGTCGGCGATCGCGATCCGCCCGCCGGGGCGCGTCACCCGTGCGGCCTCGCTCAGCACCGCCTCGGGCGCGAGCGCGTAGTGGAGCACCTGGTGGAACAGCACGGTGTCGAACGCCGCGTCGGCGAACGGCAGCGCGGTGAAATCGCCCTGGACCAGATCGACCGATCCTGCGGGCAAGTGCTGGAGCCGCGCGCGCGCGAGCCGCAGCATCTCGGGGCTTTTGTCGAACGCGGTAATCGCCTCGGCGCGGGCTGCGAACACTTCGGCCATCCGCCCGGTCCCGGTGCCGACGTCGAGCAGCGCACCGAGAGGGGCATCGCCGAGCGCCGCGCCCAATGCGTCCTCGACCGCACCGTCGGGGCTGTGGAGGCTGCGCAGCGTGTCCCAATTGTCGGCGTGGCGGGCGAAGTATTGCGCGGCCTGCGCCTCGCGCGCGGCGCGGATCGCGGCGAGGTGGCGGCGATCCTCGCCGCACCGCGCGCCGAACGCGGCGTCCTCTTCCTCGGCGAGCGCGAGCAGCCGCGCCACCGCGGCGGCGAGCGTCGGCGCGTCCACATGGGGCAGCGCGCTCCTCAGGAACACCCAGCTGCCCTCCTTGCGGCGTTCGGCCAGCCCGGCATCGCACAGGATGCGGACGTGGCGCGAGACGCGCGGCTGGCTTTGCCCGAGCACTTGCGCGAGTTCGCCCACCGCCAGCTCCATATGCGCGAGCAGCCGCAGAATGCGCAGCCGGGTCGCGTCGTCGAGCGCGCGCAAGGTGGGTTCGATCCGCATCGTGGGATATCATATAAAGAAATCTTTATATCCGCGCAAGGTGCGCCGCTTGCCTGCCTCCGGCGTGCCCGTTAGAGGCATGCTGGCGTAAGTTTCATCACCCGAAAGGCCCCCATGACCAAGCCCGTCCTCGCCGCCGCCCCCGCGCTTCTCGCCCTCGCACTTGGCGGCTGCGCCAAGTCCGACAATGCCGGCGAGCAGGCCCAGGCCGACAACGTCGAGATGCCCGCCGAGGAAGCTATGTCGAGCGCCGAGCCCGGCGCGATGCCCGCTTCCGACGCGGCCGCGTTGCCCGGCGCCGACGCCTCGCTAAGCCCCACGCCCGACCCGACTGCATCGGCCGCTGCCGAAGCCGCGACCAAGGCCGCCGAGAAGAAGATGTGACCGGGCGCGCCGCGCTCGCGCTGTTCGCACTGCTGGTGGGCGGTTGCCACGGCGCTGCGCCGACGGAGCAGCCAAGCGCGGCCAGCGCGGACGAGCAGCGCGCGTTGAGCGACGCCGAAGCGATGATCGGACCGAGCGACCCCGCAGCGACCGCCGCGCCTAGCGAAACCGCGACCGCCGCTGCCCGTTGATTTTCGCTAGACGCTCCGCCATGCGCGCTTAACCGCCCGGTTAAAGGAGTCGGCGATGGGAATGCTCGAAGGCAAAGTCGTCGCGGTGACCGGCGCCGGGCGCGGTGTCGGGCGCGAGATCGCGCTGCTGGCGGCGCGTCACGGTGCGGCGGTGGTGGTCAACGATCCCGGGGTCGGCGGCGGCGGCGAGGGCGGTGACGCCGGCCCGGCGCAGCAGACGGCGGACGACATTGTGGCGGCGGGCGGAAGGGCGCACGCCAATCTCGCCAGCGTGACCGATCCCAAAGGCGCGGCCTCGATCGTCGAGGACGCGGTCACTCGCTTCGGGCGGATCGATGCGGTGGTGAACAACGCCGGCATCCTGCGCGACGCGATCTGGCACAAGCTCAGCCACGAAGACTGGGCGGCGGTGATCGACGTCCACCTCAACGGTTGCTTCAACGTCAGCAAGGCGGCGACGCCGTATTTCCGCGAACAGCAGTCGGGCAGCTTCATTCACTTCACCTCGACCAGCGGACTCATCGGCAATATCGGCCAGACCAACTACAGCGCCGCCAAGCTCGGCATCGTCGGGCTGTCGCAATCGATCGCGCTCGATATGGCGCGTGCCGGGGTGCGCTCGAACTGCATCGCGCCGTTCGCGTGGAGCCGGATGACCGCCTCGATCCCCGCCGAGACTCCCGAGGCGCAGGAACGCGTCGAGCGGCTCAAGACGATGAGCGCGGACAAAATCGCTCCGCTCGTCGTCTATCTCGCTTCCGACGCCGCAAAGGATGTGACCAACCAGATTTTCGCGGTGCGCAAGAACGAGATCGTGCTGTTTTCAAAGCCGCGACCGGTGCGCTCGATGACCAAGGCCGAGGGTTGGACCCCCGAAAGCATCGCCGCCGAACTGATCCCCGCGTTTCGCGCTGACATGGCGCGCGGCGACGAGGTTTCCGCGCACGTATTCCCTTACGATCCGATATAGAATTTGGCCGATATGAGGACCCAGCGATGAACACCGCCAATCCCGGCATGGACCCCGAAGTCTTCGACCAGTTCAGCGAGCAGCTCGACCGCTACGTCCGCGAGCGGCTGATCCCGGCCGAGAAGGCGACTCTCGAGGGCGACCGCATCCCCGACGACATTCTTCAGGAAATGAAGGACATGGGGCTGTTCGGGCTGACCGTGCCCGAGGAATACGGCGGCGCGGGCGTCAATGTCGGCCAATATGCGCGGGCGGTGAAGACGCTCAGCTACGCCGCGCCGGCGTTTCGCTCGATCTTCTCGATCAACCTCGGAATGTTCGCGACCGCGCTCAAGAATGGCGGCACGGCGGAGCAGAAGGCCGAATGGTTCCCGCGACTGGTCGCGGGCGAGATCGCCTGCTTCGGCCTGACCGAACCTGGCTCGGGCTCGGACTCGGCGGCGATGCAGACTACCGCGGTCAAGGGCGGCAACGGCTGGGTTCTGAACGGCACCAAGCGCTACATAACCAACGCGCCGCATGCGCAAGTCGCGCTCATAATGGCGCGGACCGAAAAGGAAGCGCTGCCCAAGAACGCTCACGTCTCGGCTTTCCTGGTGCCGATGGACGCGCCCGGCGTTTCGACCGGGAGCCCTGACAAGAAGATGGGGCAATCGGGCGCGCATATCTCCGACGTCATCCTCGAGGACGTCCACCTGGCCGGCGACGCGCTGCTTGGCGGCGAGACCGGCAAAGGCTTCGTCTACGCGATGAAGAGCCTCGATAACGGGCGCATCTCGGTCGGTGCGGCCTCGACCGGCTATGCCCGCCGCGCACTCGATTCGGCGCTCAAATACGCGACCGAGCGCAAGGCGTTCGGCGAACCGATCGCCAACTTCCAGCTGATCCAGGCGATGCTTGCCGACAGCGAGATCGAGATCTACGCCGCCGAAGCGATGATGGCCGACGTCACCGCGCGCGCCGATGCGGGCGAGAACGTGCTGAGGAAAGCCGCCGCGTTCAAGGTTTTCGCCTCCGAGATGTGCGGCCGGGTGGTCGACCGCGTGGTCCAGATTTACGGCGGCGCGGGGTATCTCGCGGAATACGATGCCGAGCGCTTCTTCCGCGATGCGCGGATTTACCGGATTTACGAAGGCACCACGCAGATCCTCCAACTCCAGATCGCCAAGCACATGCTCCGCGAGTTCGCGGCGCTCTAGCGGTGTACGATCTCCTCGCCGGTCTGTCGGTGATCGAGGTTTCGAGCTTCGTCGCCTCGCCCACCGCCGGGCTCTATTGCGCGCAGTTCGGGGCGGAGGTGATCCGTGTCGATCACACCGCGGGCGGGCTCGATTACGACCGCTTCATGCAGACGCGCGAGGGCCGCTCGCTCGCTTGGGAGAATTTGAACCGGGCCAAAAAGAGCGTCGCGCTCGATCTGCAATCGGCCAGGGGGCGCGAATTGCTCGTCGAGCTTACGGCCGCGACCGGACAGCTGATCACGAATCTCCCGGCCAACTCATTCCTGAGCCACGCGGCGGTGGCGGACAAGCGCCCCGGCCTCGTCTCGGTGCGGATCATGGGCTGGCACGACGGGCGTCAGGCGATGGACTTCACCGTCAACGCGGCGAGCGGCTATCCGCTGATGACCGGCCCGGCCGAATGGGACGCGGACAGCGCGCCCCCGGTCAACCAAGTGCTCCCGGCGTGGGATTTCATTACCGGGGCATATTGCGCCTTCACACTGCTCGCGGGGCTGCGTCACCGCGAGGCGACGGGCGCGGGGATCGAACTGCGTGTGCCGCTCGGCGACGTCGCTTTGGGCACCGTCGCCAATTCGGGGGCGATGGCCGAGATGTTGTATCGCGGCGCAGATCGCGAGCGGCTCGGAAATGCGATCTGGGGGGCGCTCGGGCGCGACTTCGTCAGCCGCGACGGCAAGCGCTTCATGGTCGCCGCGCTGACCGCCAAGCAGTGGGCGGGGTTGATCGAGGCGTTCGGGGTGCGCGCGGCGATCGCCGCGATCGAAGCACGCGAAGGCGTTTCCTTCGCGAACAACGACAGCAACCGTTTCAAGCATCGCGAGGCGCTGTTCGAAGTTTTCCAGCAGGTCGCCGGGACGCTCGATTACGCCGAAATCGCCAAGCGGCTCGCGGTAGCGGGGGCGACTTTCGAACGCTACCGCACGATGCACGAGGCTTCGACCGATCCGGCGCTGGTCACCGACAACCCCCTGTTCGGTCCCTCGCCTGCCAACCCCAGTGGGTTCGCCTATCCCGCGGCGCGCTCGCTCGCCAACGATCCGGCGCGCGAACGCGGCGATCCCCGCCCCGCGCCCTACCTCGGCGAACATAGCGAGGAAGTGCTTGCCGAGCGCCTGGCTATGTCTTCGGGCGAGATCGCCAAACTGATCGATGCCGGGATCGTCGGCACGAGCGACAAGGACAAGAGATGACCACACTGCGCCGCGCCGCCATCGTCGCCCCGATTCGCACCGCCGTTGGCAAGTTCGGCGGAAGCCTGGCGTCGCTCACCGCGGGCGAGCTCGGCGCGGCGGTGCTCAAAGCGCTGATCGAGCGCACCCGGATCGATCCGGCGCGGGTCGACGACGTGGTCTTCGCGCAAGGCTATGGCAATGCCGAAGCCCCCGCGATCGGGCACTGGTCATGGCTCGCCGCGGGGCTGCCGCTCGAAGTCCCCGGCTACCAGCTCGACCGGCGCTGCGGGTCGGGTCTTCAGGCAGTGATCAACGCCGCGATGATGGTCCAGACGGGCGCGAGCGACGTCGTGGTCGCGGGCGGGTGCGAGAGCATGTCGAACGTCGAGCACTACACTACCGACGTGCGCAAAGGCGTGCGCGCGGGCAACCTGACGCTTCACGATCGGCTCACGCGCGGACGGCTGATGTCGCAGCCGGTGGAGCGCTTCGGGGTGATCTCGGGGATGATCGAAACCGCCGAAAGCCTCGCCAAAGACTACGGCATCACCCGCGAGGCGTGCGACGCCTACGCGGTGCGCAGCCACCAGCGCGCCGCCGCCGCCTGGCGCGAGGGGCGCTTCGACGATGAGCTGGTGCCGGTGGCGGTGCCGCAGAAGAAAGCCGAACCGCTGATCTTCGACCACGACGAAGGCTACCGTGCCGATGCGAGCGTCGAATCGCTCGGCAAACTGCGCCCGCTCGAAGGCGGCGTGGTCACCGCGGGCAACGCCAGCCAGCAGAACGACGCCGCCGCAGCATGCCTGGTTGTGGCCGAGGACAAGCTCGAGGAACTCGGGCTCGAGCCGATCGCCTGGTTCCATTCCGCCGCGGCAGCGGGCTGCGACCCGAGCCGGATGGGGATCGGGCCTGTGCCGGCGGTCGAGCGATTGTTCGCTCGCAATGGGCTGGGGTGGGACGATATCGGCGTGGTCGAGCTCAACGAGGCGTTCGCGCCGCAAGTGCTCGCGGTGCTCAAGGGCTGGGGCTGGAGCGAGGATGACAGCCGCCACGACGTGCTCAACGTCAACGGCTCGGGCATCTCGCTCGGCCACCCGATCGGAGCGACCGGGGGGCGCATACTCGCCAACCTGACGCGCGAGCTTCACCGCCGCGATGCGCGTTTTGGCCTGGAAACAATGTGCATCGGCGGCGGCCAAGGCATCGCCGCGGTGTTCGAACGCGCGTAGGCTGCCTGCCCATCCCCGTACCCGTTCGTCCTGAGCTTGTCGAAGGGCTGCTTTTCCTTCGTGCGGTTGGGCGCGAGGCTCCAAGAAAAGGACGGTGCTTCGACAGGCTCAGCACGAACGGGGTTGGGTTAAGGGTTCGATCTTACCAAGCGTCTAGACGAGGGAGTTGATGATGAGCGACCAGTGGCGAGCTTGGATCGGACGCGAGGAACGGCGCGCGGATCGGGCCGATCCGGCGTTGGTCGCCCGCTGGTGCGCGACCCTCGACCGCGGAGCGCCGAAGGACGGCACGTTGCCGCAAGGCTTCCACTGGTGCCTGTGCACCCCCGACGCGCCGAGCGCGACGCTTGGCCCCGACGGCCACCCCCGCCGCGACGACAGCCCGAGCGGCTTCCTCCCGCCGATCCCGCTCCCGCGCCGGATGTGGGCGGCGAGCAGCGTCGAATTCCTCGCCCCGTTGCGGATGGCGGAGGCGGTTACCCGCACTTCACGGATTGCGTCGATCACCGAGAAGCAGGGTGGATCGGGGCGGCTAGTGTTTGTCGAAATCGAGCACCTTACCGCGGGCGAGGCGGGCGCAGCGGTGCGCGAGGTCCAGTCGCTCGTCTACCGCGATGCCGCTCCCGCCGGAGCACCGCCCGCGCCGCCGCCGCTCAGCGAAACCCGCTTCGATCCTGCCGAGTGGGATGCGCACCGCGTGGTCGAGCCGAGCGAGGCGCTGCTCTTCCGCTATTCCGCGCTGACCTTCAACAGCCACCGCATCCACTACGATTATCCTTACGCGACGGGCGCCGAAGGCTACCGCGGCCTCGTCGTCCACGGCCCGCTGACCGCGACGCTGCTGCTCGATCTCGCGCGGCGCGAACTGGGCGACAACCGCCTCGCCAAATTCGCCTTCCGCGGCCTCAGTCCCGCGACCTGCGACGAGCCGCTCCACCTGGCAATGCGGAGCAAGGACGGCGGCTGGGAGATCGGCGCGTTCGCGGGCGACGGGCGGCAGGTGATGAGTGGGGACGCGAGTTAGCGCGTATTTTGTGTCATCCGATTTCCGACATTCCGAGCGTGCTACGAAAATGCAATACTGACCGTAGAGGTGACGCAACATGACCATCGCCGACGCGACGACCGAACTGCATTACTTACTATGGATGATCGCTGTTGTGTTCGTTGCAGGCATCATGATTGGCGCAATCACACGGGTGGCAAGGAGAGCGACGTTCGCGCTTCTACAAGCGACGGCATTCACAGCGGTCGGAATGTTGGCGACCATCCGCCCAAC
>JBBRER010000016.1:0-25250 GCA_038202745.1 Sphingomonadales bacterium
TCGATCGCCTGTTCGACCGCCGCTTCGGCGGTCAGCGCGACTTCCTCGACGCTGCCCTGCATCTGGCCCAGCTTATTGAAAATCTTGTCGACCTGGCGGCGCAGCATGAGAATCTCGGTGGTCGTGCGCAAGTTGATCTCGTAGTCGTGGCGGTTCGACACGCGGTCCTTTTTGGACTGCCGGTTCTGGCTCATCATGATCACCGGCGCCTGAAGCGCGGCAAGCGTCGAGAGCGTCAGATTGAGCAGGATGAACGGATAAGGATCGAAGTGCACGCCGAACAGCTGCGCGACGTTCAGCCCCATCCACACCGCCATGAACGTTATGAAAAACGTGATGAAGCCCCAGCTTCCGCCAACCCGAGCCACGGCGTCGGCCAGCCGGTCGCCGTGCGACGCATTGATCAGCTCTTCTTCGTCGTGATCGAGCGACACTTTGTGCGACATCACCCGCCGCAGCGCGTTCTGGTCGTCCTCGTCGAGTTCGTCGAACGGGCGGCCGAGCAGTTCTTCGGCCAATGCCTCGGGGCTGGTGTCTAGCTTCATGGCTGCCGAACCAGCGCCTGCGCGATAAGTTCCCGCGTATTGGCAATGCCATAAAGCGCGATGAAGCTGCCCATGCGCGGTCCCTGGCTCGATCCGAGCAGCGTTTCATACAGCGCCTTGAACCAGTCGCGGAGCTGCTCGAAGCCGTAGTGCGGGTCCTTGCCGATCTCGTAAATCATCGTCTGCAACTCGGCGGCGGTGGCGTCGTCCGACGTCGACGCCAGCTCCTCGTCGAGCGCAGCCAGCGCTGCGGCTTCGCCTGCCTCGGGCTTGCGGCGATGCAGCGTCGGGGCGATGAAATCGCGGTTAAAGGCGAGCGCCTTGCCGACCAGCGCGTCGAGCGCCGGGTGCGCCTCGGGGCGGGCGTTCTGGACATAGTTGGCGAGATACGACCACACCTGATCGCGCGTCGCGCCCGCGCCGAGCACGCCGACAAGGTTGAGCAGAAGCCCGTAAGTGACGGGGAGCGTATCCCCCGCTCCCTTCGTTTCACCATTCGCGCGCAGCAAGTGCCACACCGGGTTGCCGAGCTGCTGCTCGAGCGGCTGCTCGCCCAGCTTCTCGCGAAACTGCCAGTATTCATCGACCGCGCGCGGGATCACCCCGACGTGGAGCTGCTTGGCGCTTTTGGGCTCGCGGTAGAGGTAGAAGCCCAGGCTATCCTCGCTGCCGTAAGTCAGCCACTCGTCGATGGTCAGCCCGTTGCCCTTCGACTTGGAAATCTTCTCGCCCTTCTCGTCGAGGAATAGCTCGTAGATCATGCCTTCCGGACGCCGACCGAAGAGCACCTGGACGATCCGGCCCGATTGCGTGACGCTGTCGGTCAGGTCCTTGCCGCACATCTCGTAATCGACCCCGAGCGCGAGCCAGCGCATCGCCCAATCGACTTTCCACTGGAGCTTCGCCGCGCCGCTGAAGATCGACTGCTCGACCGTGGCACCCGCATCCTCGAACCGCACGATCCCGGCCTCGGCATCGACGACTTCGACCGGGACCTGGAGCACTTGTCCGCTGCTGGGCGAGATCGGCAGCACCGGTGAGTAGGTCGCGCGGCGCTCGGCGCGCAAAGTCGGCAGCATCACCTCCATGATCGGATCGAAGTGCCGCAGCACGTTACGCAGCGCTTCGTCGAAAGCGCCCGAGCCATACATCTCGCTCGACGATACGAATTCGTAATCGAACCCAAAGCGGTCGAGAAAATCGCACAGCATCGCGTTGTTGTGCGCCGCGAGACTTTCGTGCGTGCCGAACGGATCGGGAATGCGGCTGAGCGGATGGCCGAGGTGCGCTGTGAGCAACTCCGGGTTGGGCAAGTTGTCGGGCACTTTGCGCAAGCCGTCCATGTCGTCGCTGAACGCGATCAGCCGCGTCGGCGCGCCGGTCAGCGCTTCGTACGCGCGGCGCACGAGCGTGGTGCGCAGAACTTCCTGGAAGGTGCCGATGTGTGGCAGCCCCGAAGGACCGTAGCCTGTCTCGAACACCACCGGCGCGCCGTCGGGGCGGCCTTGCGGGAAGTGCTTCACCAGCTTGCGCGCTTCCTCGAACGGCCAGGCTTTGGACATTTGGGCGGCGGCGAGGAGATCGGCATCGGTCATCGCGCCGCCGTTAGCAGATCGCGGCGTGTGCGCAAAAAAAGCGGCGGACCGTGAGGGCAAGCGGAACTTTGCGCGCTCTGCAGGCGTTTGGATGTCGAGACCGGATCGCTTGGGGGCAACCGGACAGAGGGAACGATCCATGGCGTTGACCAGCTACCGCACCAGCCGCCCCGACGCGTGGACTTTGCACCGCCAGAGCCTCGACCCCTCGCTGCGGCTGATGAAATACGGCCGCGTCCGCCCGATGGACGAAGACCGCGGCTTCTTCGAGCGGCTGTTCGC
Source organism: Sphingomonadales bacterium (assembly GCA_038202745.1). GTDB lineage: Bacteria > Pseudomonadota > Alphaproteobacteria > Sphingomonadales > Sphingomonadaceae > Novosphingobium. The sequence continues at coordinate 2,423 of JBBRER010000016.1, forward strand.
GCGCTAATCCTCGCCCAGAATGATCGCCGCCTGGGGCTTGTGCGCGCGGATTTCGGCGTCGCTCAGCCCGATCAGCTCGTGCGGGAAGACCAGCCAGTCATCGCACTCGTGAACGAAGTAGTCGGGCTTGAGCGCGGTGCGATTGCGCGCGGGCTTATAGTACACGGTGCCCACTCGCACTTCCCGCGGCATGTTGTGGCGGCAGCGCGCCTTGAGTTCGCTTAGGAACGCTTCGACCGAGCGACCCGAATCGAACACGTCATCGATCAGCAGCAGCCGGCCGTCCGGATCGAGCGTGTCGACCAAGTAGCCCAGCGCGAACACGCGCACGTCCTTTTCCTGCCGGTCGATCCCGGTGTAGCTCGAAGTGCGGATCGCGATGTGGTCGCACTGCGCCCCGTGGAACGCGAGCAGCTCCTGCACCGCGATCCCGATCGGCGCACCGCCGCGCCAGATGCCGACCAGATGCGTCGGGCGGAAATCGGATTCGAGCACCAGCCGGGCGAGCCGGTACGAATCCTCGAGCAACTGATCCGCGGTGAGCCAGGTCTTGGCGACGTCGCCGCTCACAGCGCGGCGATTTCCGCCAGGTGCCGCGCCTGCTCGGCGGCGGGCAGGAACGAGCCGGTGAACGAATTGCGCGCCAGCGCGATCAGATCGTCGCGCGACAGATCGAGCGCTTCGGCTACCGCGATGAAGTTGTCGTTCACGTAGCCGCCGAAATAGGCGGGGTCGTCCGAATTGATCGTCGCCTTGAGCCCGGCATCGAGCATTCGCCGGATCGGACTTTGTGCAATGTCGGGGATTACGCAAAGCTTGAGGTTGGAGAGTGGGCAAACGGTCAGCGTCAGGCCTTCGCTCGCGATCCTTTGCGTCAGCGCCGCATCTTCGAGCGCGCGGTTGCCGTGGTCGATCCGTTCGACTTTGAGCAGATCGAGCGCCTCGGTCACGTATTCGGGCGGGCCCTCCTCGCCGGCGTGGGCGGTGACGTGCAATCCCAGTTCGCGGGCGCGAGCGAAGACGCGCACGAATTCGCTCGGCGGGTGGCCGAGTTCGGACGAATCGAGCCCGACGCCGTCGATCCGGTCAAGCCACGGCGCCGCCTCGGCCAGCGTCGCCAGCGCCTCGTCCTCGCTCAGATGGCGCAGGAAGCACATGATGAGCCGGTGCGAGATGCCGAGCCTGGCCTCGCCGCCGCGGAGCGCGCGGGTGATGCCCTCGATTGCGGTGCCGAATGCGACACCACGCTCGGTATGGCCCTGCGGATCGAAGAAGATTTCGACGTGGCGGACGTTATCGGCCGCCGCGCGTTCGAGATAAGCCCAGGTCAGATCGTAGAAATCCTGCTCGGCCAGCAGCACCCCCATCCCTTGATAGTAGATATCGAGGAAATCCTGCAGGTTCGAAAAATCGTAAGCCGCGCGAACTTCATCCACCGATTTGAACGGGATCGCCACGCCATTGCGCGCGGCCAGCGCGAACAACATCTCGGGCTCGAGCGAACCTTCGATATGGAGATGCAGTTCGGCCTTGGGCAGGCGCGCGATGAGCGCGCGGCGGTCGGCAGAGGTCCAGCTTGCGGTCATGTAGGCGTGCTGGCTTATGGCGCCCGTACGGTCAATCCGCCTTGCCCGCCGTTCTCAATTCGTTCTAAGCCCGCGCGGTGACCGAACCGCTTCCCCTCCCCGCGCTTCATGCCAGTCACGGCGGCGCTTGGCTGCGCGACGGCGGGGGGAGCACCCGCGACGTGGCCAAGGGCGAGGCGATCATGGCGGCGGCGGATACCCCGCTGCTGATGCTCAACGCGCCGCTGGTGGCGACACGGCTGGGTTATCCCGATCTTTCGGGGCTCGATCTGCTCGAGCTGTTTGCGTTCGTCCAGCCGGCGCGGTTCATGGTTCCCACCCCCAAGGGACTTGCCCATGCGCTGGGCCTCGCGGAACCCGAAACCGACGATCAAGTTCCGGCCTTGCTCCAGATCGCCGCCGAAACGCTGCTCGCGGCGTGCGAGGCGCCCGACTGGCCCGAGCGCGAGGGAGCTTGGAGCGCGGTCCAGTCGCTAACCCGGCTGCGCTGGGCGTGGGCGCCGCTGCTTATGCCCCGCGTTGCGCGTCCCGAGCGCGCCGAACGCTGGCTGTTCGCGCGGCTCCCCGAATGGGAGGAAACGCCCGAACGCCCCCAGCCTGCACAGATCGCGTTGAGCGCGGACGAAGTCGCGGCGCGGCTTGCGGCGCTGACCGGCGCGGATGCCGAGCCACGCCCCGGCCAGGCCGCTTACGCGCAGGAAGCCGCCGCCGCCTTCGCCCCGCGCCGCCGCGAGGGCCAGCCGCACCTGCTGCTTGCGCAAGCCGGGACCGGGATCGGCAAGACGCTCGGCTACCTCGCCCCGGCGTCGCTGTGGTCGCAAGCCGCGCAAGGGACGGTGTGGGTCTCGACCTTCACCAAAGCGCTCCAGCGCCAGCTACGGCGCGAAAGCGGCAAGGCCTGGCCCGCCGCGCGCGCCGACGGCACCCGCCCGGTGGTGGTGCGCAAGGGGCGCGAGAATTATTTGTGCCTGCTCAACCTCGAAGATGCGCTGCAAGGCGGGTTCGGCGGGCGCGCAGCGGTGTTCGCGCTGCTCGTCGCGCGGTGGGCGGCGTATTCGCAAGACGGCGACATGATCGGCGGCGATCTGCCCGGCTGGCTGGCGACGCTGTTCGGGCGGCGCGGAGTGACCGCGCTCACCGACCGGCGCGGCGAATGCGTCTATGCCGGGTGCCCGCACTCTCGCACATGCTTCATCGAACGCTCGGCGCGCGCCTCGGCGCAGGCGGACCTGGTGATCGCCAACCACGCGCTGGTGATGGTCAACGCGGCGCGCGGCCGCGACATCGCGCAGCGCCCGACGCGGATCGTGTTCGACGAGGGTCATCACGTGTTCGAGGCGGCGGATTCGACTTTCGCCGCCGCGCTCACCGGCGCCGAAACGATCGAACTGAGGCGTTGGGTGATCGGACCCGAGCGCGGTTCCAAAGGCCGCCGGCGAGGACTCGCGGCGCGGCTCGCCGATGTCGCGAGCTATGATGAGGCCGGGGGCAAGGCGATCGCCGCGGCGCGCGCGGCGGCCGAAGCGCTCCCCGGCGACGGCTGGCTCCAGCGGATGAGCGAGGCGACGCCATTCGGCCCGCTCGAGGAACTGTTCGCGGCGGTGCGGGCGACCGTTTACGCGCGCGACGAAAGCGGCGGACAGGAAGCCGGGTACGGGCTCGAGACCGAGGCCGCGCAACTCGACGGCGCGTTCGTCGAATTTGCGCAGGCAGCGCGCGCGGCGCTGGCCGAGCTGCGCGGACCGCTGCTCCGGCTGGGCCTGCGGCTCGAGGCGCTGCTCAGCGAACCGCCCGACTGGCTCGACGGCGCGGGGCGCGCGCGGATCGAGGGCGCGCGGCATTCGCTCGGCTGGCGGATCGACCTGCTTGCGGCGTGGGAAGCCTTGCTCGAAAGGCTCGGCGGTCCGGCCGACCCCGAATTCGTCGATTGGCTCGCGGTCGAACGCGCCGACGCGCGCGAATACGACATCGGCGTCCACCGCCGCTGGCTCGATCCGATGAAGCCGTTCGCGCGCGCGGTGCTCGAACCCGCGCACGGGGTGATGTTGACCAGCGCGACGCTGCAGGATGGCGGCGACTGGGACGCGGCGGTGGTCAAGAGCGGCGCGCCGGTGCTCGATCTCGCGCCGCGGCTGTCGGCGTTCGACAGCCCGTTCGACTACGCCGCGCAGGTCGAAGTGCTGATCGTCACGGACGTGACCAAAGGCGATCTTGCGGCGCTGGCGGCTGCTTATGCGCGACTGATCGAGGCGGCGCGCGGCGGCGCGCTGGGGCTGTTCACCGCGATCCGGCGGCTGCGCGCGGTCCACGGCCGCATCGCCGATCGGCTCGCCCGCGCCGGGCTGCCGCTTTACGCGCAGCACGTCGATCCGATCGACACCGGGACGCTGGTCGACATCTTCCGCGACGATCCGCGCGCCTCGCTGCTCGGCACCGATGCTCTGCGCGACGGGGTCGACGTTCCCGGCCATTCGCTGCGGCTGGTGGTGATGGAGCAAGTGCCGTGGCCCAAGCCGTCGATCCTCCACCGCGCGCGGCGCGTTGCCGGCGGCGGCGCGGCCTACGACGACCGCCTGATCCGCGCCCGCATGGCACAAGCGTTCGGGCGACTGATCCGCACGCGTGAGGATCGTGGCCATTTCGTCGTGCTTTCGCCCGCGTTCCCGAGCCGGTTGCTGAGCGCGTTTCCCGCGGGGACGCCGATTGCCCGGGTGACGCTCGACGAGGCTTTACTTCGCGTTGCCGCGGGTGTCTCTGGGTCGCCCGCCAGCCAGGAAATCGCGACCGACCGATGAAGCTTCTCGGCCTGTTCCGCCACGCCAAGTCCGATTGGGGCGATCCTCGCGCGCGCGATTTCGATCGCGACCTCAACGATCGCGGGCGCGCCGGGGCTGCGCTCATGGGCCGTCATATTCGCGAGCACGGGGTGCGGTGGGAGCGGATTGTCACCAGCCCCGCGATCCGCTGCGCCGAGACGGTCGAGATTGCCACCGAAGCGGCTGGCCGTGCGGTTCCAGTGAACTGGGATCGGCGGCTCTATCTCGCAAGTTCGGCGACACTGCTCGATGTTGTGCGCGAGCAGTCGGACGCGGTCCGCGCGGTGCTGATGGTCGGGCACAACCCGGGGATCGAGGACCTGATCTTCGACCTGGTCCCCGACGACGGCAGCTCGCCGCTGCGCGACGTGGTGGAACTCAAGTATCCCACCGCCGCTTTCGCGGTGCTCGAATTGCCGACCGAAAGTTGGGCCGATGTCGCGGAACGCAGCGCGCGGCTGGTCCACCTCACCCGCCCGCGCGACCTCGACCCCGCGCTCGGGCCGGAGCTGGTCTGACCTCACCCCTGGTGGACCGCCTTGGTCACCAGGTAGCTGTCCATGCCTTCCGGCCCGCCCTCGCTGCCGAAGCCCGAATCCTTGACCCCGCCGAACGGCGTGTCTGCACCGCTGATCGCGAAGCTGTTGATGCCGACCATCCCTGCCTCGAGCGCGTCGCCAAGCAGGTTGGCGCGCTTGAGGTTGTCGGTGAAGGCGAACGCGGCGAGCCCGAAGGGTAGGTTGTTGGCGCGCTCGATCGCTTCGTCGAAGCTGGCGAACGGCGCTGCCGCGGCGACCGGACCGAACGGTTCGGTGCGCATGATCGCGGCGCTGTCGGGAACGTCGGCGAGGAGCGTCGGGCGGTAGAAGTACCCGCCCTCACCCCGTTCTCCGCCAGCCAGCACGCGCGCGCCGTGCGCCTTGGCGTCGCCGACCAGCGCGTCGATCGCATCGGGGCGGCGGATGTTGGCGAGCGGGCCCATTTGCGTCGCCGCATCGAGCCCGTGGCCGAGTTCGACCTTGCGCGCGCGCTCGGCGAATCCGGCGACGAAGCGGTCGTAGATGCCCTCCTGCACGAAGAACCGCGTCGGCGAGACGCAGACCTGCCCGGCGTTGCGGAATTTCTGCGGCACGACCTGGTCGAGCACTTTTTCGAGATCGACGTCGTCGAACACCAGCACCGGGGCGTGCCCGCCCAGCTCCATCGTCACGCGCTTCAAGCCATCGGCGGCGAGCTTCATCAGGTGGCGCCCGACCGGAACCGAACCGGTGAACGAAAGCTTCCGGATCACCGGCGAGGCCAGCAGGTGCCGGCTGACTTCGTCGGGTACGCCGTGAACGAGCTGTGCGACGCCAGCGGGCAGCCCGGCATCGGCGAGGCAGCGCATCAGCGCGCCGGTGCAACCCGGCGTTTCCTCGGGCGGCTTGGCGATGACCGAGCAGCCCGTTGCCAGCGCCGGGGCGAGCTTTTTGGCCATCAGGTAGAGCGGGAAGTTCCACGGACTAAACGCCGCGACCGGGCCGATCGGCTGTTTGATCACGATGCTGCGCTGTCCCGCCGGGCGAACCAGCACGCGCCCGTAAATGCGGCTCGCTTCCTCGGCGCACCAGTCGAACAGTTGCGCGCTGCCCGCGACTTCGCCGCGCGCTTCGGCAAGCGGCTTGCCCTGTTCGAGCGTGAGCAGCGTGGCGATCGACTCGGCGCGCTCCCTCAGCAGTGCCGCGGTGCGCTTGAGTACGGCTGCGCGCTGTTCGACGGGGGTGGCCTTCCACAGCGCAAAACCCGCCTCGGCGGAGCTCAGCGCCTGGTCGAGGTCGGCGGGAGTGGCGAGCGGCAGCGCGGCAATCTGCGTTCCGCTGGCCGGATCGACGACCGCGCGGGTGTCGCGGCCTTCGCCGACGCGCCAGCTGCCGCCGACGAACAGCGCGAGGTCGGCATCGTAAGTGTGGGTTTGGGTCATCGCGCCGCTCTAATCGCGGCGGCGCGGTTTGGCGAGGGTCAGGCGTCCTGCAGCGCGGCGGCGAGCGCGTGGCGCAGCGCGATCAGCCGCGCGCGAACCGCCATCGGCGGCCCTTCGGCTGAGGGAGCCGGTGCGGCTGGTGCAGGCTCGTGCAACTTTTGCGCTTGGGCCTCGCGGCCTTTGCCCTCGAGCGTCAGCCGCGCGCCGCGCAGCGTATAGCCTTCGCGGTGGACCAGCCGGTCGATCGTCTGGACCAGCACAACGTCCTCAGGCCGGTAATACCGCCGCGCGCCGCTGCGTTTCAGCGGCTTGAGCATCGGGAACTGCTCTTCCCAATAGCGCAGGACATGCTGGCGTATGCCGAGCGCGCTGGCGATCTCGCCGATCGTGCGCAGCGCGTCGGGCTCCTTCCCGTCGGTAAAGACGGGCGCGGCGCTCATCCCTTGACGATCCGGTCCTTGAGCAGCTGACTGGCGCGGAACGTCAGTACCCGGCGCGGCGTGATCGGGACTTCGACCCCGGTCTTGGGGTTGCGCCCGGTGCGCTGCGCCTTGTCGCGCAGCAGAAACGTGCCGAAGCCGGAGATCTTGACGTTCTCGCCGCTCGACATCGCTTCGCACATGTGGCGCAGGATCGCTTCGACCATGTTGAGCGAATCGCTGCGCGACAGCCCGATCTTGCGGTTAAGAGCCTCGGCCAGATCGGCGCGGGTCAAAGTGTTCATGGAGCGCATGCAGCGCCACCCCCCAGGTTAAGTTTGGCGACCGGGACCGGCAGCATAGGGATAACCTGGGTTATTGCAATCGCGACGCTGATTACATGACATTTTTTCTGGGGATTTACATCCGGACCAGACACGCGCCCCAGGTGAAGCCGCCACCCATCGCCTCGAGCATCACCAGATCGCCCGCGCCGATCCGCCCGTCGCGCACCGCGACATCGAGCGCCAGCGGGACCGAAGCGGCCGACGTATTGGCGTGTTCGTCGACCGTCACGACCATTTTTTCGGGCGGCAAGCCCAGCTTTTTGGCGGTCGCATCGAGGATCCGGCGGTTGGCCTGGTGCGGCACCACCCAGTCGAGGTCGTCTGCCTCCAGCCCGACTTCGGCAAGCGTCGCGTTGAGCACCTCGGCGAGGTTGACCACCGCGTGGCGGAACACCTCGCGCCCTTTCATCCTGAGCTTGCCGACGGTGCCGGTGGTCGAAGGCCCGCCGTCGACGTAGAGCAGTTCGTTGTGCGCACCATCGGCGTGGAGTTTCGTGGTCAATACCCCCGGCCCGTCGGCCGCGACTTCGCGGGCTTCGAGCACGACCGCCCCCGCTCCGTCGCCGAACAGCACGCAAGTCGTGCGGTCGTCCCAGTCGAGGATGCGGCTGAACGTCTCCGAACCGATCACCAGCGCCTTGTCCGCCGCGCCGGTGCGGAGCATCGCATCGGCGACGCCCATCGCATAAAGGAAGCCCGAGCACACCGCCGCGACATCGAAAGCGATGCAGCCATTCGCGCCGAGCTTGTCCTGGACGATCGTCGCGGTCGCGGGGAAAGTCTGGTCCGGAGTCGCGGTGGCGAGCACGATCAGTCCGATGTCCTTGCCCTCGATCCCCGCCGCGGCGAGCGCGGCTTTGGCGGCATCGGTCGCCAGCGTCGCGGTGGTTTCGCCCTCGGCGGCGATGTGGCGGCGGCGGATGCCGGTCCGCTCGACGATCCATTCGTCGCTGGTATCGACACGGCTTGCCAGTTCCGCGTTATCGACCGCGCGCGGCGGCAGCGCCGATCCGGTGCCGGTCACCACCGAACGGCGCACGGTGACGCTCATTCCGCAGCCTCGACCGGGTCGGCGGTGCGCTGGCGCAGCCGATCTGCGCCGACTCGCGCGACGTCGGCGGTGATGCGGTGGGTGAGGTCTTCCTCAAGCAGTCGCGCGGTCACCGCGACCGCGTTGGCGACCCCGGCCGCGCTCGCCGAGCCGTGGCTTTTCACGACCACGCCGTTGAGCCCGAGAAACACCGCGCCGTTGTGGTTGTTGGGATCGAGGTGATGTTTGAGCAGCTCGGTCGCCGGGCGCGAGATCAGGAAGCCGAATTTGGAGCGCAACGAGCTGGCGAAACTGCGCCGCAGCAGGTCGGCGACGAAGCGCGCGGTGCCTTCGACCGACTTGAGCGCGATGTTGCCCGAAAAGCCGTCGGTCACGACGACATCGAAATCGCCGCGCGAAAGCTTGTCGGCCTCAGTGAACCCGTCGAACGACATCTCGAGTGCTTTTGCCGCGGCTTTGAGTTGCGCTGCGGCGTCGCGCAGTTCGTCGGTGCCCTTCATTTCCTCGGTGCCGATGTTGAGCAGCCGAACGCGCGGCACTCCCCGCCCGGTGACGATCCGCGCATATGCCGCGCCCATGATCGCGAACTGCACGAGGTTGCGCGAATCGCACTCGGTGTTCGCCCCCAAATCGAGCATGACCACGTCGTTGTCGCCGAGCGTGGGGAGCAGCGCGGCGAGCGCGGGCCGGTCGATCCCGGGCATCGTTCGCAGCGCCACTTTGGCGATCGCCATCAAAGCGCCGGTGTTGCCCGCGCTTACCGCGGCGCCCGCGTCGCCCGATTTGACCGCGTTCACCGCCATCCCCATCGAAGTGGTCTTGGCGCGGCGCAGCGCCTGACCCGGCTTTTCCTCGGCCGTGATGACGTCGCTCGAATGGAGGATTTCGGACGCGGCGCGCAAATTGGGATGGTTCTTCAGCGCGGCCTTGATCCGCTTTTCATCGCCGACCAGCAGGAACTTGAACCGATCGTGGCGGCGCCGCGCGAGCGCCGCGCCTTCGATCATCGTGCGCACGCCTTCGTCGCCGCCCATCGCGTCGACGGCGATACGCGGCAGGCTCATGCCCTCAATCCCACTGATGCGGCCTTAGAGGCCGACCGCGATGATTTCGCGTCCGTTGTAGTGGCCGCAGGCGCCGCACAAGTTGTGCGGGCGCTTGAGCTCGCCGCAGTTCGAGCACTCGGCGAACGCTTCGGGCTTGAGCGCATCGTGGCTGCGACGCATGCCCCGGCGCGACGGGGACGTTTTTCTTTTGGGGACAGCCATTGCGGCACCTGTTCCTGTGTAATCGCTAAAGTCGTATGGGGTCCGCCCGGGCACCAGGGCCAGCGGCAACGAAGGCGCGCCTATAGCGGATTCGCCGCGTGTTGCAAGCACCCTGCCCGGACGCTGCAACGGGGGAGAAACGACGATGGTTACGGGCATCCTGCTACCGACGACACTCGCGCTGGGCGCTGCCGCGCTGCTGATCAACTTCTGGCTCGGATGGCGCTGCGCCCAAGTCCGCTCGGCGGAGAAAATCTGGGTCGGCGACGGCGGAAGCGAAGCGTTGATGCGCCGGATGCGCGCGCAGTCCAACTTCATCGAGCAGACCCCGCTGATCCTGCTGGTGGTCGCCGTGGTCGAGCTGTCGGGCAAGTGCGGGCCTTGGCTCGCCCCGCTGGGCGCGTTGTTTCTGCTCGGGCGGATCGCTCACGCGATCGGGATGGACGGCAAATTCAAGGCCGGCCGCCCGATCGGGATGGGCACCGGCATGTTGCTTCAGCTCGCGCTGATTGTCTGCGCGGTCGGCGCGGTGCTCGGCGAGTTCTGAGGCTTCAGCTGAGCGCGTAATCGCTCACGTAAGCATTGGTCTTGCGCTCCTGACCGAACGTGCTGGTTGGGCCGTGGCCGGGGACGAACGTCACGTCGTCGCCCAGCGGCCACAGCCGCTGCGTGATCGCGTCGATCAAGTCCTGGTGATTGCCCATCGGAAAGTCGGTGCGCCCGATCGAGCCGGCGAACAGCACGTCACCGACGATCGCGAAGCGCGATGGCGCGTGGTAGAACACGACGTGGCCCGGGGTGTGCCCGGGGCAATGGATCACGTCGAGCGTGAGATCGCCGACGGTGACGGTGTCGCCACCGACCAGCCAGCGGTCGGGCTCGAACACCTCCCCGCCGATCCCGTATTTCTTGCCGTCGTCGTCGAGGCGGCTGATCCAGAACCGGTCGGCTTCGTGCGGCCCTTCGATCTTGAGCCCGAGTTCCTTCGCGAGCACGCCGGTTTCGCCGCAATGATCGATATGGCCGTGGGTGACGAGAAGCTTTTCGAGCGTCACCCCGGTCTTCGCCACCGCGGCCTTGAGCTTGTCGAGATCGCCGCCCGGATCGACCAACGCCCCGCGCATCGTTTTGGTGCACCAGATCAGCGAGCAATTCTGCTGGAGCGGGGTGACAGGCACGATCCCGACGCGCATCGGTGGTTCGGTCGATGGGGCGGTCTCGGTCATCCGCAGGAAATGGCGGTGCGGCCCGGCTAAATCAATGCCGCGCTAAAGCCGCCCGCTTTTCCAGACCACTCGCCCGATGACCTCGACCTCGCGCGGCGGCAGCTCGATCGTGCGGTAGGCGGGGTTGTCGCTGACCAGCGCAATCACCCCGGGGCGCACAATATCGAGCCGTTTGACCAGCAGCGCGTCGCCCGCGCGAACCACGTGAACCCCGTCGCGCAGCGGGCGCGGGGTGCGGTCGACGAGGATCTCGTCGCCGTCGCGCAGCGTCGCTTCCATCGAATCGCCTTCGACCCGGATCGCCGAAAGCTGCGCGGGATCGAGCCCCTGCTCGCGCAGCCAGCGCGGCGTCACCCCGAACGCACCGACCGGAGCTTCGTCCGCCAGCACCGCCCCCGCGCCCGCCGAAGCGCCAAGCGCGAGCCGCGGAATTCCCACCCACTCCCCACGCCGCTTGGAGCGGGAAATTTCCTCCGGTGCGCCCAATTCCGACTCGCCCACCCCGAAGAAACGAGCAAGCGTGCGGCGGTCGGTCTCTTCGAGCTTGCGCGGGCTGCCCTTGCGCACGAACTGCTGCAAATACGTGGAGTTCCGCCCGATCAGCTTGGAAAGCTCGGCCAGACTGGCGCCGCTCCGCGCGGATAAGTCGAGCAATCGGGCGCGGGGATCGGCGGCAATCATCGAATCTTCATAGGCGATGTATTTTTCCTAGACAAGTAGGATTTCGCCTTCGAGAACAGGAAACTTCCTATGGCGATTCGCCGCAACCAAGGAGGCTCAGGACATGCTCATTCGGCGGATCGAACGGTTTTTGCGCGATACCGAAATGCCGTGGACGAAGTTCGGGCGGCTCGCGGCGGGCGATCCGCGTTTCGTCCTCGATCTGCGCAACGGCCGCGTGCCCCGCGACCTGCTCGAGAAAAAAGTGGAACATTTCATGAACACATACCGGGAGACGAGCGGTGCGCGTTGATTTCGAAGCCGAACGCGCGATGCAGGCCGCGCCAGCCGCGCACCGCGCGCGCCGCAACCCGTGGATGGCACTGCTCTCGCAGTTGCTCGAACTGGCGCAAGGCAGGGGCGAGCTGGTCCGGCACAGCGAACGGCCGTGGGCCAGCGTGACGTTTTCGGGCTCGAGTCACCACGTGGTCATCGCGTTTACGGGCGCCGAGGCGGTCTTGGCGGGCGAGAACTTCATCGACGCGCTGCCCGAGCACGAATTTTCGGTCCCGGGCCAACTCGTCGCCGACGCGGCGATCGTCGCGGCGATCGTCGCGGTCGAGCACTCCGCCCTGCCCGAACTGCGTCTGACGGTCGAGGCGGAGCTGCTGTTGCTCGAGGACGCGTGAATGCGGCTCGTGCGCTCAATAGCCCAGCGCGTAATCGACTTGCGGCTCCAACCGCTCGCCGCGCCGATAGCGCTCGAGGTTGCCGAGAAAGCGCTCTGCCGCGCGCGCGAACATCTTGGCCTGCGCGCGTCCCGACAGATGCATCGTGACGTGCGCGTCGGGCGCGTCCCACAGCGGATGATCGGCGGACAGCGGCTCGGGCGTGGTGACGTCGAGGAACGCGCCGCCGATCCGCTTTTCGTTCAGAGCGGCGATCAGCGCCTCCTGATCGATCACCGCGCCGCGCGCGATGTTGACGATCACCGCGTCGCGTTTCATCGCCGCCAGTTCGGCCGCGCCGATCATGCCGTCGGTCTCGGCGGTGGCGGGAACCGCGAGAATAACCCAGTCGAACTCGCCCAGGCGCGCGCGCCACTCATCCGGCCCCAGCGTCCCCGGCCCCACCGAGCGCCGCACCTTCGTCACCTCGACCCCGAACGCGCTCAGCCGCTCGTCGATCAGCTTGCCGATCGCGCCGTAGCCCAGCAGCAGCGCTTTTGATCCGTACAGCTCGCGCTTGCCCGGCGAGTCCTGGAGCCATTCGTGCCGGTCCTGCGCGCGCACCACCTCGCGGTAGCCCTTGGCGCAAGTCAGCATCCCCATCACGACGTATTCGGCGATGGTGATCGCGTTGATCCCGGCCCCATTGGTCAGCACCACGCTATGCTCTGCCAGCCAATCGAGCGGCATCCCGTCCACCCCGGCATAGACCGAATTGAGCCATTTAAGCCCGCTTGCGGCGCGGATCGTGAGCGCCATGTCGCGCTTGTCGTACATGTCGAACCAGCCGATCTCGGCTTCGGGCGCAAGCGCGAGAGCCTCGTCCTTGGTCATGAAATAACACGGCTCGACCCAGTCGGGCAGGTGCGGCTCGACCAGCGGGCGGACGAGCGCGGGCAGAACGGCGAAGGTCATGGGCTGGCTCCAAAGGCGTCGAGCATCGGCGGACGATGCAGACATTCGGCGAAGTCGAACGGGCGGGTGGTTAGCGGCCGTACGCGCGCGGCATCGGGATGAGCGGGGTTGAGATAGATCACGTCGGCCTCGGGCAGAACCTTCGAGCGAATCGCGGCCAGCAACGAGCGCTTTGCCGCCAGCCAGTTCGCCACCTGAGCACGGATTGCATCCTCGCCGCGGACGTCGTCGATCCGTAAGGGCGCCGCAGCCACTTCTGTCCAACCGAGCACGAAATCGTCCGCGATTCCGGCAAGATCGCGGGGCAGGTAACGCAGCGCGACGAGCACCGCGAGCCCGGCTTCGCTCGCCAGGCTCACGATCGGCACTCCGGGCGATGCGTAGCGAGCGCCATGCAAGGCCGCCCCTTTCCCGTCGAGCGCCACGAACCGCGCGCGGGTCAGGCGCCAGAGTTTCACCGCGGTTCCTCCCCATCGACTTGCGATGGGGAGGTGTCGCCGCGAAGCGGTGACGGAGGGACTTTATCGTCCTCAGCCAAGCTTCCAGTCCCAGCCCAGCGGGTCGCCATCCATCACCTCGACGCCATGCGCGGCGAGTTCGTCGCGGAGGCGATCGGAGGTGGCGAAGTCCTTCGCGGCGCGGGCTTCCTCGCGGCGGGTGAGGATGGCTTCAATTTCCGGCTCGGTGACGGCGGTGGATTTGGGGCGGATGCGGAGGTCGATTCGTGACAGCGTTCCCAAGCCAAGGCCCAGCACGGCGTCCAAAGCCGCCGCGACAACCAGCTTTTCATCCCGATCGATCTTCTTGAGGGCCAATACCTCCTCAAGAATTGTCAGCGCCACGGCAGTGTTGAGATCATCGGAAATCGCCGCATCAAAGTGTTCGAGGAACGGGGCAACCTGGGGTCCACTGGAGAGCGCCACACCCCGTTCGATCAACTCTTGGATTTGGCCGACAGCCATCACGATCCGCTTCAACCGCACCAGCGCCGCCTGCAGCCCCTCCCACGAAAACTCTAGCTCGCTCCGATAATGCGCCTGAAGGCACATCATCCGGTACGCCAGCGGGTGGTAGCCTTTGTCGATGAGGAGCTGCAGGCGCAGGAATTCCCCCGCCGATTTGCTCATCTTTCCAGAGCGTTCGACGAGGAAGTTGTTGTGCATCCACACGTTCGCGCCGCTGGCGTCGGAGTGGCAGAACGCCTGGTTCTGCGCGATCTCGTTGGGGTGGTGAATCTCGCGGTGGTCGATCCCGCCGGTGTGGATATCGAACGGGAAGCCGAGCAGCTCGCCGCTCATCACCGAGCATTCGAGATGCCACCCGGGCGCGCCGCGACCCCATGGCGAATCCCATTCCATCTGGCGCGTCTCGCCCAGCGGGGTCTTGCGCCAGATCGCGAAGTCGGCGGGGTTGCGCTTGCCGTCGACGGGATCGATCCGGCTCTCGCCTTCATCGGTGACGAACCGCGCGAGGCGACCGTAATCGGCGACCGATGAGGTATCGAAGTAGAGCCCGCCCGCCAGTTCGTAGCAGTGATCGGGCGCGATCTTCTGTGCGAACTCGATCATCGCCGGGACGTAGTCGGTGGCGACCGACCACTTCGTGGGCTGGCGGATGTTGAGCGCCTTGACGTCGCTCCAGAACGCCTCGGTGTAGTGGCGCGCGATGTCCCAGATCGAGCGCGCGCCTTCGGCCGCGGCCTTTTCCAGCTTGTCCTCGCCCGCGTCGGCATCGTCGGTCAGATGCCCGACGTCGGTGATGTTGATGACGTGGGTGAGCTTGTAGCCCTTGAAGCTCAGCGTCCGCCCGAGCACATCGGCGAAAACGTAAGCGCGCATGTTGCCGATGTGCGGGTAGTTGTAGACTGTCGGCCCGCACGTGTAGACGCGCGCCTCGCCCGCGTGGATCGGGCGGAATTCCTCGAGGCTGCGGGTCAGGCTGTTGTAGAGTTTGAGCGGCGCGGTCATGGCCGGCGCGGCATAGGTTGGCGCGGGGGCTTCGTCAAAAACCCTCGAACCGCACCGCTTCCTCGATCGGCGCGCGTGGCACTTCGAAACGATTGACCGTCGCCTCGGGATCGCGCCAGCCGATCGACATTCCGCAGAAGAAAATATGATCGTCGGGGATCGTGACGCATTCGCGGATTTGGGGGGAGTAGATCGCCCATGCCTCCTGCGGGCACGAATCGAGCCCTTCCGCGCGCAGCAGCAGCATCACCGTCTGGAGCCAGCCGCCGATGTCCGACCATTGCGGCGGGCCCATGTATTTGGGGGTGTGGACGAGCAGCAGCACGGGCGCATCGAAAGCACGGAAGTTCTTCGCGAACCACATCATCCGCGCCATTTTGTTCTCGCGCGGAATCTCGAGCGCCGCGTAAAGCGCCTCGCCGATCCCAAAGCGCCGCTCGCTGTAGGGGCCGTCGAGCTCGGGCGGATAGATATGATACTCGGGCTTGTGCCTCGCGGGACCTTGCGGAAGCACCTCGGCCACTTTGGCGAGCAGCTTGGCCAGCGGTTCGTCGGTCAGCACCACGGCATGCCAGGGCTGGGTATTGCCCCCCGAAGGCGCGCGCTGCGCGGTTTCGAGAACGCGCCGAAGCACCGCCGGATCGACTGGCTTGTCGAGAAACGCGCGCACCGAGCGGCGCGAAGAGACGGCCTCCGAAACGTTCATGACATCCTCAACAAGATCTTAAATCGCCGCCCGAATGATAGATCTCTCGGGTCTTCCAGAGTGTCTTAAGCAACCCTGCACCCTCGGCGCGATGGAGGGCTAGGATGGCAGGTTCGCGGGCTTGGTCCCGGATATCGACGATCGTCAGCAGAGGCATTTCAATTGTCGGGTGGAAAGCGCACAGGCGAGCAAAAAAGAACGCGCCGCTAAGCGGCTCATGATCATGCCACGTGGTCATGACGAAGTCGTCTTCCGGGATGTCCTGGTAGTTGAATTTCTCGAGCACTGCGTGATCGACGCTATCATCCCACGAACTGCAGTTGCGACCCCACGCCATCATGTAGAGGCAACCGGAGGCGACTATCCATCGGCTGACTGTTTCCTGCCAGCCGGAGTCAACGTCCTGCTCGATCAAGACCAACACGCGCCGAGGCTGGGGCGAGGTTGTCGGCAAAGCCGAGCCGGCAGGCAGGTGAACATACTCAACGATGTCGCCGATCATCACTCCTCCTCGAACAGCCCGGCCAGCTGTTCGATCATCGTCCCGCCGAGCTGCTCGACGTCCATGATCGTCACCGCGCGGCGGTAGTAGCGGGTCACATCATGCCCGATCCCGATCGCCACGAGCTGCACCGGCGACAGCTTCTCGATCCAGCCGATCACTTTGCGCAAGTGCTGTTCGAGATAGCCCGCGGTGTTCACGCTCAGCGTCGAATCGTCGACCGGCGCGCCGTCGGAAATGACCATCAGGATGCGGCGGTCCTCGGCGCGCGCGAGCAGCCGCGAGTGCGCCCACAGCAGCGCCTCGCCGTCGATGTTCTCCTTGAGCAGCCCCTCGCGCATCATCAGCCCGAGGTTGCGGCGGCTGCGGCGATAGGGCTCGTCGGCGCGCTTGTAGACGATGTGGCGCAGATCGTTGAGCCGCCCGGGCAGCGCGGGCTTGCCCCCGCCGAGCCACGCCTCGCGGCTTTGCCCGCCTTTCCACGCGCGGGTGGTGAAGCCAAGGATCTCGGTCTTGACCCCGCAGCGTTCGAGCGTGCGCGCGAGCACGTCGGCGCTGATCGCGGCGATCGAGATCGGACGCCCACGCATCGATCCCGAATTGTCGATCAGCAGTGTGACGATCGTGTCCTTGAACTGGACCTCGCGCTCGACCTTGTAGCTCAGCGAATGGCCGGGCGAGATAACGACGCGGGCGAGCCGCGCGGCGTCGAGCAAGCCTTCTTCCTGGTCGAAATCCCAGCTGCGGTTCTGCTGCGCCATCAGCCGGCGCTGAAGCCGGTTGGCGAGCTTGGTGACGACGCTCTGCAGGCCCTTGAGCTGGGCATCGAGATAGGCGCGCAGTCGCCCCAGCTCCTCGTCGTCGCACAGCTCCTGCGCGGCGACGGTTTCGTCGAATTTGTCGGTGTAAGGCTTATAGTCGAAATCGGCGGGGAGGTCGGTCCACGGGCGGTTGGGCCGCACGGGAAGGATGCCGTCCTCGCCCTCCTCGTTTGGCTCGGCATCGGCGTCGCCGTCGTCGAGCTCGCGCTCGGCCTCGCCTTCGCCGTCCTCGTCACCTTCGCTGGGTTCGGCGGCGATTTCGCTGGGGTTCTGGTCCTCGCCGCTCTCGCCGTCTTCGCCTTCGTCGTCGCGCTCGTCCTCGCCGTCCTGATCGTCGCCATCCTCGCCCGCACCGAGCGGGTCGATCCGCGTCAGCTCGAGATGCTGGAGCATGCCCAGCGCGAGGTCCTGGAACGCGCGCTGATCGTCGAGCGAGAGCGCCAGCGCGTCGAAGTCCGCGCCCGCGCGCGCTTCGATCCAGCCGCGCAGCAGATCGACGCCGCGTTGCGCGGCCTCGGGCACCGGTTGGCCGGTCATGTGCTCGCGCAGCATGAGCGCGAGCGCGGTGGGCAGCGGCGCATCGTCGGGGGTTTGAGCACGAACGATCGGATCGAGCGCGAGCCGCGAGGTCAGCGCGGCGTCGAGGTTGCCGCGCATCCCGGCGTAACCTTTGGCACCGAGCGCCTCATAGCGCACCGCTTCGACCGCGTCGAAACACGCCCGCGCCGCCGGATCGGCCGGGGCATGGCGGTTGTGGAGTGCCTCGTCGTGGTGGCGCAGCCGCAGCGCCATGCCGTCGGCAAACCCGCGCGCTTCCTGCGCCTGATCGCGCGGGAGGGTGCGGCCGGGCATCGGCAAACGAAAGTTCTTGCCCGCTGCGGCGGGAGCGTCGGCGGTCCACGCGACTTCGACCTCGGGCTCGTGCGAAATCGCCCGCGCCGCGCCGGTCAGCACCGATTTGAAGCGGTCGAGGGGCGTTTCGTCGGCCATTGCAGCGGGCTAGGCGAGCCTCGGTCTGCCGACAAGCGTCAGATAGACTGCCCGGTCTTCTTCCAGTCGGCGAGGAAGCTGGCGATGCCCTTGTCGGTCAGCGGGTGGTCGAACAGCGCCCAGATGATCGCGGGCGGCATCGTCGCGACGTCGGCGCCGATCTTCGCCGCCTTGAGCACGTGGACAACGCTGCGGATGCTGGCCGCCAGGATCTGCGTTTCATAGCCGTAGTTGTCGTAGATGATGCGGATGTCCTCGATCAGCTCCATCCCGTCCCACCCGCTGTCGTCGAGCCGCCCGACGAACGGCGAGATGAACGTCGCGCCGGCCTTGGCGGCGAGCAGCGCCTGGTTGGCCGAGAAGCACAGCGTGACGTTGACCATCGTCCCGTCGCCCGAAAGTTTCTTGCACGACTTCAATCCGTCGGGGGTGAGCGGCACCTTGATCGCGATGTTGTCGCCGATCTTGCGGAGCACTTCGGCCTCGCGCATCATCGTATCGTGATCGAGCGCGACGACTTCGGCGCTGACCGGCCCCGCCACCGTCTTCGCGATTTCGGCCACCACTTCCTTGAAATCGCGCCCGCTCTTGGCGATCAGCGACGGGTTCGTCGTCACCCCGTCGAGCAGGCCGGCGTCGGCGAGCTTCTTGATGTCGTCGAATTCGGCGGTGTCGGCGAAGAATTTCATGATGGCTCCTCAAGCGGTCGTTCGGACGGGCTATAGGCGCGGGAACAAGCGCCCGCCAGTGCCGCGCGGCGGTCAGGCGTGCTTGAATGCTTCGATCAGCAAGCGGTCGTTGGTGCGCGCCGGGTCCTGGCGGATCGCCGATTCCTCGAGCCCGATCGAATACCAGATCGCGTTGTCCGCGTCGTTGGCGATCGATTGCGCGACTTGCGGAACATCGACCCCGGCGAGCGCGCCGATCGCCTGGCCGATCAGCGGATCGTTTGCGACCCGCATCGCATCGCCGAGCGCGGGGATCATCGCGTTGATCAGCGCCGGGCCCATCGCGCTACGCAAGTACGATGTCGCTCCGGTAGAACCGCCGCTGAGCAGCGCCGCGGCGTTGGCGAAGCCGATCGTGCGGATCGTCTCGGCGACCAACGGCGCGGCCCGGCGCGCGCCGTCGATCGCGTAATCGTTAAGCGCATGCTGGAGCCGGTCCTTGAAGATTCCGGAGCTGAGGATGCTCTGGACGACGTTGCCGCGGCGCCCGAACAGGTCGGGGAGCGGCAGCCGCGCGACCTGGCTGTCCCAGAACCCGCCGGGCGCGGTCAGCCGCCCGAACGCGTTCACGCTCGCGACTTCGAGCAGGCGGCGCACCGCGCCGACATAGCTGAACCCGCCGAGCCCCAACGTCGAACACCCGGGCAGAGCGAGCAGGCCGGCTGCGGCGACCCCGCCTAGAAACAAGCGGCGCGGCATTTTCGGCTGAGCGAACTGGGGGCGTTGGGCGATCTCGGTCATTTTCCACTCCTGCGCGGTGCGCGCGGGCTGTCGCTTGCGCACCCGGGCTCCCATATAGCGCGCCAGATGAACCGCGTCCGGCTTCTTGTTTTCAATGCGGCGCTCGGCGCTCTCGATTACCGCGTTCCCGACGGCTGGCAAGTTCCAGCGGGATCGCTGGTGATCGCGCCGCTCGGGCCGCGCCAGATCCTCGGCATTGCCTGGGAACCGGAACGCCTGCCCGCAAACGATGTTCCCGACGCGAAGCTGCGGCCGATCCTCGAAGTTCTGCCCGCCGCGCCGCTGGCCGATCCGCTGCGGCGGCTGATCGAATGGACCGCCGACTACTACTGCGCGCCCATGGCGGCGGTGGCGCGGATGGCGCTGGGCAGCATGGCGGCGTTGCGCGGCGGGGGGACGACTACGGAGTACCGCCTTACCGGTGCGGAGCCGGGACGGCTTACCGCGCAGCGCCAGATGGCGCTCGATAGACTTGCCGGCGAGCAGGCGACCATTCGCGAGCTGGCGGCGGTGGCGGGAGTGTCCGAAGGGGTGCTGCGCGGGATGGTCGGCGCGGGGCTGCTCGAGCCGGTCACGGTCGATCTCGACCGGCGCTACCCGCGCCCCGATCCAGCGCATACCGCGCCCGCGCTGAATCCAGAGCAGGCCGAGGCCGCGGCGGCGTTTACCACAGCCGTCGCTGCGCGCGCCTTTCAGCCGTTCCTGCTCGACGGGGTGACCGGCTCGGGCAAGACCGAATGCTATTTCGAAGGCATTGCCGAGTCGCTGCGGATGGGCCGCCAGGTGCTCGTCCTGCTTCCCGAGATCGCGCTCACCCAGACTTTCCTGCGCCGCTTCGAACCGCGCTTCGGCGCAGCCCCGGTGCTGTGGCATTCGGCGCTCAAATCGACCGAGCGGCGGCGGGCGTGGCGCGCGATCGTCTCGGGCGACGCGCGCGTAGTCGTCGGCGCGCGCTCGGCGCTGTTCATGCCCTACTGCGATCTTGGGCTGATCGTCGTCGACGAAGCGCACGAAACCTCGTTCAAGCAGGACGACGGGGTGCGCTACAACGCCCGCGACGTCGCGGTGATGCGCGCCAAGTTCGAGCACGTGCCGGTGGTCCTCGCCAGCGCCACCCCTGCGCTTGAATCGGTGCAGCTCGCGGAAGCCGGGGTCTACCGCAAGCTCGAGCTGCCGGACCGCTTCGGCGGCGCAACCCTGCCCAGCGTCGCGGTGATCGACTTGCGCGCCGAGCAACCCGAGCGCGGGCGCTGGCTGGCGCCGCGGCTGATCGCGGAAATGCGCGCCCGGCTGGCGCGCGGCGAGCAGTCGCTGCTGTTTCTCAACCGGCGCGGATATGCGCCGCTGACACTGTGCCGCAATTGCGGGTTCCGCTTCCAGTGCCCGAATTGCAGCGCGTGGCTGGTCGAGCATCGGCTGTCGCGGCGGCTGGCCTGCCACCACTGCGGGCACGAGACCGCACCGCCCGAAGCATGTCCGGAATGCGCCACGCCCGATTGCCTCGTCGCGTGCGGCCCGGGGGTCGAGCGGATCGCCGACGAGGTCGCCGAGCTGCTCCCCGAAGCGCGCGTCGCGGTCGTCACCTCGGACACGTTGAGCAGCCCCGAACGGATCGCCCGGTTCATTGCGGAAGCCGAGGAAGGCGCGATCGACGTGATCGTCGGCACCCAGCTGGTGACCAAAGGCTACCACTTTCCCGAGCTGACCTTGGTCGGCGTGGTCGACGCTGACATGGGGCTCGAGGGCGGCGACTTGCGCGCGGGCGAGCGGACGTATCAGCAAATCGCGCAAGTCGCGGGGCGCGCCGGGCGGGGCGAGAAGCCGGGCGAAGTGCTGATCCAGACCCGTCATCCCGACGCGGCGGTGATCACCGCGCTCGCCGAGGGAAACCGCGATGCGTTTTACGCCGCCGAGACCGAAGCCCGGCGCGACGCGGGCGCACCCCCGTTCGGTCGCTGGGCGGCGATCATCGTGTCGAGCGAGGACGAGGCCGAGGCCCGCGACGCGGCGCGCGCGATCGGCGGGACACGGCCCAACCTGCCCGATGTGACGATCCTCGGCCCCGCCCCCGCCCCGCTCGCGCTCCTGCGCGGCCGCTACCGCTACCGCCTGCTCGTCAACGCGCGGCGCAGTGCGCTATTGCAGGACATCATCCGCGAATGGCTCGGGGCGCTGAGGTTTCCGGGCGGTGTGCGCGTCGGGATCGACATCGACCCCTATAGTTTTGTGTGATCCGCCTCTTGCGACCCGCTCCGCGAAATTGCAGACATGAGCGGCAGGGGGTCGCAGCCATGAACTTCAGGAATCAAATCGTCGTCGCGCTGTGCGCGGCCGCGCTGCTGGCGCCCGCGCCCGCGTTCGCGGCCAAATGGCTGCGCGCCGATACGCACCACTTCGTCGTCTACAGTTCGGGCAGCGAGGCCGAGCTGAGCAAATTCGCCAGCGAACTCGAGCGCTTCGATGCATTGTTGCGGCTCAAGTTCGCGGTCCCGCAGGACAACAATCCCAACAAGCTTACAGTCTATTTCCTTGCCGGACAGGGAGACGTCGCGCGGCTGATGGGCGACAAAAGCGGAATGACCGCGGGCTTTTATCTGCCCCGCGCCGAGGGCAGCTTCGCGATCGCCAACCGCAGCCACGCGACCGACAAGTTCGAGCTCGATGGCCAGACGGTGCTGTTCCACGAATACGCGCACCATTTCATGTTTCGCAATTTCACCTTCGCCTATCCTTCCTGGTACGTCGAAGGCTTCGCCGAGTTTCTCTCCACCGCGACGTTCAAGCCCGATGGCAACTGGACGTTTGGCCGGCCGGCTTTGCACCGCGCCTACGGCCTCCTCGACGGCGCGCAGTTGCCCATTTCACGCGTGCTGTTTCGCGAAGAGGAGAAGAACCCCGGCAATACCGAGGAATTCTACGGGCGTTCGTGGTTGCTGGTGCACATGTTGACCATGCGCCCCGAATGGCATGGCAAGACCGAAGCCTATTTCGCCGCGGTGAAGGCGGGCAAGGACGCCCACGCCGCGGCGACGCAGGCGTTCGGCGATCTGGCCGCGCTCGACAAGACGCTCAACGCCTACCTAAGCGCGAAACTCAGCTACTGGGCCTCGACCAAGCCGCTCATTGCCGATACCGCGGTCAGCGTCGCGCCGCTCGATCCCATCGGCGGACAACTGCTCGACCGCCAGCTCGCGCGGCGGCTGGGTCATGCCGATGTCCGTTCGCGCGACGGGCTGCGCGCGCTCGCCGCGGCCAACCCCGGACGCGCCGACGTCTGGTACGAATTGGCGCTGACCGAACAGGCGCTCGCTGCGGATGAAACCGACAAGGCCAAGCTCGCGGCCGCGGCGGCGGCGGCCGAAGCCGCGCTCGACAAAGCGCTCGCGGCGGATCCCGG
>JBBRER010000017.1:0-25233 GCA_038202745.1 Sphingomonadales bacterium
GTCGCGTGGTGGCTGTTCGGCCGCGCCGCGACCCCGCGCGTCCGTGAGCATCGCCCCGATGTGCTCGACGAAGGCGCGGCCCCGGCGCAGCGCAACCAAGCGCTGATCGACGCGGCGCCAGCCGCGATGATCGTCACCCCCCCGCCGATGGCGGGGATCCTGGGTGGGGTCGGTGAGATAGTCGCGGTCGCGGCGCAGGACGAGATCGAGGAAGCCGAACCCGAACCAGCGCCGCCCGCTCCGGACCTGGCGCGCGGCGACGACCTCTCGCGGATCAAAGGCCTCGGCCCGAAACTCCAGGCGCTGCTGCCCACGCTCGGCATCGCCACCTACGCCCAGATCGCTGCGTTGAGCGACGCGGACCTCGCTGAGCTCGACGGCAAGCTCGGTGCATTCGCCGGCCGCCCGGCGCGCGACAACTGGGTCGAACAGGCGCGCCTACTCGCGGGAGGCGATGCCGCTGGGTATGAGGCGAAGTTCGGGAAGCTGTGAGCCGAACAGGGTGACGAAGGCGACACCGCGTCACCCGACTGTTGCCGGTGAAGCCCGCACGATTCCGCCGGTTTTCGCGCCGGAGCGGCGGGCGCCACATTTCCTACAAATGCGAAGTTTCGACCATTTCAAAGAGCCGAGTCGGCGTAGCAGGTCAGGGTGTTGTAGGAAAACGCGTTCGGCTACTTGCGCATCCGCTTCCGCTGTGGCCCGGTCACGCGGCTCGCTTTTGGACAGTCAGTTCCAAGCCCAGTGCGCCCTGCACCGCGGTCAATGTTTCGAGCGTCGGATTGCCCGTTTCCGAAAGCGCGTTGTAAAGAGCTTGCCGCCCAAGCCCGGCCTTCTTGGCGATCTTCGTCATGCCCTTTGACCGCGCGACATCCCCCAGCGCGCCGGCGATGTGCTTGGGATCGTTACCCTCCATCGCGGCTTCGAGGTAATAGAGGATGTCCTCCTCGGTTTCGAGGTAGTTGGCAGCGTCAAACGGCCTCGTTTCCACCACGGCGCTCGATCTCTTTCTTCAGCCGCTTTGCATAAGCGACGTCGGCGTTCTGCGTCCGCTTGTCGCCCCCGGTCGCGAACCTTGGCGAGCCACTTGGCAAAGTCGAGCGTCTCCTCCAGCGAGAAGGCTTGTCCTGTATATAGGACACGGGGACGATTGTCAAAGTTATCTGCCATTTCGCGATCCTAGGGTGCCCGAAAGACTTGGACAATTTGACATCCCTAGCTCCGCGTCTTGGGCGCTCAAAATTAGCGCGGCACCCGCATCACCGTCCAAACTTCCGCTGCGTTTTCCCGTACCGCCCCTTGCGTGTTCCCGGCTTGCCCTCGTTGCTGCGGCCAACCTTGGGCGCTTGCGAGTGCGTGGGCGGCAGCCCCAACTCGTCCGCTTCGAGCCGCCGGATCTCGTCGCGGAGCCGCCCCGCTTCCTCGAATTCGAGTTCCGACGCGGCTTTGCGCATGCGCTTTTCCAAGTCCTCGATGTACCCGCGCAAGTTGTGCCCAACGAGGTTGTTACGTTCGTCGTCTTGCAGTTCGACCAGCACGCCGTCGCGCGACGCCGTGTCGGCGATGATGTCGGCGATGCGGCGCTTGATCGTCGTCGGGGTGATCCCGTTGGCGAGGTTGAATTCGTTCTGCTTGGCGCGGCGGCGGTCGGTTTCGGCGATCGCGCGCTCCATGCTCCCGGTCATCCGGTCGGCGTAAAGGATTACCCGGCCATCGACGTTGCGTGAGGCGCGACCGATCGTCTGGATCAGGCTGGTTTCCGAGCGCAGGAAGCCTTCCTTGTCGGCATCGAGGATCGCGACCAGCCCGCATTCGGGGATATCGAGCCCTTCGCGCAGCAGGTTGATCCCGACGAGCACGTCGTAAACCCCGAGCCGCAGATCGCGGATCAGCTCGATCCGTTCGAGCGTCTCGACGTCGGAATGCATGTAGCGCACGCGCAAGCCCGCCTCGTGCATGAACTCGGTCAGGTCCTCGGCCATGCGCTTGGTCAGCGTGGTGACGAGCGTGCGGTAGCCCGCAGCCGCGACCTTGCGGCACTCTTCGATGCAGTCCTGGACCTGGTCCTCGACCGGGCGGATCGTCACCGGCGGGTCGATCAGTCCGGTCGGGCGGATGACCTGCTCGGCGAACACGCCGCCCGACTGGTCCATTTCCCACCCGCCGGGCGTCGCCGACACCGCAATCGTCTGCGGGCGCATCGCGTCCCATTCGTTGAAGCGCAGCGGGCGGTTGTCGATGCAGCTCGGCAGGCGAAAGCCGTATTCGGCAAGCGTGATCTTGCGCCGGTGATCGCCTTTCGACATCGCCCCGATCTGCGGGACGGTCTGATGGCTTTCATCGACGAACAGCAGCGCGTTGTCGGGCAAGTACTCGAACAACGTCGGCGGGGGCTCGCCGGGGAGGCGCCCGGTGAGGAACCGGCTGTAATTCTCGATCCCGGCGCAACTGCCGGTGGCGGCGATCATCTCGAGGTCGAAATTGGTGCGCTGCTCGAGCCGCTGGTGCTCGAGCAGCTTGCCCTCGGCCTCCAATTCCTTGAGCCGTTCCGCAAGCTCGAAGCGGATCGCCTCGCCCGCCTGCTTCATCGTCGGGCCGGGCGTGACGTAGTGCGAATTGGCGTAAACGCGCACTCTGTCCAGGATCGCGCCTTTCTTGCCGGTAAGCGGGTCGAACTCGGCGATCGATTCGATCTCATCGCCGAAGAAGCTGATCCGCCAGGCCATGTCCTCGTAGTGCGAGGGATAAATCTCGAGGCTGTCGCCGCGCACGCGGAAATTGCCGCGCTGGAACGCGGTGTCGTTGCGCTTGTACTGGAGCGCGACGAGCTTGCGCACGATCTCGCGCTGGTCGACGCTTTCGCCTTTCTTGAGGTCGAAGATCATCGCCGAATAGGTTTCGACCGAGCCGATCCCGTAGATGCAGGAAACCGAGGCGACGATGATCACGTCGTCGCGTTCGAGCAGCGAGCGCGTCGCCGAATGGCGCATCCGGTCGATCGCCTCGTTCACCGAGCTTTCCTTCTCGATGTAGGTGTCGCTGCGCGGGACGTAGGCTTCGGGCTGGTAGTAGTCGTAATAGCTGACGAAGAACTCGACCGCGTTGTCGGGGAAGAAGCTTTTGAACTCGGCGTAAAGCTGCGCGGCGAGGATTTTGTTGGGGGCGAGGATTAGCGCGGGGCGCTGCAACTCCTCGATCACTTTGGCCATCGTGAAAGTCTTGCCGCTGCCGGTCACGCCGAGCAGAACCTGGGTCTTCTCACCCTCGCGCGCGGTCTCGACCAGCTCGGCGATCGCGGTCGGCTGATCGCCCGCGGGATGGTAGTCGGATTCGATGCGGAACCGCCGCCCCGGCTCGCTTTTCGGCGGGCGCGCGGGCTTGTGCGGAACGAACGCACCGGAAGTGTCGGGCTCTTCCAGCCCGCGACGGATAACGAGTTCGGCCATCGCGACGATATGGAGAACGGGGCGCGAACGTGCAACCGCTCACGGCTCGTGCTAGCGTCGTTATCGCCGCCAGCTTGAGGGGAATCCCAAATGTACCGCACGCTCGCTTACGCCGCCCTTGCCACCCTTGCACTGGCCGGGTGCAAGAAGGCCGCGGACCAGCCCAAGACCGCGAATCAGGTACGGGCCGAAGCCGCCAAAGTCGCGCGGCCCGAGCCGGGCAAGTACCGCACCACGCTCAAGATCCTCAAGGTCGAGTTCCCGAACATGCCCCCACAGATCGCCGGGCGGATGCGCGAGATGTTCGCGCAGACCGGACAGGCGCACGAGTTTTGCCTGAGCAAGGCCGACGCCGACAAAGGCTTCGAGGACTTCACCAGGCGCGCCGGGCAAGGCGCCTGCAAATACGACCGCTTTGACGCATCTGGCGGCAAGATCGACGCCAAGATGACCTGCCAGACCGGCAAGGGCATGACCGCGAGCTACGAAATGGCCGGCGAGTTCTCCCCCACCGGATCGCACCTGACGATGAAAGGCGACCAGACGATGCCCGGGATGCCCGGCGGCGGGATGCACATGGAGATGGAAGTCACCAGCGAGCGGCTGGGCGACTGCGGGTAGCCACCCCCGCGCTTGACAGCGCGCGAGGCTCGGGCAGTCATCGCCCGATGGGGCAGCGCCAATGAACAGCCGGGAGCCATGCTTCGACGAGATGCTCGCCGCCGACGGCGCGGTGCGCCCGGCTTACGCCGGCTACCGCGACTGGTTCGACACGCAGCACCGCGATGCGCTGACCAAAAAGGCGCAGGAGGCGGAGAACTTCTTCCGCCGCACAGGGATCACGTTCAACGTTTATGGCGACGACGCCGGCGAGGAGCGGCTGATCCCGTTCGACATGGTTCCGCGGATCGTCACCGCGATCGAATGGCGGCGGCTGTCGCGCGGGATCGAGCAGCGGGTGCGCGCGATCAACGCGTTCCTGCATGACATTTACCACCGCCAGGAAATCGTCCGCGCGGGGCGGCTGCCCGAACGGCTAATCTCGCGCAACGCGGCGTTTCTGCCGCAGATGGTCGGGATGGTCCCGCCCGGCGGGGTCTACACGCACATCGTCGGGATCGATCTGGTGCGCACCGGCGCGGGCGAATTCACGGTGCTCGAGGACAATGCCCGTACGCCGTCGGGGGTCTCGTACATGCTCGAGAACCGCGAGACGATGATGGCGATGTTTCCCGAACTGTTCACCCGGGTGCGCGTGCGCCCGGTCCAGGACTATCCGCGCCGGCTCGCGCGCAGCCTCGCCGCGAGCCTGCCCGCCGCGGCCACCGATCCGAGCCGTCCGACGGTCGCGGTGCTGACGCCCGGCATCTACAATTCGGCCTACTTCGAGCACGCGTTCCTAGCCGACCAGATGGGGGCGGAGCTGGTCGAGGGCGGCGATCTGCGCGTCGTCGACGGGCGCGTGGCGATGCGCACGACGCAGGGGTTTGAACCGATCGACGTGCTCTACCGGCGGGTCGACGACGATTTCCTCGATCCGCTGTCGTTCAACCCCGCAAGTAAGCTGGGCGTGCCGGGAATCATGGACGTCTATCGCGCGGGCGGGATCACGATCGCCAATGCGCCCGGCACCGGGATCGCCGACGACAAGGCGATCTACAGCTTCATGCCCGAGATCGTCGAGTTCTACACCGGCGAGAAGCCGCTGCTCGCCAATGTCCCGACGTGGCGGTGCAGCGAGGCCGACAGCCTTGCGCATGTGCTCGACAACCTGGCGGAGTTGGTGGTCAAGGAAGTCCACGGCTCGGGCGGGTACGGGATGCTGGTCGGCCCCGCGGCGTCGAAGAAGGAGCTCGTCGCCTTCGCCGCCAAATTGAAAGCGCGACCCGACAATTACATTGCGCAGCCGACGCTCGCGCTCTCGACCGTGCCGATCCTCGCCAAAGCCGGGCTGAGCCCGCGTCACGTCGATCTGCGCCCGTTCGTGCTGGTCTCGCCCGAGGGGATCGAGATCACCCCGGGCGGTCTGACTCGGGTGGCGCTCAAGCAGGGCAGCCTGGTGGTCAATTCGTCGCAAGGCGGTGGGACCAAGGACAGCTGGGTGCTCGAAGAGTAATGCTGGGCCGCACCGCCAACGGCGTGTTCTGGATGGCGCGCAATCTCGAGCGTGCGGAGAACACCGCCCGGCTGCTCGAAGCGGGCGTGCGGATGGCGCTGACCCGCGATGCCAGCGTCAGCCAGGCCGAATGGCGCTCGGTCATCGCCACGGTCGGGCAGAAAGCCGCGTTCGAAGCGGCCTACGGCAAAGACTATCGCGGCGAGCGGGTGTGGAACTACCTGCTGCGCGACAAGGCCAACCCCGGCAACGTCATGGCGCTGATCGAAGGCGCGCGGACCAACGCCCGCTCGGTCCGCGCCGCGCTCACCCGCGCGGTATGGGAGACGGTCAACGAAAGCTGGATGGCGCTGACCGAAGCGCTCGCCCGGCCGGTCCGCGAAAGTGCGCTTGGGCAGGCGCTGGCGCTGGTCCGGCGCCAGGCGACGCTGGTGCGCGGCGCCACCGACGGGACGATGCTGCGCAACGAGATCTACAACTTCAGCCGGATCGGCACGTTCGTCGAGCGCGGCGACAGCACCGCGCGGATCCTCGACGTCAAATATTACGTGCTGCTGCCCTCGCTCGCCTGGGTCGGGTCGAGCCTCGACAATGCGCAGTGGGAAAGCGTGCTGCGCTCGGTCGCGGGCGATCGCGCGTTCCGCTGGCTCAACGCGGGCGCGATCGATCCCAAGGGCATCGCCGAATTCCTGATTCTCGACGGCCGGTTTCCCCGCAGCCTGGCGTTCTGCACCGGCAAGCTGCGCTCGAACCTCGCGGGGCTCGCGCATCAGTACGGTATCGAAAGCTCCGCGCACGAGCTGCTCCGCAGCCTCGGCACGCGGTTCCACGCGACCGGGATCGACGGCATCTTCGAGAGGGGCCTGCACGAATTCATCGGCGAATACATCGCCTGCAACCGCCAAGTCGCGCAGGCGATCGAGCGCGACTACCGGTTTTACGCATGAGGCTCAGCGTCGCCCACACCACGACGTATCGCTTCTCGACTCCCATCGCGCACGGACTCCAGCGGCTGCGACTCACGCCCAAGTCGACGCAAGGCCAGCGCGTGCTCGATTGGGCGATGGATTTGGACGGCGCGGTTCGCGAGGTCGCTTACGACGATCACAACATAAACCGGGTGACGCTGGTGTCGGTGCTGCCCGGCGTAAGCGAGGTCACCATCGCCTGCCGCGGCACGGTAGAAACCGCAGACAACGCCGGCGTCATCGGCCAGCACGCGGGGCACATGCCGCTGTGGGGGTTCGTCGCGCAGACGCCTTTGACGCGCCCAGGGCCGAAAATGCGCGCGCTGATCGTGGGGCTCGAAACGCCGCGCGCGCAAGTCCTCCCCGGCTTGCACGAACTGGCGCGCGCGGTTCGCGGCGAGATCGCTTACGTCGTGGGCGAGACCGGGGTCGAGACCACCGCCGAGGAAGCCGCCGCGCTGGGCCGCGGGGTGTGCCAGGATCACACCCACGTGTTCTGCGGCGCGGCGCGCGCGCTCGGCGTGCCCGCGCGCTATGTCTCAGGCTACCTGATGATGAACGACCGCATCGATCAGCAGGCCGGCCACGCCTGGGCCGAGGCGCATGTCGCCGGGCTCGGCTGGGTCGGGTTCGACGTCTCGAACGGGATCAGCCCCGATGCGCGTTACGTTCGCGTCGCCACCGGGCGCGACTACGGCGAAGCGGCGCCCGTCACCGGGCTCAGCTTCGGTGGGGGAGAAACGCGGCTGTCGGTGTCGCTTGCGGTTGAACAGCAGCAATCGAGCCAATAGCGTCGCCCGGGTCTGGAATGCTTGGGGAAGGCGATCGATGACTTATTGCGTGGGCCTGTCGCTCGACGACGGGATCGTGCTGATGAGCGACACCCGGACCAATTCGGGCGTCGACAACATTTCGACCTTCCGCAAGATGTTCCACTGGGAAGTCCCGGGCGAGCGAATCATCGCGGTCATGACCGCGGGCAACCTTGCCACCACCCAAGCCGTCATCAGCCGGCTCGAGGAGCGGACCAAGGCCAAGTCGGAGCGGCACAACTCGCTGCTCGAGGCGCCGACGATGTTCCAGGTCGCGAGCCTCGTCGGCAAAACCTTGCGCGAGACGATCATCACTCGCCAATCCGACAACGGTCAGGAAGGTTCGGGCCGTTTCATCGCCTCGATGATCGTCGCGGGGCAGATCGGAGACATGGAGCCGCGCCTGTTCCTGATCTATCCCGAAGGCAACTTCATCGAGGCCAGCGGCGACACCCCGTTCTTCCAGATCGGCGAGACCAAATACGGCCGCCCGATCATCATCCGCGGCTACGATCACGACATGAGCTTCGAGGACGCCGCCAAGCTGCTCATGGTCAGCTTCGATTCGACGCTCAAGGCCAACCTCTCGGTCGGGCTCCCGCTCGACCTGCTGGTGATAGAACGCGACCGCTTCACCCCGCTCCACCAGCGCCGGATCACCGCCGACGACGCGTATTTCCAGGCGATCAGCAGCGGTTGGGCCGACGCGCTCAAGAAGGCGTTCCACGCGCTGCCCGATTATTCGTTCCTTCAGGAGTCCCAGCGGCGGTAGCCGCACCGCGGCCATCCAACCCGCTTGACTTGCTGCGGCGCAACATTATGGCCGGGGACGGGCCACGCGGTCCCAACGCCGCGCGAGCTCTCTGTGAGGAGAGTAATAAAATGACCGAACTAGCTAAACCCGGGCGCAAGCCCGCGCGTCCCTACTTTTCTTCCGGTCCTTGCGCCAAGCCGCCGGGCTGGGCTCCCGAAAAACTCCAGACCGCCGCGCTCGGGCGCTCGCACCGCGGCAAGCTTGGCAAGGCGCGGCTCCAGCACTGCATCGACCTGATGCGCGAGGTGCTGCGGCTGCCCGACACCCACCGCATCGGCATCGTCCCGGGCTCGGACACCGGCGCGTTCGAGATGGCGATGTGGACGATGCTGGGGCAGCGCGGCGTGACCACGCTGGCGTGGGAAAGCTTCGGCGAAGGCTGGGTCACCGACGCGGTCAAGCAGCTGGAACTCGATCCGGTGGTGATCCGCGCGGATTACGGCCAGCTTCCCGACCTGTCGCAAATCGATTGGGCCACCGACGTGCTGTTCACCTGGAACGGCACCACCAGCGGGGTGTGCGTGCCCGATGCCGACTGGATTCCAGCCAATCGCGCGGGTCTGACCTTCGCCGACGCGACCAGCGCGGTGTTTGCTTACGACATCGACTGGGACAAGATCGATGTCGCGACGTTCTCGTGGCAGAAAGTGCTCGGCGGCGAGGGCGCGCACGGCGTGCTGATCCTCGGCCCGCGCGCGGTCGAGCGGCTCGAGAGCTACACCCCGGCCTGGCCGCTGCCCAAGGTCTTCCGGCTGATGGCCAAGGGCGCGCTCAATGAGGGCGTGTTCAAGGGCGAGACGATCAACACCCCGTCGATGCTCGCGGTCGAGGATGCGATCTTTGGGCTCGAATGGGCCAAGGGACTGGGCGGGCTCGAGCGGCTCAAGGCGCGCAGCGACGCCAATGCCGCCGCGCTCGATCGAATCGTCGAAGCGCGCGGCTGGCTCGGGCACTTGGCGGCCGATCCGGCGACGCGATCCAGGACGAGCGTGTGCCTGACCGTCGAAGGCGCCGATGCCGATTTCATCAAGCGTTTCGCGGCGCTGCTCGAAGCCGAGGGCGCGGCCTACGACATCGCGGGCTACCGCGACGCCCCGCCCGGCCTGCGCGTGTGGTGCGGCGCGACGGTCGATACCGCGGACATCGAAGCGCTCGGGCCGTGGCTCGATTGGGCTTGGGAAACGCTCAAATCCTAATGTGAGTCCCCGCGGAGGCGGGGACCTCAGGCCCAACGCGACCAACCACCCGGACGACTGAGGTCCCCGCCGTCGCGGGGCCTCACGAAGGAAAATTTAGATGACCACCACGAAACCCCGCGTTCTCATTTCCGATCAGATGGACCGCAACGCCGCCGCGATCTTCCGCTCGCGCGGGTGCGAGGTCGATGAGATCGTCGGCGAAACGCCCGAGCAATTGATCGCCCGGATCGGCGATTACGACGGGCTGGCGATCCGCTCCTCGACCAAAGTGACCAAGGCGGTGCTCGATGCGGCGGCGAACCTCAAAGTCATCGGCCGCGCCGGGATCGGGGTCGACAACGTCGATATCCCCGCCGCCTCGGCCAAAGGTGTGGTCGTGATGAACACCCCGTTCGGCAACTCGATCACCACCGCCGAGCACGCGATCGCGCTGATGTTCGCGCTCGCCCGCCAGCTGCCAGAGGCGGACGCG
Organism: Sphingomonadales bacterium; assembly: GCA_038202745.1. GTDB lineage: Bacteria > Pseudomonadota > Alphaproteobacteria > Sphingomonadales > Sphingomonadaceae > Novosphingobium. Next base: position 9,828 of record JBBRER010000017.1, read on the forward strand.
AGCACGCAAGCCGGCAAGTGGGAGAAGAACCGCTTCATGGGGGTCGAGCTGACCGGCAAGACTTTGGGATTGATCGGCGCGGGCAACATCGGCTCGATCGTCGCGACGCGCGCGCTCGGCCTGAGGATGAAAGTCGTGGCGTTCGATCCGTTCCTGACCGAGGAGCGCGCGGTCGAAATCGGGGTCGAGAAAGCCGATCTCGACACGCTGCTCGCCCGCGCCGACTTCATCACGCTGCACACCCCGCTGACCGACCAGACGCGCGGAATCCTCTCGGCCGAGAACCTCGCCAAGACCAAGCCCGGGGTGCGCATCGTCAACTGTGCGCGCGGCGGCCTGATCGATGAGGCCGCGCTCAAGGCCGGGCTCGACAGCGGACATATCGCCGGGGCCGCGCTCGACGTGTTCCAGACCGAGCCCGCGAAGGATTCGCCGCTGTTCGGCACTCCTGGCTTCATCTGCACGCCGCACTTGGGCGCGAGCACGACCGAGGCGCAAGTTAACGTCGCGCTCCAGGTGGCCGAGCAGATGGCGGACTTCCTCGTCAACGGCGGTGTCACCAACGCGCTCAACATGCCCTCACTCTCGGCCGAGGAAGCGCCCAAGCTGCGGCCGTACATGAAGCTCGCCGAACGGCTCGGCAGCCTGGTCGGGCAGCTCGCGCACGACAACCTGACGCGGATCAGCATCGAGGTCGAAGGCGCCGCCGCGCAGCTCAATCCCAAGCCGATCACCGGCGCGGTGCTAGCCGGGCTGATGCGGCGCTATTCGGACACGGTGAACATGGTCAACGCGCCGTACCTGGCCAAGGAGCGCGGGCTCGACGTGCGCGAGGTGCGCCATGACCGCGAGGGCGAGTACCGCACGCTGGTGCGGGTCACCGTCGGCACGCAGGGAGGCGACCGCTCGGTCGCGGGAACGCTGTTCGGCGCCGACCAGCCGCGGCTGGTCGAAATCTTCGGCGTCGGGATCGAGGCCGAGCTGGCGGGGCACATGCTCTATATCGTCAACGAGGACGCGCCCGGCTTCATAGGCCGGATCGGGACACTGCTCGGCGAGGCGGGGATCAACATCGGCACCTTCCACCTCGGCCGCCGCGACGCGGGCGGCGAAGCGGTGCTGCTGCTCAGCGTCGACAGCCCGGTGCCCGAGGCGGTGATGGCGCAGGCGTGCCGGCTGCCCGGAGTGCGGACGGTGCGGGCGTTGGCGTTTTAGGAAACGGCCGCGCGTGTGGTTGGCGCTCCCCGCCCTCTTCGAGTCCGACAGGCTCAGCATGAGCGGACCTTTTACCAAGACCCGCTCAGCCTGAGCTTGTCGAAGGCCACGCGCGACCTTGCCAACCGGCCCGATCACCGCAAAAGGCGGACGATGAACGACACCGAGCGCGATCTGCTGCCCGAAGGACTCGAGGACAGGCTGCCCGCGAGCGCGGCGGCGGCGCAGCGGGTGACGCGCGCCGTGCTCGACGCTTGCGACGCGCACGGCTACGACCGCGTCTCGCCGCCTTCGATCGAGTTCGAGCAGTCGCTCGCCAGCCGGATGGCGGGTGTCGAGCCGCGGCGAATGTTCCGCTTCGTCGATCCCGCGAGCCTGCGCACGCTCGCGCTGCGCGGCGACATCACCCCGCAAGTCGGCCGGATCGCCGCGACCGGGCTCGCGCACCGCGCCCGTCCGCTGCGGCTGTGCTATGCCGGGCAAGTGGTCACGATTAAGGGCGACGGGCTCGATCCGGCGCGCGAGCGGCTCCAGCTCGGCGCTGAGTTGATCGGCAGCGACACCGTCGCCGCCGCGGGCGAGATCGTCGCGCTGGCGATCGAGGCGCTGAATGCCGCGGGCGCGAGCGGAATTTCGGTCGATTTCACGCTTCCCGACCTGGTCGATACGTTGGCGGCGCGGGCCTTCCCGTTGACGGGCGGGCAAATCGAGGCGGTGCGCGGCGAGCTCGACTCCAAGGATGCGGGCGGGCTGGTCGAGGCCGGGGGCGAGGCCTACCTGCCGCTGCTCTACGCCACCGGCGAATTCGACCAGGCGATTGAGCGGCTTGCCGAGATCGATGCGGGCGGCGTGCTGGCCAGCCGGATCGCCGCGCTCAAGCAGATCGCCGCGCGCGTCGCCGGGATGGCGCGCCTGACGCTCGACCCGAGCGAGCGCCACGGCTTCGAATACCAGTCGTGGTTCGGCTTCACGATTTATGCCGAAGATTCACGTGGCGCGGTCGGTCGCGGCGGGACGTACCGCATCCTCGGCCCCGCCGGGCAGGAAGGCGAGCCCGCGACCGGCTTCTCGCTTTACCCCGACCCGCTGATCGAAGCGCTCGCCGCGCAGGAAACTGCGCGCGACATGCTGTTTTTGCCGCTGGACCATGACACGACCGCCGCTGCTCGCCTTCGCGCCATCGGCTGGCGGACGGTGGCGGCGCTGGCGCCAAGCGACGATGCGGCGCTGCTCGGCTGCACCCACCGGTTGGCAGGCGCGGAGCCGATCCGCGTTTAGCCGCCCGGCTGAACGACCGCGCTCGGTGGCTTTCGCGTCCTCACGAACAGCAGGACGGTCGCCCCGATGATCAGCGGGACAATTGCCGCGCGCAGCATTTCGGGGCGATTGCCATCATCGGGCGAGATCAGGGCCAGCGTCGCGATGCCCACCGCCAGCGCGATGAACACCCACCCCAGCATCGCATCGGCCCACGGCTGCGCGAGGCTCAGCCGGTCGACCAGCAGCGGCACGCTGCCCGGATCGGTTTTCAGCGCCTCGCGGATGGTCTTGTGATGCATGCCGGTCGCGATCAACCGCGTGATCAAGCCGACGATCACCGCGAAAACGATAATCACGGTCATCGGTACGAATAGTTCAACCATGCCCATGGGTAGTCTTCCCCCTTGCGTCGTTCGACCTCGGCAGACTGCCGCACAACCTTGCGCGCGTCCAGCCGGGGCGGCGATGACGCGTCGCGCATCGATCCGGCCCGGTTGCCCCGGCGCGCCGCATCCCCTAGGCCGCGCGCGGTTCTCCGCCCGCAAAGGACGCTCAGTTTGGCCAACGTCACCGTGATCGGCGCCCAGTGGGGCGATGAGGGCAAGGGCAAGATCGTCGACTGGCTCGCCAGCCGCGCCGATGCGGTCGTGCGCTTTCAGGGCGGGCACAATGCCGGGCACACGCTGGTGGTGGGCAACCAGACCTACAAGTTGAGCCTGCTGCCCTCGGGGATCGTCACAGGGACGCTGTCGATCATCGGCAACGGGGTGGTGCTCGATCCGTGGCACTTGCGCGAGGAGGTCGCCAAGCTGACCGCGCAAGGCGTTTCGATCACGGAAGAGAACTTCGCGATCGCCGACAACTGCGCGTTGATCCTGCCGCTCCATCGCGATCTCGACGCGCTTCGCGAAACCGCTGCCGGATCGGGCAAGATCGGCACCACCGGGCGCGGGATCGGCCCGGCTTACGAGGACAAAGTCGGTCGCCGCGCGATCCGGGTGTGCGATCTGGCGCATTTGGGTGCGCTCGACCCGCAGCTCGACCGGCTGTGCGCGCACCACGACGCGCTACGCGCCGGGTTCGGCCAGCCCCCGGTCGATCGCGCCGCGCTGCTCGCCGAGCTGAGCGACATCGCCGAATTCGTGCTCCAGTTCGCGCAGCCGGTGTGGAAGCGGCTCAAGAAAGTGCGCAAAGCCGGCGCGCGGATCCTGTTCGAAGGCGCGCAAGGCGTGATGCTCGACGTCGATCACGGGACGTACCCGTTCGTCACCAGCTCGAACACGGTCAGCGGGACCGCCGCGGCGGGATCGGGGCTGGGACCGGGCGCGACCGGGTTCGTGCTCGGGATCGTCAAGGCCTACACCACCCGCGTCGGTTCGGGACCGTTCCCGACCGAGCTCGAGGACGCCACCGGGCAGAAGCTGGGCGAACGCGGGCACGAGTTCGGCACCGTCACGGGGCGCAAACGCCGCTGCGGGTGGTTCGATGCGGTACTCGTGCGCCAATCGTGCGCGATCTCGGGCGTCACCGGGATCGCGCTGACCAAGCTCGACGTGCTCGACGGGTTCGAGAGCGTCAAAATCTGCACCGGCTACCGGCTCCACGGCAAGATCCTCGACTATCTCCCCAGCCATTCGGCCGACCAGAGCGCGGTCGAGCCGATTTACGAGGAGATGCCGGGGTGGAGCGAAACCACCGCGGGCGCACGCAGCTATGGCGACCTTCCGGCGCAGGCGATCAAGTACATCCAGCGCGTCCAGGAACTGATCGAGACCCCGGTGGCGCTGGTCTCGACCAGCCCCGAGCGCGAGGACACGATCCTCGTGCGCGATCCGTTCGTGGATTGATGGGGCGGCGTGCGAGCCTTGCCTTTGCCGCGGCGCTCGCCGCACTGGCCGGCGCCGGGCTGTTGTCGGCCACCAACGCGCAGACCGTCCCACCGCTGCCCGAAATCGACCGTATCGAGGTTCACAAGGCCGAGCGCGCGATGCTGCTGTTCGCCGATGGCCGGGAGGTCGCCCGGTTCGATCATATCCAGCTCGGCGGCCAGCCAGTCGGCGCCAAGCACTTCGAAGGCGACCAGAAGACCCCCGAAGGCCACTACACGGTCGACTTCGGCAAGCGTGACAGCGCTTACCACCTCGCGCTCCACATCTCCTACCCCAGCGCGGCCGACAGTGCTTACGCAGCAGCGCGCGGGGCGAGTCCCGGCGGCGCGATCTTCATCCACGGACAGCCGAATGAATGGCCGGCAGGCCGAGTCCCCGGCGACTGGACCGCGGGCTGCATCGCGCTCAGCGACAATCAGATCGAAGCGCTGTGGAGCGCCGTCGGCGACGGAACCGAACTCGACATCGAGCCCTGAAGGGCGTTCCGGAAAATACCTAGAGATCGGTTCATAACCGAGTAATTCGCCCGGCCTAGCCCGGGCTCCGCGGACCCGCTCCGCGCCCATTCATTCGGAAATGGCGGTATCGCCAACCGGCGCTCCAGGCTTGGCGTGATAGGAGATAGTGCGCTTATGCGGTCTTGACCCGTATTTGATTTGTTCTACTCTCGTGGCGACGTTACACTTGACATACCAAACCACATGACCTAGACATCTGGCCATAGGGAGACGACCCGTGGCCAAGTCCGTTTTTGAAGCCCCCCAGTTCAAGACCGAAGAGGGTGCTTTCGCCTATGTGGAAGCCCGCCTTTGGCCGAACGGCCCGGTTTGCCCCAAGTGTGGCAACTGCGACGCCGCTCGCATCCGCAAGATGCAGGGCAAAACGACCCGCCTTGGCCTTTATAAGTGCAACGAGTGTCGCAAGCCGTTCACCGTCCGCATGGGCACGATCTTTGAATCGTCGCACCTCGCGCTGCACCTGTGGCTCCAAGTTATTCACCTCTTCTGCGCCAGCAAGAAGGGCATCGCGACCCGGCAAATTCAACGGATGCTCGATTGCTCCATGAAGACCGCATGGTTCCTCGGCCATCGCATCCGTGAAGCGATGAAGGACGACGGCCTCGCCCCCATCGGCGGCAACGGCATGACCATAGAAGCTGACGAGACGTTCTGGGGCCAACAGGACTACCAGTTCGTGAGCGGCAAGGGCTGGCAGCGCCGGGACGGTTGGGGCGACAAGATGAAGATCGTGACCCTCGTAGAACGCGGCGGTCGCGCTCGCTCAATCCACATTGACAACCTTGGCATGGAGGAAGTGACGCGTGCGCTCGAAACCGCCGACCGCAACAGCCACCTCAACACCGACCAAGCCCGGCACTATCGCAAAATCGGCAAAGAGTTTCTTAGCCACGGATCGGTCGATCATAGCCGCCGCGAATATGGCCGAGGCACCGTCCACAGCAATACGGTCGAAGGCTTTTTCTCCATCTTCAAGCGGGGCATGGTCGGCGTTTATCAGCATTGCAACGAAGGCCATCTTCATCGGTATCTGAGCGAATTCGACTTCCGCTACAGCTTCCGGGAGAAGGTGGGCTTCAACGATACCATGCGCGCCGAAAAGCTGTTGCTCGGCGTTATCGGCAAGCGCCTCACTTACGGGCGAGTTGGTCAACAGGCCGCGTGAGTGGTGCGCGACTAGAATAGTGAGACGGGCCAAGGCCCGCAAGACTGAGAGAAGGCGGAAGACTTTCAAAAGACGGCAGCGCCGACACCCACGCGACTAATCGCGCGCATGGCTCTTGCGCGGTCCGGCGAATCGTGCTGAAGAACGTGAAAGGCCCCGACATCGCCCTAGGCGATTCGAGGCCTTCCATAGGGTGTAGGTTCTTCTGCCACGTCGAACCCTGCACCCGCCGTCTGAGGAAGCCATTATGGCTGATGCGCTTGAAACCGTCAAGGCGCTAACGGTAGATTATCGCCGTTTAGCGCGGTCCAGCGAGGCCGAGAAGCCCGACTTTGCCAAGAAGCAGACTCAGCGCGCCGACGCACTCGACGCTGTCGCTCTTGAACTGGAAGCCGCCCGTAAACGGCTTCGCCCAATCCCTACCAGCTTCGGCGATCTTTCCGATTTGCCGGAAGAGGTGATCGCGCAACTCAGCCTGACTAAGGTGGACGAGTTGGAGCAACAACTGCGTGACATCGTCGCGTCGGGTGACGGCAAGGAAGTCGGCTTGGACGCGATTATCATCGAGCTATATCGCCGCCACAAATCCATTCAAGACCGCCGGTTCATCATGAACAAGCTCTACCGCATGGCCCAAAAGGGCGTCATCAGCGGCGTTGAGGGCAGAAAGGGCGTCTACGCCGTCCCCAAGGTCTATCACAACGACTGGGGCAAGAAGGGGGGCTTCGCCGACGACCTAGACGACGACATACCCTTCTGATGTGCGAACGCCCCGCCCTTGCGGGCGAGGCGTCCTGAAGATGGGCCTGAACTGGTGTTGGAGCCCCGGCTACCCACCTGACGCTCCGAGGGTTCGATTCCCTCCAGGTCCACCGACTTGTGCCGATATAGCGGCACGGAGGTATTGCCGCAACGGCATTAAGGATTGCTGACTATGCCTGACCTGTCAGGAGAACCCATCCGCCGGTTTTACGGCTTCACCGGGATGATCGACGACAACGGCGCCACCCGACTGGCGGGGGCGTTCAATCTGGCGGTCAACGAAGCGTGCGACGAAGTGCATATTTGCATCAGCTCGCTAGGCGGTTACGTCCATAGCGGGATCTATCTGTATAACCACATTCGCGGCCTGCCGCTAAAGGTCGTCGCCTATAACGTCGGGTCAGTGGCATCAATTGCCGTTGCGGTGTTTCTGGCGGCGCAGGAGCGCTACAGCTCTACGCACGGGGTTTTTATGATCCACCCGACGGCGATGAACCCACAAGCGGGCATGACCACGACTCTACTTCAAAGCAACCTTGCGAGCGCCTTGGCTGATGAAGCTCGCACGGAGAGCATCCTGCGCGAGAGGTCCCAAATTCCGGACGACGTTCTTGCCGCCCGGCGAGAAAAGGACGTCTATATCGCGCCCGACGAAGCGCTCGCATACGGACTCATCCACGGGATTGCGGAGTTCACGGTCCCACAGGGGAACGAGGTGCTCCAAGTCTGAGCCAACGTATTGCATGTCGGGTCCTTCCGGCGCTGAATCGCACAATGATTCACAGGAGTCAAAATCACGTTAGGATGGCCACATGATGACCAAACCAAAAAAACCTTCGGCCAAGAACCGCACATTGACGGACGCTGAGCGCCACGAGCGCTTCAAGGCAATGGCCCGCGAGGTCGAAGCGGAAGACTCCCCCGAGGCGTTTGATCGCGCCTTCAGCGCCGTCACAACACCGCCCCACAACGACGGCTGATCGCCCCCGGAGTCAGCGACCCATCCCGCATATTGCGCGTGGTATGGGAGGTGTAACGTCGCCACTCTCGTTCCATTCGGACCGGGAGAATCGCCATGACCACGCTGGACCTCGTCTATGCCGCTTCGGACGAATTCGCGTATCGGCTGCCAACGCTTTCGATCCTTGCCGAGCGCGCGCGGATTGCGGACGAGATTGGCGAGGACGCGCGCGGCATCGGGTTCGCGGTCGATTTCGCCGGGCCGCTTTCGGCGATGCTCGGGCGCGACCCGGTTGCGCTGGGGGACGGGGTGCTGGTCGATTGCCCCACCGTCGGCGGAGCCGAACTGGCCGCGCTGGCGCGGCTTGATCTGCAGGCCGCGCGCAACGGCACCGCGATTATCGTCGCGACCACGATCGCCGCGCTCGACGATGTGTTCGCTTGCCTCGAATTGTCCAGCCCGCAAATCCTCGTCGAAGCGAGCCGCGCCGAGCGGCTGGTTGCGCTGGGACGCTGGCTCGTGTCCTCCGCCGGTTCGGTCGTGCGCGAAATTCCCGACGACGACCGGCTGACGCTGCTGCGCCTGACGGAGCAGGTCGGCCAGATCGCGCGCCAGCTCGAACGCTTGTCCGAATTGCCCGAATCGGCGTCGGCCGCGGGCGAAAGCGCCTTCCGCTTCGAATCGCCGCGCCCGGCCTTCGCCGCGCAGAGCGACGACGGCAGCGAGCGGCTGGTGCGGGCAACCCGGCCCGCGTTGCCCGATCCCCGGCTGGTGCGCCGGATCATCCGCCAGCGGCAATTGCGCGCGCGATTTTTTGAAGGCGACCTGTTCGCCGACCCGGCATGGGACATGCTCCTCGATCTCGCCGCCGCGCGCGCCGAGCATACGCGCGTGTCGGTAACCTCGCTGTGCATCGCCTCGGGCGTCCCGCCGACCACCGCGCTGCGCTGGATCGGCCAGATGACCGACGCCGGGTTGCTCTGCCGAGTCGAGGACGAAACCGATCGCCGCCGCGCGTTCATCACGCTGACCGACAAGGCGGCCGACGCGATGGCGCGCTATTTCGCCGAACTCGGTCGCGCCGGGGCCGCGCTGGTGTGACCCCTTCCGCCGCGCCGCGTGGCGCGCTAAGGCGCGCGGCGCGGGGCGGTTAGCTCAGTTGGTAGAGCATCTCGTTTACACCGAGAGGGTCGGCGGTTCGAGCCCGTCACCGCCCACCAGTCCTGCGAACGCCGAGCCCGGCGAGGACTTTTGGGGGCGTCCATCCTTCGTTTGGGTTTGCCCGGCTCCCCTGCTAGGGGCGCGCCGCGATGATCACGATCAACAACCTCACTGTGCGGCTCGGCGGCCGCACGATCCTCGGCGGCGCCTCGGCGGCGATCCCGCCGGGTGCGCACATCGGGCTGATCGGGCGCAACGGCGCGGGCAAATCGACGCTGATGAAGGTTCTGATAGGTCAGCTCGATCCCGACGAAGGCTCGGTCGAAATGCCGCGGCGAACGCGTCTGGGTTATATCGCCCAGGAAGCGCCGGACGGCGCGCTGAGCCCGTTCGAGACCGTGCTCGCCGCCGACGCCGAGCGCGCGAACCTGCTCGACGAGGCCGAGCATTGCACCGATCCCGCCCGGCTCGGTGACGTCCACGAGCGCCTGCTGGCGATCGACGCCTATAGCGCTCCCTCGCGTGCGGCGATCATTCTTACCGGGCTAGGTTTCGACGAGGCTATGCAGACCTGCCCGCTCGACAGCCTTTCGGGTGGGTGGAAAATGCGCGTGGCGCTGGCCGCGCTGCTGTTCTCGGCCCCCGACGTGCTCCTGCTCGACGAGCCGTCGAACCACCTCGATCTGGAATCGACGCTGTGGCTGGAGAACTTTCTCAAGAGCTACCCCGGCACCCTGATCGTGATCAGCCACGAACGCGATCTGCTCAACACCGTGGTCGATACGATCCTCCACCTGCAGGGCGGCAAACTGACGCTTTACCCGGGGGGCTACGACGCGTTCGAGCGGCAGCGGGCCGAGCGCGCCGCGCAACTGGCGGCCGCAAAAGCCTCGCAGGACGCCCAGCGCGCACGGCTGCAGGATTATGTTGCGCGCAACAGCGCCCGCGCCTCGACCGCCAAGCAGGCCCAATCGCGCGCCAAGATGCTCGCCAAGATGCAGCCGATCGCGGCGCTGATCGACGATCCCAGCCTCACTTTCGATTTCCCGAACCCGAAAGAGATGCGCCCACCGCTGATCACGCTCGATCTGGCGGCGGTGGGCTATGACGGCGAGCCGATCCTCCAGCGGCTCAACCTGCGAATCGACCCCGACGACCGGATCGCGCTGCTCGGGCGCAACGGCAACGGCAAGACCACGCTCGCCCGCCTGCTCGCCGCGCAGCTGAGCCCGCTCGCGGGCGCGATGGAGGCATCGGGGCGGATGAAGGTCGGCTATTTCACCCAGTATCAGGTCGAGGAGCTTGCTTCGGGCGAGACCCCGCTCGAGCTCATGACCCGCGCGATGAAGGGGATGACTCCGGGCGCGGTCCGGGCGCAGCTTGGCCGGTTCGGCTTTTCGGGCAACCGCGCCACGACTCGCGTCGGACAGCTATCGGGCGGTGAGCGCGCGCGCCTGGCGCTGGCGCTGATCACCCGCGACGCGCCGCACCTGCTGATCCTCGACGAGCCGACCAACCACCTCGACGTCGATGCGCGCGAGGCGCTGGTCCAGGCGCTCAACGCGTTCGAGGGCGCGGTCATCCTGATCAGCCACGATCGGCACATGGTCGAGCTGACCGCGGACCGGCTGGTGCTGGTCGATAACGGCACCGCCGCCGACTACGCAGGGAGCATGGAAGACTACATCGACTTCGTGCTCGGCCGGAACCAGCCGAAGGTGGACGCGCGCGCCAAAGCCGAAAAGAAGGACCGCAAGGCGGCCGCCCAAGCGCGAGAGGATGCGCGCCAGGTGAGCAAAGCCGTTTCCGAGGCGGAAGCCGCAATCGCGCGCCTCAACGCCCAGTCGTCGAGCATCGATCGTGCGATGTTCGACCCAGCCTCTGCCGAACCGGCGCTGAGCGCGCTGACCATGGGCGAACTCGCGCGCCGGCGGGCGGAGGTCACTCGGGAACTGGAACGCGCGGAGCAGCGCTGGTTGATCGCCAGCGAGCGGCTCGAAAGGCAATCGGCTTAGACGCGTTGTTGCCGCAGGCGCAGGGTCACCTCGCCTCCGCCAGCAGCGCCGCGGTGTCCGCGCCGCTCCAGTCGTGGCCGCCGGTCAGCCGCCATACTTCGCGACCCGCGGCGTCGTAGTAAACCGTCGTCGGCAGCGTCTGCGCATCGTACTGCTGGGCGAGGTCATTGTCCCGATCGAGCCAGCCGGGTAGCGCGCCCGCGCCGTGCGCGGCGAGGAACGGGGCGATCTTCTCCGCGCCGGTGAGGTCCTGCGAGACGGTGACGACCGCGACCTTGTCTCCGGCCGCGAGCCTGGCCAGCGTCGGCAGTTCGGCGACGCACGGCGCGCACCATGTCGCCCATAGGTTGAGCAGCAACGGCTTGCCCTTGAGACTCGCGAGTTTGAGTTCCTCCCCCGCCGCGTCCTTGAGCACGAGCAAGGGCAGCTCGCTGCCCTTGTGGCTGCGATCGACCGTCCCGGTCAGCGCCGGCGCGGAGTCGCCTTCGCTCGCCGTCTCGCGCGGTTGCGCGGGCTGGTTTGTCGCCCTATCGCACCCGCTGGCGAACAGGATGCCGCCGAGGACGATCAGCGTGAGCGAGCGGGACGATATCACGGCAGGCGGCTCCAATGCGATGTGGGGCGGGCGGTTCGCCGAAGGCCCCGCCGCGATCATGCGCGAGATAAATGCCTCGATCCCGTTCGACAAGGCGTTGTGGCGCCACGACATCGCCGCTTCCAAAGCGCACGTCGCGATGCTCGGCGCGCAAGGCATCGTCGAGCCGGCGGATGCCGCAGCGATCGCCGCCGGTCTCGACCGCGTTGCGGCCGAATACGAGGCCGACGGCGTCCCGGAAAACTGGGACCTCGAAGACATCCACATGACCACCGAAAGCCGGCTCGCCGAATTGATCGGGCCGGTCGCGGGACGGCTCCACACCGCGCGCAGCCGCAACGATCAGGTCGCGACGGACTTCAAGCTGTGGGTGCGCGAGGCTTGCGACCATGCCGACGCCGCCCTCGCCGCGCTTCAACGCGCGCTCGTCACGCGCGCGGGCGAGCACACCGGCAGCATAATGCCCGGCTTCACGCACATGCAAACCGCGCAGCCGGTTACGCTCGGCCACCACCTGATGGCCTACTATGAAATGTTTGAGCGCGACCGCTCGCGGTTCTTTTATGCCCACTATCGGATGAATAGCTGCCCGCTGGGCTCCGCCGCGCTCGCCGGGACCGGTTTTCCGATCGACCGCGACGCGACCGCCGCGGCGCTCGGCTTCGATCGACCGACCGCGAACAGCATCGACGCGGTTTCGGATCGCGATTTCGCGCTCGATTACCTTGCAGCGGCCGCCCAATGCGCGCTGCACTTGTCGCGTCTCGCCGAGGAGCTGGTGATCTGGTCGAGCCAGCCGTTCGGCTTCGTTGCGCTGCCCGACAGCCTTTCGACCGGCAGCTCGATCATGCCGCAAAAGAAGAACCCCGACGCGGCCGAACTGGTGCGCGGGCATTCGGGGCGGATCGTCGGCTCACTTGTGGCGCTGATGGTGACGATGAAGGGGCTCCCACTCGCTTATTCGAAGGACATGCAGGACGACAAACCCCCGGTGTTCGAGGCCGCGGGGTTGCTGATGCTGAGCTTGGCAGCGATGGAGGGCATGATCGCGGGCGCGACGTTCCGCACCGAACGAATGCGCGCCGCGGCCGATCTCGGACATGCCACCGCGACCGATCTGGCCGATTGGCTGGTGCGCGAGGCCGGGCTGCCGTTCCGCGAAGCGCACCACGTCACCGGCGCGGCGGTCAAGCTCGCCGAAAGCCGGGGGGTGGCGCTGTCCGCGCTCCCGCTCACCGATCTTCGCGCGATCGATCCGCGGATCGGCGGAGGCGCGCTTGCGGCGCTGTCGGTCGAAGCCTCGGTCGCGGCGCGCGCCAGCCATGGCGGAACCGCGCCCGCCGAGGTAAGCAAGCGCGTTGCCGAGGCGCGCGCCGCGCTCGGGCTGGAGTAGCCGATGCGCCGTTCGCTTGCCGTGCTTGTCTTCACCGTCGCGCTCGCCGCGTGCGGCCAGAACGGCGATCTGCGCCCTTCGGCGGGGCACGCGCTGCCGGTCGCGCCTTATGGCCGCGAGGATCGGCCGAGCGCGCAGGAACTGCTCACCCCGCCGCCGCAAGCCGCACCGCAGCGCTCGACCGAGCTGCGCAGCCGCTCCGAGCCGCGCGCCGACGATCCCTACGATCTGCCCCCCGACGATAACGGCGATGGGATCGACGGCGGGACCAAGGCCAGCCCCGCGCCGCAGCCCACGCCGAGCCCGCGCCCGACCGACCCGATCTGAGTCTTCCCGAATGGATCATTTTGCCTACCGCGACGGCGTCCTCCACGCCGAGGATGTGCCGCTGGCCGCAATCGCGCGCGCGGTGGGCACGCCGGTCTACGTCTATTCGCGCGCGACGCTTGTCCGCCACGCGCGCGTGTTCCGCGCCGCGCTTGGCGGGTTGCCGCGCGTCCATCTGGCCTTCGCGGTCAAGTCGAACCCCAATCTTGCGGTGCTGAACGTGCTCGGGCGCGAAGGGTATGGCGCCGATGTCGTCTCGGCCGGAGAAATGCGCCGCGCGTTGGCGGCGGGCATCCCGGCGGCGGAGATCGTGTTTTCGGGCGTGGGCAAGACCCGCGCCGAAATGAGCGAAGCGCTCGCCGCGGGGATCGGGCAGTTCAACGTCGAGAGCGAAGAGGAAGGCATCGAGCTTTCCGCCATCGCGCTCGCTGCCGGCGCGCGCGCGGTGGCGACCCTGCGCGCCAATCCCGATGTCGATGCGGGCACCCACGCCAAAATTTCGACCGGCAAGGCCGAGAACAAGTTTGGGGTCGCGTACGACGATGCGGGTGCGATTTATGCGCGGCTCGCCGACCTTCCCGGTCTCGAGATGCGCGGGCTGGCGGTGCACATCGGCAGCCAGATCACCGACCTTGCCCCCTCGCGCCGCGCGTTCGAGCGCGTGGGTGAATTGGTGCGCTCGTTGCGCGCTGCCGGCCACACGGTCACTCACGTCGATCTCGGCGGCGGGCTGGGAGTGCCGTACCGCGCGGGCGAGGTGCTGCCGGGTCCTGACGAATACGGCGCGATGGTCGCCGAGGTGGCGGGCGCGTGGGACGTCGACCTGATGTTCGAGCCCGGGCGCGTGATCACCGGCAACGCCGGGGTGCTGGTCACCGAAGTGATCCGGGTCAAGCGCGGCGCGGGCACGCCGTTCGTCGTGGTCGATGCGGCGATGAACGACCTTGCGCGTCCCGCGCTTTACGACGCCTGGCACGATTTCATCGCGGGCGCCCCCACCGGCGCACGGATGACCGCCAACATCGTCGGGCCGATCTGCGAAAGCAGCGACACTTTCGCGATGCACCGCGATATCGATGCGGTCGCCGCGGGCGATCTCGCGGTATTCCGCACCGCGGGCGCGTACGGCGCGACGATGGCCAACACATACAACAGCCGCGCGCTGGTGCCCGAAGTGCTGGTCGACGGCGCGCGCTGGGCGATTGTCGCCGACCGCATCGAGCCCGCAACGATCCTCGCCGCCGAGCGGGTGCCCGACTGGCTTGACTAAACCCGCGCGCCGGATGCATCCACCGCGCATCTACCGCATCCACTTCCCTTTCGCCTGAGATTGCCGCCGCCCGGGTCGGGGAGCTAGCGCAAGACCATGCACTCGTTGCCGCTTTTCCATCGCATCGCCGGGCAGAGCGTGATTCTCGTCGGCGAGGGCGAGCCCGCGGCGGCCAAGCGCCGGCTGATCGAGCGCGCGGGCGGGCGCGTTGCGGACGAAGACGAGGCCGGCGCGTGCCTCGCGTTCGTTGCGCTCGATCGGCCTGAAGCGGCGGTGGCGCGGCTGCGCGCGCGCGGGCTGCTGGTCAACGTCGTCGACCGCGCGGATTTGTGCGACTTCACCGTGCCGTCGGTGCTCGAGCGCGGGCCGGTGCTGATCGCAATCGGCACCGGTGGGGTTTCGGCGGGGCTCGCCAAGGCACTGCGTCTGGCGCTCGAAACGGTGCTTCCGGCTTCGCTCGGGGTGCTTGCCGATGCGCTGGGACAGGCGCGCGCGGGGCTACGAGCGGCGTTTCCGACGGCGGACGAACGCCGCGCCGCGCTCGACGCGGCGCTGGCGCCCGGCGCTCCGCTCGATCCACTCGTCGATCACGCGGCAGACGCGGTGCCGCGCTGGCTGGCGAGCGGCGGAGCGCCCAACCCGGTGCGGCGCGAATTCGCTTTTGCGGGCGACGATCCCGATGAGTTGACGCTGCGCCAGGCGCGCTGGCTCGGCCGCGCGGCGGTCCTGGCTTACGAGCCGGGGGTGCCCGCCGCGGTGCTCAACCGCGCGCGCGCCGACGCGCAGCGGATCGAACTGGCGCCGGGCGCACAGCTCCCCGCGCTCGCCGGGCAAGTCGTGATCATCCGGCGGAGCTGAGCAGGATGTTCATCAGC
>JBBRER010000018.1:0-24638 GCA_038202745.1 Sphingomonadales bacterium
TCCCCCTCCCGGTTCCGGGGAGGATCATTGGGAACGTTCCATCCACACCGCGCACGCGGCGGTGGCGAGGTCGCGGATACCGGGACGCTGTTCGAAAGCTTCCGCCGCGCCGAGGATGAATGCCGCCGCTCGCTCGACGCCGGCCTGCCGATCCCCGCTTACGAGCAGGCGATCGAAGCCAGCCACGTGTTCAACCTGCTCCAGGCGCGCGGGGTGATCAGCGTCCAGGAACGCGCAAGCTACATGGGGCGCGTTAGGGATCTGGCGCGCGGCAGCTGCGAGAAGTGGATAGAGCACGAAACACCGCGCTGGGCCGAAGTCTACCCCGGATGGACGGCGTGAGCGACTTCCTCCTCGAGCTGCGCTGCGAGGAAATCCCGGCGCGGATGCAGGCCGGGGCGCGGGCCGAGTTCGACAAGGCGTTTCGGACGCACATGGCGGCGACCGGCGTCACGCACGGGGAAGTTTCGGTGTGGTCCACGCCGCGCCGCCTCGCGCTGATCGCCCGCGATCTGCCGCTGGCGACCGAGCCGGTAAGCGAGGAACTCAAGGGTCCCAAGGTCGGCGCGCCCGAAGCGGCGCTGGCCGGGTTTCTGCGCAAGACCGGGCTGACGCAGGACCGGCTCGAGGATCGCAATGGCACCTGGTTCGCGGTGATCGAGAAGCAGGGCCGCGCCACCACCGAGATTCTCGCCTGGGCCGTTGCGGCGATCGTGCGCACTTTCGCCTGGCCCAAATCGATGCGTTGGGGCGCCGCGTCGCTTTCGACCGAAAGCCTGCGCTGGGTGCGGCCGCTGTCGGGGATCGTCGCGATCTTGGGCGAAGACCCGGTCGATTTCGAGATCGGCGGCGTTCAGTCGGGCGTCGTCACGGTCGGCCACCGTTTCCACCATCCCGGCGAAATCACCATCGGCGGCGCGCACGACTATGCCGAGAAGTTGCGCGCTTGCCACGTCCTCGTCGGTCACGCGGAGCGCGAAGGCATCGTCCGCGAAATGAGCCGCGCCGCCGCGCTGGCCGCGGGGCTGACGCTGGTCGAGGACGAGGGTTTGGTGATCGAAAACGCCGGGCTCACCGAATGGCCGGTGCCGTTGCTCGGCCGGTTCGACGAAGCGTACCTCGACGTTCCGCCCGAAGTGATCCAGCTCACCGCGCGGGCCAACCAGAAGTACTTCGTGTGTCAGGACGCGCGCGAAAAGCTCGCCAATGCGTTTGTCTGCACCGCCAATATCGACGCGAGCGACGGCGGAACGGCGATCATCGACGGCAACCGCAAGGTACTCGCCGCGCGGCTCAGCGATGCGCGCTTCTTCTGGGAGCAGGACCGCAAGAAGACGCTCGAGCAGCATGCCGAGGGGCTTGCACGGATTACCTTCCACGAGAAGCTGGGAACGCTCGCCGGCAAAGTCGAGCGCGTGGCCAAACTGGCGCGCTGGCTGGTCGAGGAGGGCATCGTCAAATCCTCCCCATCAACGATGGGGAGGGGGACCAGCGAAGCTGGTGGAGGGGTCTCCTCCCTTGCGGCAAAGAACACCCCTCCATCCTCCTCCGGACGGTCCCCCTCCCCAGACCAGTCTGGGGAGGATCAGGCGCACCTCGCCGATCTCGCCGAACAAGCCGCGCGGCTGTGCAAGGCCGATCTCGTCACCCAGATGATCGGCGAATTTCCCGAGCTTCAAGGCGTGATGGGCGGCTACTACGCCCGCGCCGAAGGCCTCCCCGACGAAGTCGCCGACGCGATCCGCGATCATTACAAGCCGGTCGGGCAGGGCGACGAAGTGCCGACTGCACCGGTGACGGTGGCGGTGAGTTTGGCGGATAAGCTAGATACGATTGCTGCGTTCTTTGGGGTCGCACTGCCTCCCTCAGGCTCAAAGGATCCTTTCGCGTTGCGTCGGGCCGCCTTGGCAATCACCGCCCAATTGGTAGCTGGGAACATTCGACTGCCGCTAACTCGAGCAATCGAAATGGCACAAGAATGGATAAAGTCGTCTGAAGGCGGTTTAGCCGGCAGCGAACGACAGCTGCTCGACTTCTTCGCTGACCGCCTCAAAGTCCAGCAGCGCGAAGCCGGCGTCCGCCACGATCTGATCGACGCGGTGTTCGCGCTCGGCGGGGAGGACGATCTCGTCCGCCTGCTCGCCCGGGTCCATGCGCTTCAGGCGTTTGTGGGCACTTCCGACGGCGCCAACCTGCTCGCTGGGTACAAGCGCGCGGCGAATATCCTCAAGAAGGAAGACTATGCGGGGGAAGGCGGGAAACCACTTTCCTACACCCCCGAGCCTGCGGAAAAGGCGTTGATCGATGCGCTCGACGCGGCCGAGTCCAAGGCGAGCGCGACGGTCGAGGCGGAGGACTTCGCCGGAGCGATGACCGCGCTGGCGGGGCTGCGCGCGCCGATCGATGCGTTTTTCGAAGGAGTGACCGTCAACGATGCCGATCCTGCCAAACGCGAAGCCCGGCTTGCCCTTCTCGGCCGCTTCCGCGCCGCCGTCCATCGCGTCGCCGATTTCTCGCGGATCGAGGGGTGAGCCGCGCGAATATCCGTCACCTGTCATCATTGGCAGGTTAAGTCGCGAAAATACGAGGATATTTCTCGGGTGACACATGGGTGACACACTGTCGCCTTCGTCACCCTCTCCGACGGGAAGCTGCCGAAAAATGAGCGCCCAGGTTTACACGTTCGGCGGCGGTGTCACCCACGGCGATGCGCGGGCGCGCGACAAGTCGATTGTCGGCGGTAAGGGCGCGAACCTCGCTGAAATGGCCGGAATCGGCCTGCCGGTGCCGCCGGGATTCACGATCACAACAGAAGAGTGCGTTCGCTACTTGGCCGAAGGCGGGGGGTTCGCAGACAGCCTCAAGGCCGAAGTCGTAGAAGCGCTCGCGCACATCGAGCGCGCGGTGGGCAAGAAGTTCGGCGACGACGCCGACCCACTGCTCGTCTCGGTCCGCTCGGGCGCGCGGGTGTCGATGCCGGGGATGATGGATACCGTGCTCAACCTCGGGCTCAACGATGCGACCGTGCTCGGCTTGGCCAACGCGGCGCACGACGCGCGGTTCGCATGGGACAGCTACCGGCGGTTCATCCAGATGTACGGCGACGTGGTGCTCGGGATCGATCACCACTTGTTCGAAGATGCGCTGGAGATCGCCAAGGAAGACAACGGGTTCTACGCCGATGGCGAGATGCAGTCCGAGGATTGGCAGGCGCTCGTCGGCGAGTACAAAGCCATCGTCGAGGCGCAGCTTGGCCGCCCGTTTCCGCAGGACGTTACCGAACAACTCTGGGGCGCGATCCGCGCGGTGTTCGACAGTTGGGACAGCGACCGCGCCAAAGTCTATCGCCGCCTCAATGCGATTTCCGCCGAGTGGGGCACCGCGGTCAACGTCCAGGCGATGGTCTTCGGCAACATGGGCGAAACGAGCGCGACCGGCGTTGCCTTCACTCGCGATCCGGCGACGGGAGAGAAGGCCTACTACGGCGAATGGCTGGTCAACGCGCAAGGCGAGGACGTCGTCGCGGGCATTCGCACCCCGCAATACCTGACCCGCGCCGCGCGCGAGACCGCAGGCGCCCAGCCGCTGAGCATGGAAGAAGCGATGCCCGCTGCCTACGCCGAGCTGGCCGAGGTGTTCGCGCTGCTCGAGGCGCACTACCGCGACATGCAGGATATCGAGTTCACCGTCGAGCGCGGCAAACTGTGGATGCTCCAGACGCGCAGCGGAAAGCGCACCGCCAAAGCCGCGCTTCGGATGGCGGTCGAGATGGTCGGCGAGGGGCTGATCGATGAGGCGACGGCGGTCATGCGGATCGATCCGATGGCGCTCGACCAGTTGCTTCACCCGACGCTCGATCCCGCGGCGCTGCGCGAGGTGCTGACCAAAGGGCTGCCGGCCAGCCCCGGCGCGGCGTCGGGCGCGATCGCGCTCGACGCCGACGCCGCCGAGCGCCGCGCCGCGATCGGCGAGGCGGTGATCCTCGTGCGCGCCGAGACCAGTCCTGAGGACATCCACGGAATGCACGCGGCGCGGGGCATTCTGACCGCGCGCGGCGGCAGGACGTCACACGCTGCGGTGGTCGCGCGGGGAATGGGGCGGCCGTGCGTTTCGGGCGCGTCGGCGGTGTCGATCGACCTAGCCGCGCGCACGCTGCGGATCGCCGAGCGCGAGCTGCGCGAGGGCGACGTTATCACGCTCGACGGCGCGACCGGGGAAGTGATGGCAGGCGAGGTCGCGACGATCGAGCCCGAGCTGGTCGGAGACTTCGGCACGGTGATGGCGTGGGCCGACGCGCACCGCCGGATGAAAGTGCGCACCAATGCCGAAACCCCGGCCGATTGCCGGATGGCGCGCACGTTCGGGGCCGAGGGCGTCGGACTATGCCGGACCGAGCACATGTTCTTCGACGCGCGCCGGATCAGCGCGGTGCGCCAGATGATCCTGGCCGAGAACGAGGCCGGGCGCCGCGCCGCGCTGGCCAAGCTGCTGCCCGAGCAGCGCGCCGATTTCCATTCGATATTCGAGGCCATGACCGGGCTGCCGGTGACGATCCGCTTGCTCGACCCGCCGCTCCACGAGTTCCTGCCGCAGGCCGACGCCGAGTTTGTCGAGCTTTCCGACGCGGTCGGGGTGGGCGTGGACGCGCTCAAACGCCGCGCCGCCGAGCTTCACGAATTCAACCCGATGCTTGGGCATCGCGGCTGCCGGCTTGGGATCACGTTCCCCGAGATCTACGAGATGCAGGCGCGCGCGATCTTCGAGGCGGCTTGCGACGTAGCGGCGAGCGGCGGCGAGGCGCCGGTGCCCGAGGTGATGATCCCGCTGGTGGCGACGGGCCGCGAGCTGACGATCCTCAAGGCGCTGGTCGACCGGACCGCCGCGCAGGTTTTTGCCGAGAAGGGGCGTACGCTCGATTACCTGGTCGGCACGATGATCGAGCTGCCCCGCGCGGCGCTGATGGCGGGCGAAATTGCGCAGGATGCAAAGTTCTTTTCCTTCGGAACCAACGACCTGACGCAGACAACTCTGGGCGTTTCGAGGGACGATGCGGCGCGCTTTCTGGCACCGTACGTCGAACAGGGCATCTATCCGCGCGATCCGTTCGTCAGTCTCGACATCGAGGGCGTCGGTCAGTTGATCGAGCTTGCCGCCGAGCGGGGCCGCGCGGCGCGCGCCGACCTCAAGCTTGGCATCTGCGGCGAGCATGGTGGCGATCCGGCGAGCATCGCGTTTTGCGAGAGGGTGGGGCTCGATTACGTCAGCGCCTCGCCCTACCGCGTCCCGATTGCGCGTTTGGCGGCGGCGCAGGCGGCGCTTAGCGCTTCCACCCGCTGAGCGTGAGGATTTCGAAGGTCTCGACCGTACCTTGGCCAAGAACCGTTCGTGCTCGATCCCACCCGCTGCGGGTCAGGGGCGGGCCGGGGCGGGCAAGGGCGTTGGACAGCCCTTGGTCGCGCAAATCGGCCACCAGGCGGTCCAGCGAGGCGAACCGCACTTCCACCGTCCGGCTATCGACCACCGGATCGGCCCAGCCAGCGCGCTGGAGCAGTCGCCCCCCGCCGCGCACATCGACCATCGGGTGGAGCCGCGGGGCGGGGCGCTCGCCATCGGCTGCGAGCATCGCGGCGCGCAGGCCCGGCAGGCTCCCCGCACCGACGAAGCTGGCGATCGCCAGCCCGCCCGGCGCGAGCGCGGCGCGCATGTGGATCAGCGCGCCGGGCAAGTCGTTGGCCGTGTCGAGCGCGCCGAGGCTGGCGATGAAGTCGTACTCGCCGCCGGGAAAGGGTGCTTCAGAATCGAAGCCGGGCCCGGCTTGTTCGATCACGCCGCTTAGCCGCGCTGCCAACGCGCCGCTCCAATCGCCGATGACCAGGCTGCGGGGCGGGTCGTGACGCAGGAACGCCAAGCGCTCGGCGATGTCCTCGACCATGTCGTCGAGCAGATAATGTGCCGCGCTCAACCGATTCTGGCGCACGATCATCCGCCTGCGCACCGCGAACCGGCGGGTCGGGGCGAAGATGACCGGGGGCGCATTCATCGCGGCCATCTGCCGTGCGCGCGCGTCCCACGCAAGCTTGCCCGGCGCGTCGCGCTCGCTAAGCTCGCGCCGTATGGGGGTCGCCGCCAGCCTGACGCCGCTCGTCGACTTCGTGTTCCCGCCGCGCTGTCCGCTGTGCGGCGCCGCGCTCGCAGCGCAAGGCGGGCTGTGCGCCGCCTGTTGGGCCGAGCTCAAGATACCCAGCGAACCATGCTGCGCTTCGTGCCAGCGGCCGTTCGCGGGCAGCGTGGCCGACGGAGCACTATGCGCACCGTGCCTCGCCCGCCCGCCGCGCCACGCGGGGATCGCCGCGGCAACGCTTTACACCGACGGTTCGCGCAAGCTCGTCCTCGCCTTCAAGCACGGTCGCCGGATTGCGCTCGCGCCGCTGCTCGGACGCCTGATCGCCGCGCGTCTGCCCGCGGTCGATCGCGAATGGCTGGTCGTCCCGGTGCCGCTCCACCGCTGGCGGCTGTGGAGCCGCGGGTTCAATCAGGCGGCGCTGCTGGCGCGCGAGGTGGCGCGCGCGACCGGCGCGGCGCTGGCGGTCGATGCGCTGGTCCGGGTCAAGCCGACGCCCAAGCTCGGCGGGCTGGGCCGCGCGGCGAGGGCGCGCGCGTTGAGCGGCGCGATAGCCGTCGATCCGCGCCGCAAGGGCCGGCTCGCCGGACGCAAGGTGCTGCTGGTCGACGATGTTCTCACCAGTGGGGCGACCACCGACGCCTGCACTCGCGTGCTGCTGCACGCCGGCGCGGCGCAAGTGACGATCGCCTGCTTCGCGCGGGTGCTCGACGAAGCGCTTTAAACGAAAACGCCCGGAACTTGCGTTCCGGGCGTCCGTCGTGACGAAACTCGATGAGCGCCGCTTGCGCGGTGAAACGGTCCCCCTTTGACCGTCTCGCCCGATCCCTCATGCGGCAGACCCTGTAACAGGTCTTGGCGTTGTCCCCGAACCATGGCCGCCGGCCTGAAGCCGCCGTGCCGGTTGGCTGCTCGTCAACCGCGGACGCCTGATCGTTCAATCATGATCTAAGTGAAAGCGGCAAGCGGCTCCGGCGCAATTTTTGATCGACACATGTGGTTATCGTGCAACAAGGAAATCGGATGAAACCCGCCGAACATTCTCGATCCGACGGTTGCTTTCAGCCGAAGTTCGACGCGCAGGGAATGCTGAGCGCGGTGGCCGTCGATGCGACGACCGGGCGGGTGCTGATGGTCGCGTTCATGGATGCCGAAGCGCTGGCCAAGACGCGCGAGACCGGGCTTGCTCATTTCCACTCGCGCTCGCGCGGCCGGTTGTGGCTCAAAGGCGAAAGCTCGGGCAACGTCCTGCGGGTGGTCGAGATGCTCGTCGATTGCGACCAGGATGCGCTCGTCTTGCGCGTCGAGCCGGCAGGCCCGGCTTGTCATACCGGCGCGGCGAGCTGCTTTTACCGCCGGCTTGACGGCGACGACCTTGTCGCGCTGGAAAATTGACGCTTACGTAAAGGTAATTTACGAGCCTCGGCCATGACCTCAACCGCTTCCGCCGCCGCGCACGATGGCGCCCATCTCGACCGGCCCGACGCGCTCGAGCGCGACCGTTACAGCATCTCCGACCTTACCGCCGAGTTTGCGGTCACCGCGCGCGCTCTGCGCTTTTACGAGGACGAAGGGCTGATCGCGCCCGCACGCAGCGGGCTGAGCCGGATTTATTCCAAGCGCGATCGCGCCCGGCTGGCGTGGATCATGCGCGCCAAGAACGTCGGCTTCAGCCTGACCGAGATCAAGGAAATGATCGACCTTTACGATCTCGGCGACGATCGCGCTGAGCAGCGCCGCGTGACGGTCGAACGCTGCCGGGATCGCGTCGCGCGGCTCCAGCACCAGCGCGCCGACATCGATTCGGCAATCGCCGAGCTGTCCGAATTCATCCGCCTGCTCGAGACGATCGACCCGGCGGCGTTGAGCAACTGAGGGGCCGGCCATGCCGATTTATCACGCACCGGTGCGCGACACCCGCTTCGTCGTCAACGAGCTGTTGCAGATCGAAAGCTACGGGAATCTTCCGGGCTTCGAGAACGTCACCGCCGAGTTGGTCGATACGCTGGTCGAGGAATGCGGCAAGTTCGCGACCGAAGTCCTTGCCCCGCTCAACCAGGTCGGCGACCGCGAGGGGTGCACGCGCCATCCCGACGGATCGGTAACTACGCCCACCGGGTTCAAGCAGGCGTTCGAGCAGTATCGCGCGGCGGGCTGGGGCACGCTGGCCATGCCCGAAGCGTTCGGCGGGCAAGCGATGCCCGAGGTGCTCGGCTTCATGGTCGAGGAATTCGTCTCGAGCGCCAACCACTCGTTCGGGATGTACCCGGGCCTCACCAACGGCGCAATCAGCGCAATCATTGCCAAAGGCTCGCCCGAGCAGCAGGCAAAATACCTTCCCAAGATGGTCGCGGGCGAATGGCTCGGGACGATGAACCTGACCGAACCGCAATGCGGGACCGATCTCGGGCTGATTCGCACGCGGGCGGTGCCCCAGGCCGGCGGCTCCTACGCGATCACCGGGACCAAGATCTTCATTTCCGCCGGCGAGCATGATCTGACGGACAACATCATCCACTTGGTGCTCGCCAAGACCCCCGATGCACCCGAGAGCAGCAAGGGCATCTCGCTGTTTCTGGTGCCCAAGGTGGTGGTGAACGAGGACGGCTCGCTCGGCGAGCGCAACGCCGTCAGCTGCGGGTCGCTCGAGCACAAGATGGGCATCCACGGCAATTCAACTTGCGTGATGAACTACGATGGCGCGACGGGGTGGCTGGTCGGCGACGAGAATAAAGGTCTCGCCGCGATGTTCATCATGATGAACGCGGCGCGGCTCGGGGTCGGCGTCCAGGGTCTGTCGCAAGCCGAGGTCGCGTACCAGAACGCGGTCAAGTACGCGCACGAACGGCGCCAGGGCCGCGCGCTGACGGGTGCGGCTGACCCGGCCGAGAAGGCCGACACGCTATTCGTACACCCCGACGTGCGGCGCATGCTGATGGATGCCAAGGCGTTCACCGAAGGGATGCGCGCGCTGTGCCTGTGGGGCGCGCTCCAGGTCGATCTCAGCCACCACGCCGCGACCGAAGACGAACGCCGGATGGCGGACGATCTGATCGGGCTGTTGACCCCGGTGATCAAGGGTTACGGCACCGACGTCGGTTTCGACACCACCGTGCAGATGCAGCAAGTGTTCGGCGGGCATGGCTACATTGCCGAATGGGGTATGGACCAGTTCGTCCGCGACGCCCGGATCGCGCAGATCTACGAAGGCACCAACGGCATCCAGGCAATGGACCTGGTCGGGCGCAAGCTGGCGATGAACGGCGGCCGCGCGGTTCAGGCGCTGTTCGCGCTGGTTGATGGCGAGTGCGCCGAAGCCAAAGCCGATGCGCGGCTCGCGCCCATTGCCGAGCGCGTCGAGAAAGCGAACGGCGAACTCAAGGCCGCAACGATGTGGCTGATGCAGAACGGCATGGCGAACCCCAACAACGCCGGCGCCGGCGCGCATCACTACATGCACATCATGGGGATCGTGGCGCTCGGCACAATGTGGCTGCGCATGGCGACGGTCGCGGCGAGATCTTTGGCGGACCGGGCGTCCGACCCGGCATTCTACGAGGCCAAGCTCGTCACCGCGCGCTACTACGCCGAGCGCTTCACGCCGGATGCGGGCGCGCTGCGGCGCAAGATCGAAAGCGGCTCCGAAGCAATGATGGCTCTGCCCGTCGAAGCGTTTGGCGCTGCCGCCTAGCCGAACGCCTCGTCGAACAGGCTGAGCATCGCGGCCCAGCTTTGGCGATCGGCGCTGGCGTCGTAGCCCAACGCCGGCATCCCGAAGCTGTCGGCCTGAGGATCGGTGAAGCCGTGTTTGACGCCCGAATACACGTGGAGATGCCAGTCGGCACCCGCGACGTCCATCTCCTGCTCGAATGCGGCGACCTGCTCACGCGGGACCAGCGGATCGCAGTCGCCGTGACAGACGAGGATGCGGGGGCGGACGGGCTCGGTCGCGGGCGCGTCGCTCGAAAGGATGCCGTGGAAGCTGGCGACAATCTCAAGCGGCAGGTTCATCCGCGCTGCCTCGAGCACCGCCTGCCCGCCAAGGCAGTACCCGATCGCCGCCATCGGCAAGCCGGCGCATGCGGGATGTGCACCGAGCGCGGCGACTGCGGCGGCGATACGGCGCCGATAGGCCGACACGTCGGCGCGCAAAGCGACACCCAGCGCGTGTGCTCGCTCGCGATCGGGAGAGGGCTGCTCACCGTACAGATCGGCAAGAAATGCGACGTAACCGGCCGCGGCGAGCATTCCCGGGCGACGTTCGACATTCGGCGCGGCGTTCATGATCGTGGGGAAGACCACCACCGCCGCGCGCGCTGGTCCTGCGGGTCGTGCCAGCAATCCGCTCAGCGCGACATCGCCGTCGCGGTAATCGATCCGCTCGGGCGCGCTCATTCGGGGAGGAAATCCGGCACCGACAGATAGCGCTCGCCGGTATCGTAGTTGAACCCGAGCACGCGCGCGCCGGCATCCAGCTCGGGCAGCTTCTGCGCGATCGCCGCGAGCGTCGCGCCCGAGCTGATCCCCACCAGCATGCCTTCCTCGCGCGCGCAGCGCCGCGCCATCTCTTTTGCCGCCTCCGCCTCGACCTGGATCGCGCCATCGATCGCCTGGGTGTGCAGATTGGGGGGGATGAAGCCCGCGCCGATGCCCTGGATCGGGTGCGGACCGGGTTGTCCGCCCGAGATCACCGGCGAAAGAGTCGGTTCGACCGCGAACGCTTTCATTCCGGGCCAAACGCGTTTGAGCCCTTCGGCGCAGGCGGTCAGGTGTCCGCCCGTGCCGACCCCGGTGATCAGCGCGTCGAGCGGGGTGTCGGCGAAGTCCGCCAAGATTTCCTTGACCGTCGTGCGGGCATGGACATCGATGTTGGCCTGGTTCTCGAACTGTTGCGGGATCCACGAATTGGGCGTGCTCGCGCTCAGTTCATGTGCGCGATCGAGCGAACCCTTCATGCCTTTTTCGCGCGGTGTCAGGTCGAAAGTCGCGCCATAGGCAAGCATCAATCGGCGGCGCTCAAGCGACATCGATTCGGGCATAACGAGCACGAGCTTGTAGCCTTTGACAGCGGCCGCCAAGGCGAGCCCGATCCCGGTGTTGCCGCTGGTTGGCTCGATGATCGTTCCGCCAGGCTTGAGGCTGCCGTCGGCTTCGGCGGCCTCGATCATGGCTATCCCGATCCGATCCTTGATCGAGCCGCCGGGATTGGCGCGTTCGCACTTCACCCACACTTCGTGGTCTGGGAACATCCGCGACACGCGCACGTGCGGGGTGTTGCCGATGGTATCGAGGATCGATTCGGCCTTCATGAAACAGCCTCCTGCTTACGATTTTGGGGTTCGAATGTGCGCGCATCGCGCAGTTCGGGATAGAGCCGCGACCATAGCAGAGTTACCGCAATCGCGCCGACCCCGCCGAACATCACCGCGCCCACCGGGCCGAGCACCGAGGCCAGCAACCCCGATTCGGCCTCGCCAAGCTCGTTCGAGGCAGAGATCGTGAGCTGGCTGACCGCACCGACACGGCCGCGCATCTCGTCGGGCGTGTAAAGCTGGATCAGCGAAGACCGGACATAGACCGACACCATGTCCGCCGCCCCCGCGATCATGAGCGCGGTCAGGCTGAGCCAGAAATTGCGCGATATGCCGAAGACCAGGATTGCCGCCCCGAATACGATCACCGCGGCGAGCATCTTGATTCCGACTTCGGTCTTCATCGGGCGGAACGAAAACCAAATCGCCGCGACCGACGCCCCGATTCCCATCCCAGCGGCAAGGAAGCCCAGGCCGCTCGCTCCGACATGAAGGATATCGCGGGCGTAAATCGGCAGCAGCGCGGTCGCGCCGGCCAGCAAGACCGCGAACAAATCGAGCGTGATCGCCGCCTGCACCAGACGGTTGCGGCGGATGTAGGCGAACCCGTCGAGAATGCGCTGGAGCGGGTGGCGGTCCTTTTGCACCGCGGGCTGCGGAACCCGTCCGATCAGGAAGATCGCCGCGAGCGAGATCCCCAGCATCAGGGTTATCCCGGCATAGGCGATATCGGGATCGATCGCGTAAAGCAGTCCGCCAACGCTGGGCCCTGCGATGGTCCCCGTTTGCCACGCGATTGAACTAATGGCGATGGCGGTCGGCAGGAACGTCTTGGGTACGAGATTGGGCGTCAGTGCGGAAAACGCCGGGCCCGCGAAAGCGCGCGCAATCCCGACCAAGACCGCGGCGCCGAACAGCGCGGGCAGCGAGAGATGGCCAGACCAGGTCAGCACCCCCAGCACGGCAGCGTTGACCATCAGCAGCGCGGTGGTTCCGCGAACCAGCCAGCGGCGATCGAAGCTGTCGGCAACCAGGCCCGTCACCGGGGTCAGCAGGAACAGCGGGAGGAACTGGGCGAACCCGATCATTCCGAGCAGGAATGCGGCTTCGCGAATCCCCATGGTCGCTCGGGCCAGGCCGTAGACCTGCCACCCGATGATGATCGCCTGGGCGCTCAGCGCGATCGTCCCGGTAAAGCGCGACAGCCAGTAGTGGCGGAAATCCGGAATCTGCAGCGGGTGCGTCGGGTCGCTCACGGCGCCCGAATGGCAGCGCGCCGCGCTCTTGCCAAGGGTGAGATGGCTTGGCGGGCTGAAACAGCCGCTATTGGCGCAGAATCAACGCGGGGCGCGCAGGCGCGGGTTGGGCTGGATGGTATCGATCATTCGCACGAAATCCTCGAGGCGGATAATCCGTTCGAACTGGAAGCCGCCGCGATCCTCGGTGATCCAGATCAAATGCGCCTCGATCCGCCCGATGACGGGCAGGCGAATGGTGATCCGCTCGCCGCGCCCGAACGGGGGCACGCCCTCGACCATGAAGCCGTGGGCGGAAATGTTGGCGATGTGGAAGTGCACGTCGCCGAGCGTTCGATGCTCGCCGATCACGCGATGATTGACCGGATGACGCGTCGCCTGACGCATCTCGGTGACGATCAACTGTGCTCCACCCATCGGCGAACGATCCCTCTGCTCACTGAGCGCAAGGTATGCCCGGTAAACCCGAAGATTGGGTAAACCCGGCGCGAGCCGGCTTAGATCGGGCGCAGCACGCCGTGGTTCTTCTTGCCCGCCGAGATGCGAACCTCGCCGCCACCCGCGATGTGGTGGGCCTCGTCGCCTATTGCGACGCCGCCGATCCTCGCGCCGCCACCGGCGATCAGGCGCTTGGCTTCGCCGCGACTGGCGGCAAAGCCGATGCCAACAAGCGCATCGATCAGAGCGATGCCGTCGGCGGGCAGGGTCAGCGTCGGCAGATCCCCCCCCGTGCCGCCGTCTGCGAATGTCGCGGCGGCCGTCGCCTCAGCGGTGCGCGCCGCGTCGTCGCCCCGGCACAACCGGGTGACCTCGTTCGCCAGAACGACCTTGGCGGCATTGATCTCGCTTCCGCCCAACGTTTCGAGTCGTTCGATCTCGGCGAGCGGCAGATCGGTGAACAGGCGCAGAAACCGGCCCACGTCGCCGTCGTCGGTGTTGCGCCAGTACTGCCAGAAATCCCACGACGGCAGCGCGTCCTCGTTGAGCCACACCGCGCCCGCAGCGGTTTTGCCCATTTTCCCGCCGTCGGCGGTAGTGAGCAGCGGCGAGGTCACCCCGAACAGCTCGATCCGCTCCATCCGCCGGCCAAGTTCGATCCCGTTGACGATATTGCCCCACTGGTCCGATCCACCGAGCTGCAAGCGGCAGCCATAGCGCAGCGCCAGTTCGCGGAAATCGTAGGCCTGAAGAATCATGTAGTTGAATTCGAGGAAGGTCAGCGGCTGCTCGCGGTCGAGCCGCAGCTTGACCGAATCGAACGCCAGCATGCGGTTGACGGTGAAGTGCGGTCCGACATCGCGCAGCAGATCGACGTAACCGAGCGCCGACAGCCACTCGTCGTTATCGAGCATCATCGCGTCGGTCGGGCCGTCGCCGAACGTCAGCAAGCGTTCGAACACCGTGCGGATCGATGCGATGTTGGCCTGGATCGCGTCGGCGGTGAGCAGCTTGCGGCTCTCGTCCTTGCCCGAAGGATCGCCGATCTTGGTCGTCCCACCGCCCATCACGACAATCGGTTTGTGCCCGCCCTGCTGGAGCCGTCGCAGCAGCATGATCTGGAGCAGGCTGCCGACATGGAGCGACGGCGCGGTGGCGTCGAAGCCGATGTAGCCGGGCACGATCTGCCGCGCGGCGAGGGCGTCCAGCCCTGCAGCGTCGGTCATCTGGTGGACATAGCCGCGCTCGTCGAGCAGGCGGAGCAGGTCGGATTGGTACTGGCTCATGGCGAGCGGCGACTAACATGGGGAGGCGAGGTTGGAAACGCACACGCTGACGCCTCACCCCAATTTCCGTCCGCTCGCGGTGCGGAGCGTCGAGGCGCGGGTGATCGGGTTCGACCCAGCCTGGCTGCGGCTGCGGCTGCGCTGGCGGATCGAGGGCGCGGGCGAGCTGGTGGTGCCGCAGTTCGCGGGGAAGGGGCGCGCCGATGGCCTGTGGCGGACGACCTGCTTCGAGGCGTTCGTGCAGCGGGAGGGCGCCCCCGCGTACGTCGAGCTTAACCTGTCGCCA
This sequence comes from Sphingomonadales bacterium, assembly GCA_038202745.1. Lineage (GTDB taxonomy): Bacteria > Pseudomonadota > Alphaproteobacteria > Sphingomonadales > Sphingomonadaceae > Novosphingobium. The sequence goes on from JBBRER010000018.1 coordinate 14,700, forward strand.
TCGGAACGCTGGAACGCCTACGACTTCGATGCGCCGCGCTCCGCCATGCGCGAACATCCGATGCCGCACGGGCCGGGTTGTACGCTGCGTTTGGGGCAGAGTCTGGCGATCTTCGACGCCGCGATTCCCGCCCCGAGCCTGCCTCCGCTACCTTGGCGGCTGGGGCTGAGCTGCGTTCTTGAGGAAACGGGCGGTCGTCTGTCCTACTGGGCGCTCGCCCATCCCGAAGGCGCGCCCGATTTCCACGATCCGGCTTGCTTCACGGCGAGCGTTCCGGCAGCGCTCGCCCCATGAAATTCGGTATCGACCGGCTCCTCGCCGAGCCCGAACTGCGCCGCCCGCTCGAGGGCAAACGCGTCGCGCTCGTCGCGCATCCGGCCTCGGTCACCGCCGATCTCACTCATTCGCTCGATGCCTTGATCGCCGCCGGGCTCAACGTCACCGCCGCATTCGGCCCGCAGCACGGGCTCAAGGGCGACAAGCAGGACAACATGGTCGAAACCGCGGATGCGACCGACCCGTTCTACGGCATCCCGGTGTTCAGCCTTTACGGCGAGGTCCGCCGTCCCTCCGGGCAGATGATGAGCACCGCCGACGTGTTCCTGTTCGACCTTCAGGACCTCGGTTGCCGGATCTACACATTCGTGACCACGCTGCTCTACCTACTCGAAGCCGCCGCGGCGCACGGCAAGAGCGTGTGGGTGCTTGACCGGCCCAATCCGGCCGGACGCCCGGTCGAAGGGACGCTGCTGGTGCCCGGGCAGGAAAGCTTCGTCGGCGCGGCGCCGATGCCGATGCGGCACGGACTGACAATGGGCGAAATGGGCGCATGGTTCGTCCGTCACTTCAAGCTCGACGTCGACTATCGTGTGGTTGCGATGGAAGGCTGGGCGCCCGAAACCGCCCCCGGCTTCGGCTGGCCGCCGGATCGCATCTGGATCAATCCGAGCCCGAATGCGGCGAACGTCAATATGGCGCGCGCCTATGCGGGGACGGTCATGCTCGAAGGAACGACGCTGAGCGAGGGCAGGGGCACCACGCGGCCGCTCGAAGTGCTGTTCGGCGCGCCCGACATCAATGCCAAGGCGGTGCTGGCGGAGATGGAGCGGCTCGCGCCCACATGGTTGGCAGGCTGCGGCTTACGCGAAGTATGGTTCGAGCCGACTTTCCACAAGCACGCAGGAATGCTGTGTAACGGCTTGATGATCCACGCGGAAGGCCGGTTCTACGATCATGCCAGCTTCCGTCCCTGGCGGCTCCAGACGCTCGCGTTCAAGGCGATCCGCAAGCTCTACCCTGATTACCCGCTATGGCGCGATTTCCCCTACGAATACGAAACGGAGCGGCTCGCCATCGACGTCATAAACGGCGGACCGGGCTTGCGCGAATGGGTCGACGAGCCTACGGCGATGGCGCAAGACCTCGATGTAATCGCCGCGCCTGACGAGGCCGCCTGGAGAGAAGCGACAGCGGACGTCAAACTGTATTGATGGCTATCGACAGCCCACAACCCGCAATCGCCGAAACCGAGGCCGACCGGCGCATCGCCGCCGACCGCGGCGATGTTCTTGCCACGCTGGCGAAAGCCGATCACCGCATGCTCGCGCGCGATTTCCGAGCCGCTTCCGCGTTTTACGGGGCGGTCGGACGGCTCGCCGGAGGCGGTGCGGCAATCGCCCGCGAGGAGTTGCTGCGAGCCCGTGACGCCGCGGCATGGCTCGATCGCCGCTTTGGCGAGCATCTGCTCGAAGGGTTGGCGAAGGCCGGACTGAGGCCGGCCGAACGCCACCCGAGATTCCAAAGATCGCTTGAAATCATGCTCGGGCAACGCTCGCGCGATCTGGCGGTACAGCGGTATCCCCAGCTCCCGCTCACCTATTTCTATCCCGATTTGCCTTACGTCGCGTTCGCCGACGCCGCACAGTTCGCATTCCGCGACCTGTTGCGCGATCGAACCCCGACGATCCTCGGCGAGGCTCAAGCACTGCTGGCCGATGACGGCTCGTTCGCGCCGTACATGCGGGCCACCGCGAGCCGTCCGCAGGGCGACGTGCACGGACTGTTGGAAAATCCCGACTGGAGCACTTTCGATCTGACCGAAAGCGGTGCGCCCGTGGACGTGCGAGTCGCACGTTGCCCCGTCACGTTCGAAAGTCTCGACCGAAACGCGCCGCTTTGCCGGATCGGCACGCGCGCTCCCTCGCTGATGTTCTCGCTGCTCCGGCCGCATTCGAAAATTCCGCCGCACACCGGAATGATGAACGCCAGATTCGTCTGTCATCTGCCGCTGATCGTTCCCGACAAGTGCCGGTTTCGCGTAGGCGATGTCACGCGGACGTGGAAATTCGGCGAATTGCTGGTTTTCGACGACACGGTCGAACACGAAGCGTGGAACGATAGTAGCGATGATCGCCTCGTGCTCATTTTCGATATCTGGCGCCCCGAGATTACCGAGACAGAGCGGCGTCAGATCGAGACGCTGTTCGAGATCGTCGACGCCGCCTGAAAAAGCGGGTTACCTATCGTTAGTGCTTCTTGCGCGTGAGTTCGCGCATCGCGTCGTCAAGCCCGCCGAGCGTGAGCGGGTACATCGATCCGCCGACCAGCTCTTTGAGCATCTTGGTCGATTGCGAATAGCCCCACTGTTTTTCGGGCACCGGATTGAGCCACACCGTCGCCGGATAAACGTGCGCAACGCGGCGCATCCATTCTGCGCCCGCTTCCTCGTTGAAATGCTCGACCGAGCCGCCCGGGTGCGTGATTTCGTAAGGGCTCATCGCCCCGTCGCCGACGAACACCACTTTGTAATCGTGGCCGAATTTGTGGAGAATATCCCACGTGTTCGTCCGCTCCGACCAGCGCCGGCGGTTGTCCTTACACCCGCCTTCGTAAAGGCAGTTGTGGAAGTAGTAGAACTCCATGTTCTTGAATTCGCTTGTCGCCGCGCTGAACAGCTGCTCGACCAGCTTGATGAACGGGTCCATCGATCCGCCAACATCGAGAAACAGTAGCAGCTTGACCGCGTTGTGCCGTTCGGGGCGCATGTGGATATCGAGCCAGCCCTGTTTGGCGGTGCCGTCGATCGTCGCGTCGAGATCGAGCTCGTCGGCGTTGCCTTCGCGGGCGAAACGCCGCAGCCTGCGCAGCGCGATCTTGATGTTGCGCGTGCCCAGCTCGCGCGTGTTGTCGAGGTTCTGGAACTCGCGCTTTTCCCACACCTTGAGCGCGCGTTTCTGCCCGCCTTCGCCCCCGATCCGCACGCCTTCGGGATTGTAGCCCGAGTTGCCGAACGGGCTCGTCCCGCCCGTGCCAACCCACTTGTTCCCGCCCTGATGGCGCTTCTGCTGTTCCTCGAGCCGCTGCTTGAGCGCCTCCATGATCTCGTCCCAACTTCCGAGCGACTTGATCGCTTCCATCTCCTCGGGCGTGAGGAATTTCTCGGCCAGCGCTTTCAGCCACTCCTCGGGAATGTCGACCGGGTTCTGGCCGTAATCGGTCAGCACGCCCTTGAAGACTTTGTTGAAGACCTGATCGAAGCGGTCGAGCAGGCCTTCGTCCTTCACGAACACCGCGCGGCTCAGGTAGTAGAATTCCTCGGGCGTCTGCTCGATCACCTCGCGGTCGAGCGCTTCGAGCAGGACCAGATGCTCCTTGAACGAAGCGGGGATTCCCGCCGCGCGCAGTTCGTCGACGAAGTTGAAGAACATGAACCGCGCGCCTCCGGCAACTCGCGCAGCTTAACGGTTGGATAACCATGGCCGCGCTAGAAGGCCACGTTACAGCGACTGCGGGGCGCAAACCAAATGGAAATGATGAAGATCGAAGCTGCCGATCGCGGGGCGATCGACCGGATTCCAGAAAGCTGCGGCGAAGTTACCGTCAGCTGTTCCGACGTCGCCGGGATCGTCCAGGCGGTGATCCGCTCGTCCGAGCGGCTGCGCAACGAGCACGTTGCATTGCAAGGGACCGTACTGGCGCTCCAGGCCGATCAGCAGCAGGTCGCCCAGGCGAGCGACGAAGCGCGGCTGTTTTCCAAACGCGCGAAGGATCACCTTAACGAAGGCGCCGAGCTCATCAACGGCTCGCTCGGCCAGATCACGCAGCTGCTTCAGCTGATCGACACGCTGACCAACCACGTCACCGGGTTCGCCTCGGCGATGGATCAGGTCAAGCGCTGCTCGCAGAACATCAGCGCGATCGCCGACACCACCAACATCCTCGCGCTCAACGCTACCATCGAAGCGATGCGCGCGGGCGAGGCTGGGCGGACGTTCGCGGTCGTCGCCAACGAAGTGAAGAAGCTCGCGCACGACACCCGCACCGCGACCGACGAAATCAGCCGCACGATAGATACGCTCGGCGGCGAGGCCGAACAGGTCATTGCGCAGATCGAAGGCGGCGCGAAGGCGAGCGGCGACGCGCGCAATTCGGTCGCGCGGATCGAGGAGACGATCCACGGCGTGACCAAGATGGTCGACGAAGTCGATCGCCAGAACGAACAGATCGCGCAAGCTACCGAAACCATCAGCCGCCACGTGCACTCGGTTCAGGACGTGCTCGACGCGTTCGATTCGGCCGCGATCGAGAACGAAGGCAAGCTCGAATCCGCGCAAACGCGGATGGAAGGGCTGGAGATGACCGCGAACACGATGTTCGATCACATCGTCCAGGCCGGCCTCTCGCCCGAAGACAGCGCGATGGTCGCGCGCGCAATGGCCGCGGCGCAAGATGCCGCCGAGCGCGCCGAAGCGGCGATTGCCGACGGTTCGCTCAGCCGCGACGCGCTGTTCGACCAGAATTACCTGCCGATCGAGGGGAGCAATCCGCCGCGCTTCCGCAATGCGCTGATGGATTGGGCGCACATCCACTGGCGCCCGATCCTCGACCGCGTGACGGCGTCGGACAAACGCATCACCGCGACCGCGTGCACCGACATGAAGGGCTATCTGCCCACCCACCTGACCGACCATTCGCGCGCGCCGACCGGGGATCTAGCGCACGACACCAAGCATTGTCGCAACGGCCGCATCCTGTTCGATGCGATCGACCAGAAGGCCAAGCGCAGCAACGCGCCTTACATGATGGCGGTCTATCGCCAGGAAGGCGACGGCAAAGCCTATCAGGTGGTTCGCAACGTTTACGTGCCGGTCACGGTCGGCGGACGGCGCTGGGGCGATCTCGAGGTCGCCTACTGCCTCTGAGCGTCGTTGCGGCCGTGCAGCGCGGCAACGAGCACGAAGGAAATATACATCAGCAGGTACCATGCGCCGAGCTTGCCCGGCGGAACCATGCTCCAGCCGTGGCGCTGGGCCGGGTAAACCCACGCGCGAGACAGCGTGGCGAGGTTTTCGGCGAGCCAGATAAACAGCGCGACCAGGAACCACCCGAGCAGCAGCGGCATCCGCCGTTCCTCGCGCCAGACGCGGAACCACACTCGCGTGCGGTAGAACAACAGCGCCATCGCCGCGAAGAGTGCGAGCCGAATGTCGGCTAGCCAGTGATGCGCGAAAAAGTTGACGTAAACCGCGACCGCGAGTGCCCAAGTCCACGCTGCGTTCGGATATCCCGTGAACCGGAAATCGCAAATCCGCCAGACGCGAGCAAGATAGCTCCCGACCGCGGCATACATGAACCCGGAGAACAGCGGGACGCCGCCGATCCGCAGCAGGCTAGGTTCGGGGTATTCCCACGATCCGTACGCGGTTTTGAACAGCTCCATCGCGGTTCCGACGAGGTGAAAGGCGAGGATGACTTTGGCCTCGTTCAGCGTCTCGAGCCGCATCGCGAGCATCGCAATCTGGATCGCCAGCGCAGCGAGGGTGAGGAAATCGTACCGGGCGAGGGCGGCGCCAGGCGGATAGGACAAATGCGTCCCCACCAGCAACGCCAGCATCAGCGCGCCGAACAAGCACGCCCAGCCTTGCTTGAACCCGAACAGCAGGAATTCGTAAACCCACGCGCGCCACCCGGGACGAGGCTCGAACGCTTCGAGCCGCGCGCGAACTGCGGCGAAGCGGGTGTGCGGTACTGCCGACACGCTCAGCGGGTTGGCGGCATCGGTGGCGGGGGCGGAGGCGGCGCTTTGGCGAAGTGGGGCAAGCTCTGATCGATCGCCGCCCATTGCGGTGCGCTATCGGTCCAGATCACCGCTTGCGGAGCGATGAGATCGCTTTCGTCGAGCGTACTCACTCGCACCCCGCAAATGTGGGGCGCGCCCGAACCTTTGGTGAATATATGCGACCCGCACGTGGGGCAAAACGCGCGATGGGTCGTGTTGCCGCTTTCGGCAATGCTTTCATACCAGCTCAGCGCGCCTTCGTGAGAAATGCTCGCGGCCAGGAAAAAGGCGTTGGTCGTCCCATTTCCGCCGCCGAACTTCTGGCAATCGCGGCACCAACAAGTGCGCGCGCCGATCGGCTCGCCGTCGATTGCGAGCGTAACCGCGCCGCACAGGCAACGACCGGCGAGGGCCATCGCTCTATCCCTGCCGCCGCGCCATGAATGCGAGTTTTTCGAACAGCATCACGTCCTGCTCGTTCTTGAGCAGCGCGCCGTGCAAGGGGGGAATGGCCTTGGCTGGATCGCGGTTCTGGAGGATGTCGAGCGGCATGTCCTCGTTCATCAACAGTTTGAGCCAGTCGAGTAGCTCGCTGGTCGAGGGCTTCTTCTTGAGCCCGGGAACTTCGCGGACGTCATAGAAAATGTCCATCGCCTTGGAGACCAGCGTCTTCTGGATGTCGGGAAAGTGGACGTCGATGATCGCCTGCATCGTCTCGCGCTCGGGAAACTTGATGTAGTGGAAAAAGCAGCGGCGCAGGAACGCGTCGGGCAGCTCCTTCTCGTTGTTCGAGGTGATCACGACGATCGGGCGTTCGGCCGCCTCGATACGCTCGCGCGTCTCGTAAACGTCGAAGCTCATCCGGTCGAGTTCCTGGAGGAGATCGTTGGGGAACTCGATGTCGGCCTTGTCGATCTCGTCGATCAGCAAGATGGGGAGCTGCGGCGAGGTGAAGGCCTCCCACAGCTTGCCTTTGCGGATGTAATTGGAGATGTCGTGGACGCGCTCGTCGCCGAGCTGGCCGTCGCGCAGTCGCGCGACCGCGTCGTACTCATAAAGCCCCTGCTGCGCCTTGGTGGTCGACTTGACGTTCCACTCGATCAGCGGCGCGCCCACCGCCTTGGCGATTTCGTGCGCCAGAACCGTCTTGCCAGTGCCCGGCTCGCCCTTGACCAGCAGCGGCCGGCGCAGCAGCACCGCGGCGTTGACCGCGACCTTGAGATCGTCTGTGGCGACGTAGTCCTTGGTGCCATCGAAACGCTGCATCCGTATATTTCCCGTTCGCTTAATCGTTCGATTAAAGCGTTAGGCGAAGCGATTGAGGGCTGCAAGCCTGCCGGATTGCAACGATCGGACGAACCGCTAGGGTTGAGCGATGATCCTCATCACAGGCTCCGTCCGCATCGCTCCCTCACACCGCGCCCACGCAATCGCGCTCGGCATCGAACACTCCGCCCGCTCACGCGGCGAGCCCGGCTGCATCGCGCACAATTGCCACATCGATGCCGAGGACGAGGACCGGATCGTGTTCCTCGAGCTGTGGGCAGACATGCCGGCGGTGCAGGCGCATTTCGCGGTGCCTGAATCGGGCGCGTTCGTCCGCGCGCTCACCGGAATGGCGCTCGCCGCGCCGGAAATGCACATCTACCAGGCGTCAGAGCTGGCGCGGCCTTAAGCGTCGATCAGCTCTGGATCGAGCTCTCCCGCGCGGTTCTGGATGAAGTGGAAGCGATGCGCCGGGTCGCGGCCCATCAGGCGCTCGACCAGGTCCTTCACCGCCGCGCGGCCTTCGTATTCGGGGGGCAGGGTAATACGCAGCAAGGAGCGTTTCGCGGGGTCCATCGTGGTTTCGCGCAGCTGCTGCGGGTTCATCTCGCCGAGCCCCTTGAAGCGCCCGACTTCGACCTCCTTGCCCTTGAACTGCGTCGCCTCAAGCACGGCGCGGTGGGCTTCGTCCTTGGCATACGCGCTCTCCTTGCCCGAGGTCAGCCGATAGAGCGGGGGCTGGGCGAGGTAGAGGTGCCCGTTGCGCACGATCTCTGACATTTCCTGGAAAAAGAACGTCATCAGCAGCGTCGCGATATGCGCGCCGTCGACGTCGGCGTCGGTCATGATGACGATCCGGTCATAGCGCAGATTGTCGGGGTTGCAGTCGCCGCGCGTGCCGCAACCGAGCGCGAGCGACAGGTCGGCGATCTCCGAGTTGGCGCGGATCTTGTCGGCGGTGGCGCTGGCGACGTTGAGGATCTTGCCGCGGATCGGCAGGATCGCCTGAGTCTTGCGGTCGCGCGCCTGCTTGGCGCTGCCCCCAGCGCTATCGCCTTCGACGATGAACAGCTCGGTTTCGCCGCTGCCTTCGCCCGAGCAATCGGTGAGCTTGCCGGGTAGCCGCAGCTTGCGCGCATTGGTCGCGGTCTTGCGCTTGATCTCGCGCTCGGCCTTGCGGCGGAGGCGCTCGTCCATCCGCTCGAGCACATGGCCGAGCAGCGCCTTGCCGCGCTCCATGTTGTCGGCGAGGAAGTGGTCGAAGTGGTCGCGCACCGCGTTCTCGACCATCCGCGCCGCTTCGGGACTGGTCAGGCGGTCCTTGGTCTGGCTCTGGAACTGGGGCTCGCGAATGAACAGCGAAAGCATGATCTCGCTGCCCGTGACGACGTCCTCGGGGGCGATGTCCTTGGCCTTCTTCTGCCCGACGAGCTCGGCGAAGGCGCGGATACCTTTGGTCAGCGCGGTGCGCAGCCCGGCCTCGTGCGTTCCGCCGTCGGGGGTGGGGATGGTGTTGCAGTAATAGCTGTAGGCGCCATCGGACCACAGCGGCCAGGCGATTGCCCATTCGGCGCGGCCCTGCTCGGCGCCGGGGAAGTCCTGCGAGCCCGCGAAGAACTTTGTGGTCATACATTCACGCGCGCCTACTTGCTCGGTCAGGTGATCGGCAAGCCCGCCGGGGAATTGGAACGTTGCCTCGGCCGGGGTATCGTCCGAGATCAGTTCGGGGGCGCATTTCCAGCGGATTTCGACCCCCGCGAACAGGTACGCTTTCGAGCGCGCGAGGCGGAACAAGCGGGCGGGCTTGAACTTCGCCTCGTCGCCGAAGATTTCCGGGTCTGGAACGAAGGTGACGCTTGTTCCGCGGCGGTTTGGTGTGCCGCCAAGCGAGCGCAGCGGCCCGGTCGCGACGCCGCGCGAAAACTCCTGCGCATAAAGCTCGCGATTGCGCGCGACTTCGACCCGGGTGTGCTGCGACAACGCGTTGACGACGCTGACCCCGACACCGTGGAGTCCACCCGAAGTCGCGTACGCCTTGCCCGAAAACTTGCCCCCCGAATGGAGCGTGGTGAGGATCACCTCGAGCGCCGACTTGCCCGGATACTTGGCGTGCTCGTCGACCGGAATGCCGCGACCGTTGTCGGTAACGGTAAGCTTGCCGGGAGTGCCGGCCTCGGCTTCGAGCGTCACTTCGATGCGGTTGGCATGCCCCGCGACCGCCTCGTCCATCGCGTTGTCGAGCACTTCGGCGGCGAGATGGTGGAGCGCGCGCTCGTCAATCCCGCCGATGTACATCCCCGGGCGGCGGCGCACCGGTTCAAGCCCCTCGAGCACTTCGATCGCGGCGCTGGTGTAGCTCTCCCCGGGGGCGGGGGAGACGGTCTCGAACAGATCATCGGCCATGCGGAACGCTTATAGAACACCGGGGAATCCCGGCGCAAGGCGGGACGGGGCGGTTATCGTCAGCCGGCGAAGCGCGCGGGCGCGGGACTGACCACGACGACCCCGCCGACGCGCGCCTCGCGCACTTCGAGCGCGCGCTCGATCGTGCCGTCGGGGATGAAGCGGAATGCGCCGTCGAGCCCAAGGAACCCGCCTTCGTCGAGCAGGCGTCC
>JBBRER010000019.1:0-24346 GCA_038202745.1 Sphingomonadales bacterium
GATTTTCCCGCGAGCAGATTTTTCCACGTCGTCTCGACATCGGCTCCCAGCGGGGTGACGAGGCCCAGTCCGGTTACGACCACTCGGCGCATGCGCTTCTCCAAAATCGCGAAAGGCCCAGCCTTGCGGGCCGAGCCTTTCTCATTGCCCGCCAGCACCCGTCATGGGCGAGCGCGGCCGAATGGCTTCAGGCCTTCAGCCCTTGTTCTCGTCGATGTACTTGATCGCGTCGGACACGGTGCCGATTTTCTCGGCCGCCTCGTCGGGGATTTCGACGCCGAACTCTTCCTCGAAGGCCATGACCAGTTCGACGATGTCGAGGCTGTCGGCGCCCAGGTCGTCGATGAAGCTCGCGTCCTCGGTCACCTTGTCGGCCTCGACGCCAAGGTGTTCGACAACGATCTTCTTAACCCGGTCGGCGGTGTCGCTCATGGTCTATCCCTTCGTGAACGGCAGATTAAATATGCTGGAATCGCCCTAGAGAACGCGCGAACCGCTGGCAAGTGCCCGCCCCTACGCCTTCGGCGCTTCGACCAGCCGGATCGCGAGCTCGCGCAGCTGCTTGGCGTCCACCGGTCCGGGCGCGCCCATCATCAGGTCTTCGGCCTTCTGGTTCATCGGGAAGACCACAACCTCGCGGATGTTGGGCTCGTCGGCGAGGAGCATGACGATCCGATCGACGCCGGGTGCCGAGCCGCCGTGCGGCGGTGCGCCGTACTTGAACGCGTTGATCATGCCCGCGAAGTTGGTGTCGACATCCTCGCGGCTGTAGCCCGCGATCTCGAACGCCTTGTACATGATGTCCGGGCGGTGATTGCGGATCGCGCCGCTGCTCAGCTCGACCCCGTTGCAGACGATGTCGTACTGCCAGGCGAGGATATCGAGCGGGTCTTTGTTCTCGAGCGCTTCCAGTTCACCTTGCGGCATCGAGAACGGGTTGTGGCTGAAGTCGACCTTCTTGGCGTCCTCGTCATACTCGAACATCGGGAAATCGACGATCCAGCACAGCTCGAACTTGCCTTCGTCGATCAAGCCGAGCTGCTCGGCGACACGCGTGCGCGCCGCCCCGGCAAGTTTAGCGGCCTGCAACTCTTTGCCCGCGGCGAAGAACAGCCCGTCGTCGGGGCCGAGGCCGAGCCCGGCGTAGATTGCCTCCATGCCTTCGGCGCCGTGATTCTTGGCAATCGGGCCGCCGAATTCGCCGGCCTTGCGGGTGACGAAGCCCAGCCCGGCGTGGCCCTCGCCGCGCGCCCACTCGTTCATCTCGTCGAAGAACTTGCGGCTCTTGTCGGCGGTAGCCGGCGCGGGGATCGCGTGGACCACCCCGCCCTCGCCCGCGATCCGCTCGAACAGGCCGAAGCCCGACGCGCGGAAGTGGTCGGTGACGTCGGTAATCAGCAGCGGGTTGCGCAAATCGGGCTTGTCGGTGCCGTACTTGAGCATCGCTTCGGCAAACGGAATGCGCGGGAAGCTGCCCGAAGGGGTCACCGACTTGCCGTTCGCGAATTCCTCGAACACCCCCACCAGCACCGGCTCGATCGCATTGAAAACATCGTCTTGCGTGACGAAGCTCATCTCGAAATCGAGCTGATAGAACTCGCCCGGGCTGCGATCCGCGCGCGCGTCCTCATCGCGGAAGCACGGCGCGATCTGGAAATAACGGTCGAACCCCGCGACCATGAGCAGCTGCTTGAACATCTGCGGCGCTTGCGGGAGCGCGTAGAACTTGCCCGGGTGGACGCGGCTGGGAACGAGATAATCGCGCGCGCCTTCGGGGCTGGAAGCGGTCAGGATCGGGGTCTGGAACTCGGTGAAGCCCTGATCGGTCATCCGCCGCCGCAGGCTCGCGATCACTGCCGAGCGCAGCATCATGTTGGCGTGGACCTTGTCGCGGCGCAGATCGAGGAAGCGGTACTTGAGACGAATGTCCTCGGGATAGTCCTGCTCGCCCGCGACCGGCAGCGGCAGTTCCTCGGCGCGCGACTGAACGGTCACCGCGCGGGCGTAAACTTCGACCTCGCCGGTCGGGAGGTTGGCGTTGGCGGTGCCCGCCGCGCGCGCCTTGACGGTGCCGTCGATCGTCACCACGCTTTCGGCGCGCAAGCCTTCGAGCACGGCCAGCGCCGCGCTATCGCTGTCGGCGACGATCTGGGTGATCCCGTAGTGGTCGCGCAAATCGACGAACAGCACCCCGCCGTGGTCGCGCTTGCGGTGGACCCAGCCCGACAGGCGCACCGCCTCGCCAACCTCGGCCGCGGTCAACGCGGCACATGTGTGGGTGCGATAGGCGTGCATCGAAAGTCTTTCCATTCGCTCGGCAAAGTGGCAGGGGGCCGACTGCGGCCAAGGGCGGTGCCCTGTGGCGATGGCCGCCGTTTTGTCAAGCCGCGGACCCGCACGGGCCCATACCGAAAAGAACGATGAAGATACATCCGCTGATCACGACTTCGCAGGCGCTCGCCGATCTGTGCGCGCGTCTGTCCCGCGCCCCGTTCGTGTGCGTCGACACCGAATTCATGCGCGAAAACACCTTCTGGCCCGAGCTGTGCCTGATCCAGATCGCCGACAGCGACGAGGCCGCGGCGATCGATCCGCTGGCGCCAGGGCTCGACATGGGGCCGCTGCTCGATCTGCTGGTCGATAACGAGGATGTGCTCAAGGTCTTCCACGCGGGCGGGCAGGATGTCGAGATCGTCTTCAACCTGACCGGCCGCACCCCGCACCCGATCTTCGACACCCAGATCGCGACGATGGCGGTAAGCCAGTCCGAGCAGATCGGCTATTCGAACCTCGTCGAATCGTGGCTCGACATCGTCGTCGACAAAGGCGCGCGGTTCACCGACTGGTCGCGCCGCCCCCTGACCGAGCGCCAGATCGACTACGCGATCGGCGACGTCACGCATCTGGCGCGGATATTCCCCAAGCTGCTCAATCGCCTGAAGAAGACCGGGCGCGGGGCATGGCTCGATATCGAGATGGAAAAGCTCGCCGATCCGGCGAACTACCGCAACGATCCCGCCACCGCCTGGCGCCGGGTCAAGGCCGCGGGGCGCAATCCCGCGGTGCTCGGACGGCTCAAGGCGCTGGCTGAGTGGCGCGAGCACGAAGCCCAGGACAAGAACATCCCGCGCGGGCGGATCGTGCGCGACGAAACGCTTGCCGACATCGCCAGCCATCCGCCCAAGACCCAGGCCGACCTCGCCAAAGTCCGCGGGCTCTCCGCCGGGTGGAAGGACAACGAGATCGGCAAGCGGCTGATGGCGACGATTGAGCGCGCGCAGCCGCTACCCGACGACGAGATGCCCGCGCGCACCCCGCGCGGCGCGCCGCTGGGCAAGGAAGGCGCGCTTGTCGCCGATCTGCTCAAGCTGCTGCTCAAGATTCGCAGCCGCGAGATCGACGTCGCCGCGCGGCTGCTGGCGCGCAGCGACGACCTCGAGCTGCTCGCCGCGGGCGTGCGCGGACTGCCGATGCTTGAGGGCTGGCGCTACGACGTGTTCGGGCGCGATGCGCTCGATCTGGTCGAGGGCAAGCTCGGTTTCGGAGTGACCGCCGGCAAGCTCAAGATGGCGCGGGTCGACGAAGAAGCGCCGCGCTCGGAAACCGTGACCGACTGACGTGTCCGCGCACCTGCCCACGCTCAAGCAGCTGCAATACCTCGCCGCGCTGCACGAACACGGGCATTTCGGACGCGCGGCGGCGTCGTGTTTCGTCTCGCAGTCGACGCTTTCGGCCGGCCTGCGCGACCTTGAGGCCGTGCTCGGGGTCATGCTGGTCGAGCGGACCAAGCGCACGGTGCGGTTCACGCCGCTCGGCAACCAGGTCGTCGCCAAAGCGCACCGCCTGCTGCGCGAAGCCGAGGCGATAACCGATCTCGTCCAGTCGTCGGCGCTGCCGCTGACCGGCGAAGTGCGGATGAGCGTGATCCCGACGATCGCCCCGTTCCTGCTCCCGCGGATGCTCCCGCGCCTGCGCACCGAACGCCCGGCGCTCAAGCTGTTCCTGCGCGAGGAGCCGAGCGCGCAAGCGATCGAATCGCTTCATCACGGCCGCGCCGATTGCGTGCTGCTGGCGCTGCCCTTCGCGACCGGGGAGGTCGAGAAGGAAACGATAGAATTGGACGCGCTGTTCGTCGCGTTTCCCAAGGACGACCCGCGCGACCCGCCCGCCGAGATCGACCCCGACCTCATCGACGCGCGGCGGCTGCTGCTGCTCGAAGACGGGCACTGCCTCAAGGACCACGCGCTTGCCGCGTGCAACCGGCCGGAGCTGCGCGCGGGCGCGACGATGATCGGCACCAGCCTTCACACGCTGGTGCAGATGGTCGATAACGGATTGGGGCTGACGATGCTGCCCGAAATGGCGATCGACGCGGGCATCCTGGCGGGGACCGATGTCGTCGCCCGACCGCTGAAATCAGATACCGCCAACCGCGAGATCGCGCTGGTGTGGCGCAAGAACTCACCGCGCGGCGAGGAGTTCAGGCTACTGGCGGAAGAGCTGCGCGCGGGCTAAGCTGGGTGCGGGTTGCGGGAGGTTTGCCAATGCGTTGGGTGCTTGCGTTCATCGCGTTGCTGGTCGCAGCCATCGCGCCGCCGGCGCTCCCCGCCGCGGAGCCGCGGATCGCGCTGGTTATCGGCGACAACTCTTATGGCGGCGGGCTGCGGCGGCTGAACAATGCGGTCAATGACGCCGGCCTGATTTCGGCGACGCTGCGCAAGGCCGGCTTCGAGGTCGAGGAACTTCACGATCAAACCCGCACCGGCACCGAGGCGGCGCTCCAGCGGCTCGGCACGAAGCTGCACGCGGCTGGGCCCGGAGCGGTCGCACTATTCTATTTTGCCGGACACGGACTCCAGGCCGACGGGATCAACTATCTGATGCCGGTCGATGCGCCGGTGGCACGCGCCGACGACATCGCGCGCTTCGGGCTCGATGCAGACACGGTGTTGCGCGCGATGATGGATGCAGGCGCAAACACCAACATCCTCATTCTCGACGCCTGCCGCCCTAATTTCGTGTCCGAACTTCTGCGCCCCGTAGCGGCCAAGGGGTTGGCGCAGATCGACGCGCGGACGCAGGATCCGCATCGCAATGTGCTGATCGCATATTCGACGGGTCTTGGCGAAAGCGCGGCCGACGGCAAGGACGGCAACAGCCCTTACGCCAAAACGCTCGCGGCGATCATGCTCACCCCCGATCTCCCGCTCGAAATCCTGTTCCGCAACGTGCGCAAGCAAATGATCAACGCCGGGTTTCAAAAGCCGTGGGAAAGCACCTCAATGGTGGACGGCGTGGCCTTCGTCGGCCAGCCGCGCGAGCCCGTCGCCGAGCCCGCGCGGCGAATCGCGCCGGGCAAACTCGTCCAGATCAGCGACTTCAGCGCCGTGCCCGCCGAACTCGGCTTCGATCGCTACGTTCCCGCCGCACGCTATCTGCGCCAGGGCGCATACCCGGTAACGATCCGCGACGTCCTTCCGGCCACGTCCGAGATCGCCTTCTTCAGCACTGCTCAGCTCTATGAGGGCCAGGCAACCCGCCCGACACTCAGCGAAAACGTGCTCACCCAGACCGACACCGGCAACGGCCTTGCGTCGTTCACGCTGGTCCTCCCGCAGCCCGCCGCGCGCGTCCGTTTCCTGATCCCGCGCCTGTTCGCAGCTACCCAAAGCGGGATAACCTTCCCCGCCTGGACGGCAACCGCGCTCGGCGCGTCGGGCGAAACGATCGACACCAAAAACGACGAACTGGTCCGCAGCTTCGGCGACGTTCCGGAGAAATTCTTCGAGCTCAATGCCGAAGCGGGCAAAGGCATTGCCGCGGTGCGCTTCGAATCCGATCCGCGGCTGGGCGGACGACCTTTCGCGGCATTCAGCGCGGTGCTGATCGAAGGCCTGTGGATTCAGGCGATGCCGGATTAGGGAAATCGTCGGCCCGCTGAACGTCAACCCATGTGTTTGAGGCCCACGCGCAGGTAATCCCACCCAGTGATCAGCGTGAGCGCGGCGGCGGCCCACAGCGTGGTCAGCCCGACTGTGTGGGGCACGTTGATTTCCAGGCCGCCGAGCCACACGTTCCAGCGCGGCAAGGCGTTGCCCAAAATCAGCGCGCCGAGCGAAACCATCTGAAAGGTGGTCTTCCACTTGGCGAGCCGGCTCACCGGGACCGAGACCTGAATTCCGCCGAGGAACTCGCGCAAGCCCGAGACCGCGATCTCGCGCACGAGGATCACGAGCCCCGCGATGACGTGCATGTCGCCCACATATGGCCCGCGCAGGATGCCTTGCGCGCTGAGCACGAGGATCACCGCGGCGACCATGATCTTGTCCGCGATCGGATCGAGGAAGATGCCCAGCCGAGAGACCGCCCCGCTCGACCGCGCAAGATAGCCGTCGAAGTAGTCGGTCACGCCCATCAGGCAGTAGATTGCGAACGCAACGCTGTAGCCGAACGCCCAATCGGGCCACCACAGGAAGAACGCCAGCAGCGGCACGGTCACGATCCGCGACAGCGTCAACAGGTTCGGGAGGGTCAGCACGGCCACGCGCATAGCGCGAAAGCGGGCCGCTGCCAAAGGGCGCGAATTGCCCTTCACACGCGGCGAACTGCCGTTAGGGTCGCGCGCTTCCGGGGCGATCCAAAAGCGGGCGAATGACCACCCAAACTCACCTGATCCACAGCCGGCGCTTCCTGCCGCTGTTCGTCACTCAGCTGCTAGGCGCCTTCAACGACAACCTGTTCAAGAACGCGATGGTGCTGTTCGTCGTCTACAGCATCTACAATTCCGAGGCCGCCGAAGGCCAGTTCAGCGCGGTCGCCTCGGCGGTGTTCATCCTCCCGTTCTTCCTGTTCTCTGCCATCTCCGGCCAGCTCGCCGACATGCGCGACAAGGCGCGGATCATCCGCATCGTCAAGGCCGCAGAAATCGCGATCATGACGGTCGGTGCGGCCGGGCTGGTGCTCGCATGGAAAGGCATCGGCACGACGACCTTGGCGATCCCGCTGATGATGGTCGCGCTGTTCGCGATGGGCACGCATTCGACTTTCTTCGGGCCGATCAAGTATGCGATCTTGCCCCAGCATCTTCATGCGGACGAAGTTCTCGCGGGGACCGGGCTGGTCGAGGCGGGGACGTACGTCGCGATCCTTTTCGGAACCATTCTGGCGGGGTGGATTCCCGTCGAGTGGGCCGCCGCCGGGGTTATCTTCACCGCAGTGATAGGTTATTTCGTCAGCCGGCAGGTGCCGCCCGCGCCGCCGATGGCCAAGGTCCAGCCGCTCGATTTCCATTTCATTCGCTCGTCGATCGCGCTCGTGCGCAACACCAGCCACGATCGCCGGGTGTTCCTCGCGATCATGGCGATCAGTTTCTTCTGGACGATCGGCACGGTGCTGTTCGTGCAATTTCCCCCGCTCGCGAAAAATGTGCTGACCGCGAGCAAGGAAGTCGCCAGCCTGTTCCTCGTCATGTTCTCGGTCGGGGTCGCGCTCGGCTCGATGAGCATCAACGCGCTGCTCAAGGGAACCGTCTCGGCCCGCTATTCGGCCGCCTCGGTGCTCGGGATGGCCCTGTTCGTGGTCGCGTTCTACTTCGTTTGCCGCGCGTGGACCCCGCACCCGGAGAACGGATTGCTCGACGTTCCACACTTCATGGCGCAGCCGCTGGCAATCCCACTGCTCGCCTGCCTGCTCGGGATCGCGGTGTGCGGCGGGATGTTCGTGGTGCCGCTCTATGCGTTCCTCACCACTTTCGTCGACAAGACCCAGACCGCGCGCACGATCGCGGCAAACAACATCGTCAACTCGGGCGCGATGGTGATCGGATCGCTGCTCGCCAGCGCGCTATCGGCGGCCGGCGTGCCGATCGTCCACCAGCTGCTGCTGAGCGCCGCGATGTGCCTGGTCGCGGCGGGCCTGGGCGAGATGCTCGTGCTCGCCGAGCGCGCCGAGCATCTCAAGCCAGGTAAGCGCTGACCGCGACAAAGCAGGCGCAGTAGGCGAGGAGGAACTCCTTGACGTCCTGCGCGGTAATCGCCGGGCGGCGCGGCGTGGCAACGCGCGCTGTGCGGACATGGGGCGGAAGACTTGCCAGAAAGCGATGCCCGGCAGTCTCGTCGGTAAGTACCAGCGACCTTCTTTTCATGACCCTCGCAATTAACCGGACGGCAACCATGTTCCACCTCGGTAACCATGAGTTTCCACCCCGTTCCCGTTTTCGGACAATATCCTTGCGGGCGGTTTGGTCGGCTGGCTAAGAGCGCGCGCATGACACGCACTCGCAACGGCGGCCGGCTGCTGGTCGATTGCCTGCTCGCCCAAGGCTGCGACCGCGTGTTCACCGTGCCCGGCGAAAGCTTCCTCGCGGTGCTCGACGCGCTTCACGATACCCCCGCGATCGACACGGTTGTCTGCCGTCAGGAAGGTGGCGCATCGTTCATGGCCTGTGCCGACGGGACGATGACCGGACGGCCCGGGGTCTGCTTCGTCACCCGCGGCCCCGGCGCGACCAACGCCAGCATCGGCGTCCACGTCGCGATGCAGGATTCGCAGCCGATGATCCTGTTCGTCGGCGACGTCGATCGCGGAATGCGCGACCGCGAGGGCTTTCAGGAAGTCGATTTCGCCGGAATGTTCGCCCCGCTCGCCAAATGGGCGACCCGGATCGACGATCCGGCGCGCGTCCCCGAATACGTCGCGCGCGCTTATGCGGTGGCGGTCTCGGGGCGGCCCGGCCCCGTGGTGGTGGCGCTGCCCGAGGACATGCTGCTCGAAGCCGTGACCGGCCCTGTCCCCCGCCCGCTCGTCGTGCGCCCCGCCCAAGCCCCCTGCCCCGATGCGATGGCGACGCTGATCGAGCTTATCCGCGACGCCGCCGCCCCGGTTGCAATCGTCGGCGGCGCGGGCTGGCACCGCAAAGCGCGCGAGCATTTCACGCTGTTCGCCGAGCGCATGGGATTGCCGGTGGCGAGCGCCTTTCGCCGCCAGGACGCGATCCCCAACTCGAGCCCGGTGTGGGCGGGCAACCTCGGCTACGGACCCAACCCCAAGCTCGTCGAGCGGATCAAGGCGGCGGACCTCGTGCTCGCGGTCGGCGCACGGCTGGGCGAGGCGACGACCGATGGTTACACGCTGATCACCCCCGATCATCCCGGCCATACGCTGGTTCACGTTCACCCCGACCCGCAGGAACTCGGCCGCGTCTATCGTCCCGATCTCGCGATCTGCGCGGACATGGCCGAATTCGCCGAAGCCGCCGCGCTATGGGACGACGACGTGCTGCCGTTCGACGCGGGCCACGCCGCGCATGCCGAATGGCTCGCGTGGGCCACGCCCAAGCCCGCCGCGCATGCGCTCGACATGGCCGCTTGCGTCACCGCGATGCGCGACGCGCTCCCCGCCGACACGATCATCTGCAACGGCGCGGGCAACTTCTCGGGCTGGTGGCACCGGTTTTGGCACTACGAGGGCTTTCCCAGCCAGCTCGCGCCGACCGCGGGGGCGATGGGCTACGGCGTCCCCGCCGCGGTCGCCGCCGCGCGGCGCTTTCCCGAGCGCATGGTCGTCGCGCTGGCGGGCGACGGCGATTTCCTGATGAACGGGCAGGAGCTGGCGACCGCCGCACAATACGGCGCCGACTTGCTCGTCGTGCTGGTCGATAACGGCGCCTACGGCACGATCCGCATGCACCAGGAGCGCGAGTTTCCGGGGCGGGTTTCGGCGACCGAGCTCGCCAATCCGGACTTTGCCGCGCTGGCCCGCGCCTACGGCGGCTGGGCGGAGCGGGTCGAAACCACCGCGCAGTTCATCGCCGCGCTGGCCGAAGCCAAGGGCCGCAGCGGCATCCGCCTGCTCCACCTGGTGATCGATCTCGAACAGCTCAGCGCAGGCGGGGCCAGCGTCTCGGGGCTGCGCGCTCGCGCATAAGCGAAGGGCCTCCTCGCGGGGCGGGGTGTGCCGGTTGGCGCTTCAATTGGCGCGGGTGATCGCTAGTTTGGAATTTTCATTTTCAGCTTTCGGCCCAATTGCAGACGTTAGCGCAGCCGCAAAATGTGGTATCTTGCCGCAATGCTCAACACCGATGCCCTTCTTCGGATAGCATGCGATGCTAGTGAGAACGGCAACATCGAGTTCGCCAGAAAATGTTACGAACGGGGCGCCGCACTTGGAGACCCGCAGTGCTTGCAAGCACTGGGCTACATGCATGATGTGGGTGAGGGAGTGCCCGAGAATAAAGCGAAGGCTATGGAATTTTACCGCAAAGCGTGGCGACGAGGGAGCCACGCCGCAGCTTCCAATATCGCCATTCTATATCGGGAGCAGGGGCGGACCGGCATGATGTTTCGATGGTTTGAGCGCGTTGCCCTTGCTGGCGATGGGAGCGCGCAACTTGAGATAGCCAAATGCTATCTGGCTGGCTTGGGCGTTCGGAAAAATCCAACGAGTGCACTGCGCTGTCTCGCGATTGCGATTGACTCGTTCTACATCACCGAGTGCGAGCGCGAGGAAGCTCAAACGCTTTTCAAAAATCTTGCTCTCCGGTCAATTTGAACGATCGCTTTCCACCGACTGCGGATATCAATGGCAACCCGTTGGTAGTTGATCTTCACGCCCGAAACCTGCTCTTCTTGTTTGAAGATGCGGGACTGGTCGGCGAAGCGGATCAGCAAGCGATCCTGCGCAATCCATCGCATGTCGGCCCATGCTCCGCCCCATTCGCCTGCTGCGGCGGCCCCATGATTGTCATCGGCTACGAACGCGTTGCCTTTTCCTGTCGTGTGCTCTCCCGAAGCGACCACTGAAATTTGCGTGGAAAAGGCTGTCGTTGCCCCACAATCTCGCTGGAACAAGGTCGCCGTGTGCTTGCCGTCAGGGGACCGGGCCTTCTCTACGAGGGTATTCCGGCAAGCGTCCGAACAGCCGCTCAGGCTAGCCACGACGGCGGCGATGATTGCACGTCTGAGCACCTAGACTACGTAGACTCTGACGATGAAGCGTCAATGTCCGCTTTCCACCACATCCGGCCGTTCAAGCCGAGCCGGATTCTCGCCGTTGAAATAGGAATGAGCGACCGCATCGCTGCGGCCGCCCATTCAATTGTCCGGTCGATTCCTACACCCCCGCAGGGCGGCCCCTCGTCAAATGAACGGCTCAGACGTCGTCGCCGAGCGCGCCTTTGACCCGGCCAGTGGCCTCCTGCACGTCGCCCTTGGCCTGCTGGGCATTGCCCTTGGCGCGGAGCGATTCGTTGTCCGTCGCCTTGCCGGTCGCGGTCTTTACTCCGCCGGCGGCCTTGTTCGCTGCGCCTTTGGCGCGATCGGTCAATTCACCCATGATCGTTCTCCTCGGTGGGAACGGGAAGCCCGCTGCCATGATTTCCTAAGTCATTGCGGACAAAGAAGTTCCGGGGTTTGCGCTCTCGCCAGAATTAATCCCGGGGCGGTTTCGTCCTCGCCATCGCGAGGACGTGATCCCACTCCTCCGGCCGCACCGCCGACACCGACAGGCGGAACTTGGTCAGCAGATCCATGTCCTTGAGCGCGGGCTCGGCCTTGATCTCCTTGAGCGTCACCGGGCGCTTGAGCTTCTTCACCGGCTTCAATTTGACCGACGCCCACCGGCCCGTCGAATCGCTTGGGTCGGGCAAACCGGATTTGGTGATCCGCGCGATCCCGACGATTTCGACCCCGATGTTCGAGTGGTAGAAAAACACCTCGTCGCCCGGTTTCATCGCGAGCAGGTTGTTGCGCGCGGTGTAGTTGCGGACCCCGTCCCAGGTGCCCTCGCCCTCGGCCACCAGATCGTCCCAGCCGTAGGCGTCGGGCTCGGACTTCATCAGCCAGTACGATTTCACTTTGGTCATGTCCCTCGCGCCCAAAAAGCGTATGGCCAAGCCATTGCTCACTTTTGACGGACACGTCCACCGATGGAACTCGATACCCTGCCGGTCCTTTCGCTGGCTGACGACAAAGCCCGCTTTGCATCCGAGATCGGCGACAGCTTCAAGACTTTCGGCTTCGCGCTGGTGCGCGACCACGGCATCGACCAGAATCTGATCGAGCGCGCATGGAAGCTGACCGAGGAGTTCTTCGCGCTGCCCGAAAACGACAAGCGCGCATACTTCGACGCGGAAATCTCGGGCGCGCGCGGCTACACCCCGTTCAAGACCGAGATCGCCAAAGGAGCCGCGACGCACGATCTCAAGGAATTCTGGCACGTCGGCCGGGATGTCGCCGAGGACAGCCCGCTGCGCGCCTCGATGCCGCCGAACATCTGGCCGGCGGGGATTCCCGGCTTCCGCGAAACGCTCGAGGAGCTTTACGCCACGTTCGACGTCACCGGCGCGACGATTCTGGCGCGGATCGCGCTCTACCTCGGGCTGCCCGAACGCTGGTTCGATCCCGCGATCGACGAGGGCAACTCGGTGCTGCGACTGCTCCATTACCCGCCGGTCGACGATACCGAGGGCGGCGCGATCCGCGCCGGCGCGCACGAAGACATCAACCTGATCACGCTGTTGCTCGGGGCCGAGGAGGCCGGGCTCGAGCTGCTGACCAAGGGCGGCAAGTGGCTCAACGCCGCGCCCCCGCCGGGCGCAATGGTGATCAATGTCGGCGACATGCTCCAGCGGCTGACCAACCATGTCCTGCCCTCGACCACCCACCGCGTGCGCAACCCCGACAGCGCGCGCGCGGGGCACAGCCGTTACTCGATGCCGTTCTTCCTCCACGCGCGCAGCGACTTTCCGATCGCGACGCTGCCACAGTGCATCACGCCGGAAAATCCCGATCGGTATCCGGTGTCGATCACCGCGGACGATTACCTCCAGGAGCGCCTGCGCGAGATCGGACTCAAGCGCTAGGGATCGCCCACAACCGCACATTAACTCGATCTTCAGCCCATTTTGCGACGGTTCCACGGCTACAAGTCGGGGGCCCGGCAACGGTGGAAGCAATCGATCAGTCGGGAGAAACGGGTACGGCGGCGCCGACGCGCGCGGGGCGCGACATCGTCGGGCTGGGCATCGCGATAACCGCGATCATCATGTTCGTCGGCACCGGCGGCTCGGTTTTCCCGCAAGTCGTGCGCGCGCTCTCGGGTCTGGGCGGAGGTCCTGACCGGCTGCTGACCAATGCGCTGCTGCTCAATATCGCGCTCGTGATCTTCGGCTGGCGGCGCTACCGCGACTTGCGCCGCGAGGTTGCGGAACGCGGCAAGGCCGAGGAACAGGCCCGACGCCTCGCCGAAATCGATGCGCTGACCGGCTGCCTCAATCGCCGCAGCATCGAGCCGGCGATGGCCGCATTGATCGAAACCGCGACCGCGCGCGGCCAAGGCGTCGCCTTCGTCATGCTCGATCTCGACAACTTCAAGGCGATTAACGACCTCAACGGGCATTCGGCGGGCGACGCGGTGCTGAGCAATGCCGCCCGGCGCATCGCTGCGCTGCTCCCCCAAGGCGCGATTTCCGCCCGGCTCGGCGGTGACGAGTTCGCCTGCGTCGTCCCGTTCGACGCGCAGTGGCCCGACCGGATCGACCAGCTCGTTACGACGCTGATCGAGACGGTTTCGGAACCGATCGAGTTCGGCGCCGCGACGATCGAAACCAGCACTTCGGCGGGTGTCGTCAGCTGGCTTCCGGGCGCTGCGGTGGCCGATGCGCAAGCGCTGCTGCACATGGCCGACATCGCGATGTACCATGCCAAGAAGCACGGCCGGAACCGCTACTTCTGGTTCGAGGAATCGATGGAGAGCGAATTGCGCTTTCGCAGCGAGCTCGAGGCGGGGATCCGCCGCGGGGTTCCGCGCGGCGAATTCGTGCCGTTCTACGAAAAGCAGATCGATCTCGAGACCGGCGAACTGGTCGGCTTCGAAATGCTGGCACGCTGGAACGCGCCCGATATGGGCGTGATCAAGCCTGAAATCTTCATTCCCATCGCCGAAGAGATCGGTCTGATCGCCGAACTGTCCGAAGGGCTCATCCGTCAGGCGCTGGTCGACGCAAAAAGCTGGGACGCGCGGCTGACGCTGTCGGTCAACATCTCGCCGATCCAGCTTCGCGATCCGTGGTTCGCGCAGCGCCTGCTCAAACTGCTCGTTGAGGCCAACTTCCCGCCCAGCCGGCTCGATATCGAGATCACCGAAAGCTCGCTCCACGAGGATTTGGGCGTTGTCCGCTCGCTGATCACCAGTCTCAAGAATCAGGGCGTCAAAGTCAGTCTCGACGATTTCGGCACGGGTTACAGCAGTCTTGCGCAGTTGCGCACACTGCCGTTCGACCGGATCAAGATCGACCGCAGTTTCGTGACCTCGCTGCCCGACAACAAGGACAGCGAGACGATCATCCAGGCAATCACCGCGCTCGGCGAAGGGCTCGGCCTGCCGATCATCGCCGAGGGGATCGAGACCGAGGAGGTGCTGGCCCGGCTGCGCAAGCTCGGCAAGTTCAAGGGCCAGGGCTATCTGTACGGCCACCCCCAGCCCGCACACCGCACCAACAACGATCTCGCCGAGCTCAACCTACTGATCGGACCCGGTCTGCAGAGGCCTCCGCTGGTGGCGGCGGGCGACGTGGCGCCACCAGTCAAACGCCGGGCGCGCAAGGCGTGAACTGGACGCGTTAGCGCGCGCCAAGTAGAGCGCGCGCGATGCGCGTCGATTTCCTCAAGATGCACGGGCTCGGCAACGATTTCGTCGTGCTTGACGGGCGCGAACGCGCGCTTCCCGCGATCGACGCGGCGCTGGCGCGCGCGATCGCCGATCGCCGCACGGGGATAGGCTGCGACCAGTTGATCGTGCTCGGCCTCTCGCCCGATGCCGACATGGCAATGCGGATTTTCAACGCCGACGGCGGGGAGGTCGAAGCCTGCGGCAACGCCACGCGCGCTGTCGGGCTGCTCCACGGCCGCTCGGCGACGATCGCCACAGCCGGCGGCCTGCTCCGCGTCGAACCGGGCGCGGACGGCGTCGCGGTGGACATGGGCGAACCGCGCTTCGCATGGGATACAATCCCGCTCGCCTACGCGATGGACACGGCGACGATGCCGGTCGGCTGGGAGGACCTAGAAGCGCCCGCCGCGGTCAACGTCGGCAATCCCCACGTGGTGTTCTTCGTCGCCGATTGCGATGCTGTGGCGCTCGATCGGCTGGGCCCCGAAATCGAGCACGATCCGCTGTTCCCCGAGCGGGTCAACGTCAACGTCGCAACGGTCAGCGCGCGCGATGCGATCCAGTTGCGCGTGTGGGAGCGCGGCGCGGGCCTGACGCGCGCTTGCGGCACCGGCGCGTGCGCCACCGCGGTCGCCGCGATGCGCCGCAGGCTTACCGGGCGGCGCGTGACGGTCACGCTGCCGGGCGGCGACCTCGCGATCGAGTGGCGCGAGGACGGCCATATCCTGATGACCGGCCCCGCCGCCGAGGCGTTTCGCGGCAGCTTCGATCTCGCGGACTATCGCGCCTGATGCCCGCGCGGATCGTAACGCTAGGCTGCCGGATGAACCTTGCGGAGAGCGAGGCGATGCGCGCGCTGCTGGGCGGCGCAGACGATTTGGTGGTGATCAACAGCTGCGCGGTCACCGCCGAGGCGGTGCGCCACACCCGCCGGGCGATCCGCCGCGCGCGCAAGGCCAATCCGGACGCCCGCCTGCTCGTCACCGGTTGCGCGGTCGAAACCGAACGCGCGATGCTCGCCGCGATGCCCGAAATCGATGGGCTCGTCGCCAACGCCGCCAAGCTCGATCCGCGCGCGTGGAACGTGCTGGCCGCGACCAACCCCGCACCGCGCGGCCACACCCGCGCATTCGTCGCGGTGCAAAACGGCTGCGACCATTCTTGCACGTTCTGCGTGATCCCGCAGGGACGCGGGCCGAGCCGCTCCGAATCGGTGGCGGGGGTGCTCGCTGCAGTCGAGCGCGATCTCGCCGCGGGCGCCAGCGAGGTCGTGCTAACCGGCGTCGACCTGACCGGCTGGGGCGCCGATCTGCCCGAAACGCCGCGGCTCGGTGTGCTGGTCGAAGCGATCCTTGCGCGCTTCCCCGAACTGCGCCGTGTGCGGCTGTCCTCACTCGACGGCATCGAGATCGACCCGCTGCTCGAAGCGCTGATCGCGGACGAGCCGCGCGTCATGCCGCATGTCCATCTGTCGCTCCAGCACGGCGACGATCTGATTCTCAAGCGGATGAAGCGCCGCCATTCGCGCGCCGACGCGGCCGCGCTGGTCGAACGGCTGCGCGCGCGGCGTCCCGATATCGCCGTCGGCGCGGACCTGATCGCCGGTTTCCCGACCGAAGACGACGCTGCGCACCGCGCCAACCTGTCGATCGTCGCCGAGCTGGGGATCGTTCACGGCCACGTCTTTCCCTATTCGCCTCGTCCAAACACCCCTGCGGCGCGGATGCCGCCAGTCGCGCCGGAGATTGTGAAGGCCCGCGCGGCTCAGCTGCGCAGCGCGGTCGCCAAGGTGCGCACGAACTGGCTCGCCGGCCTGATCGGCACCCCGCTGCAAGTGCTTGCCGAGCGCGACGGGACCGGCCATGCGGAAAACTTCGCGCGGGCCCTGCTGCCCCCCGCCACTCCGCCCGGAAGCATCGTGACGCTCACCCCCACTCGCATCGCCGACGGCCTGCTCGCATGAGCGAGGCGTGGTCCGACCGGCTGCTCGGGGGTTTCCGCCAGACGTCCGAGCGGCTGACCGGCAATCTCGCCGGGATCGTCTCGACGTCGCGGCTCGACGAGGCGCAGCTCGACGCGATCGAGGACGCGCTGATCCTTTCCGACTTGGGCCCGCGTGCCGCGGCGCGGATCCGGGCGCGGCTCGCCGCCGAACGCTTCGAACGCGGCGCCGATGAGGCCGCGATCAAGCAAGCGGTGGCCGCCGAGATCGCCGCGATCCTGCGCCCGGTGGCCAAGCCGCTCGACGTCGTCGCCTTCCCCCGCCCGCAAGTGATCCTGGTGATCGGGGTCAACGGCAGCGGCAAGACCACGACGATCGCCAAGCTCGCGCACTTGTTTCAGGAGCAGGACTACGGCGTGATGCTCGCCGCGGGCGACACCTTTCGCGCCGCGGCCATCGAACAGCTTGCCGTGTGGGCGGGGCGCATTGATGTCCCAATCGTGCGAGGGGCAGAAGGCGGCGATCCAGCCAGCATCGTGTTCGATGCGGTTCGGGAGGCCACCGACACCGGGATCGACGCGCTGATCGTCGATACCGCCGGGCGGCTCCAGAACAAGCGCGAGCTGATGGATGAGCTCGCCAAGATCCGCCGCGTGCTCGGGCGGATCAACCCGCAAGCGCCGCACGACGTGGTGCTGGTGCTCGACGCCACCAACGGCCAGAACGCGCTCCAGCAGATCGAAGTGTTCAAGGAGGTGGCCGGGGTGACCGGACTGATCATGACCAAGCTCGACGGCACCGCGCGTGGCGGGGTGCTCGTCGCCGCGGCGGAGCAATACGGCCTGCCGATCCACGCGATCGGCGTCGGCGAGAAGATCGACGACTTGCGCCCCTTCGATCCCGATCTGGTCGCGCGCGTGATCGCGGGGGTGGCATGAACGAGGTCGCGCCCGCCCCTTATACATTCCTTCAGTGCGACTCAGGTTGTCTAACGAAAATGGTTTTGTGGCCTGAACTGTAATGAAAAATTCCGGCCGTTCATTTGTAACTTCGCTTGAGATCTTCGCTTTGAGCTTTTTTGTTCTAGCGACTATGGCAGCGTATATTTTTGTTGTTCCATTTATACACGTAAAGTTGCCTCCTTACAGCATACTATATGCAATTTCAACGCTCTCCGCTATAAGTGAGATTCTCATCTCGTGGAAAATCGGAGGTCGAAGGCTGCTATGGAGTTTGCTCTGCGGATTTTCTATTGGAATTCTGGTTATAGCTTTGTCTTTAGCATTAAGTTTAGCCTTATTCGGCTCGTGATTAATCAACGACGTCGCTTCTTGTTTGAACCCAAGCAGCAAGCAAGCGTTAAAAGCAGCCCTTCGACAAGCTCAGGACGAACGGATTTGGAATTGCAAATGATTGATCCCCGCAGCACCGCCGCTAAACCTCGCCCCAAATCCGGCTGGCTCAACCTGCTCGTCGATTACGGGCCGGTGCTCGTGTTCTTCCTGGTCTATCGCCATTACTCACCCGCCGATCGCGGCAACCCGGTGGGCGAAGTGTTCGCGGTGATTCGCGGGACGATCGCGTTCATCGCCGCCGCGGTGACCGCGCTGATCGTCTCGAAACTGCGGCTGGGCCGTGTTTCGCCGATGCTGCTGCTGTCGACCGCGCTGATCGTCGGGTTCGGCGGACTGACGATCCTGTTCCACGATCCGTTCTGGATTCAGGTCAAGCCGACCGCGATCTACCTGCTGTTCGGCACGGCGCTGCTGGTGGGCGTCGCGCGCGGCAAGCCGCTGCTCAAATACCTGCTCCAGGCCGCGTTCGAAGGGCTAAGCGAATCCGGTTGGACCAAGCTGTCGCGCAATTGGGGGGTGTTCTTCTTCGTCCTCGCGGCGCTCAACGAAGTGCTGCGCCACACGCTCAGCTTCGGTGACTGGATCGCGGCCAAGCTGTGGCTGTTCCTGCCGCTATCGTTCCTGTTCACTTTCGTCCAGATTCCGATGCTGATGCGCCACGGCATGGCCGACGAGGCGAAGGACGAAGTGCTGACCGACCCGCCGCACGAATAATCCACAGACCCATGTGACAAGCGCGGAAAAGCGGCGCATTGTGGCTGCCTCAACGCCGGTCGGCACGCCCGCGGCAACGACATAGGGGGAAGCAATGGCCAAATTCTTCGGCAACCTGCACCTGGTGCTCTTCGCCGGTCTGGTGCTCGCGGTGATCGTGATCCTGCAGTTCACCGGTTACACCGGCAGCGACGGCAGCGAAGTCGCCAACGACGTTCTCCACTGGCTGCACTTGTTCTTCGGCATCCTGTGGATCGGGCTGCTGTATTATTTCAATTTCGTTCAGACCCCGACGATGCCCAAAATCCCAGCCGAGCTGAAAAAGGGCGTGTCGGGCTACATCGCTCCGAGCGCGCTGTTCTTCTTCCGCTGGGGCGCGGCGTTTACCGTCCTGACCGGCGCGTTGATCGCGTTCCTTCCTCGCCCCGGCATGCCCGGCGGCTTCGGCGCCGACGCACTGATGCTGCGCGGCGGCGACGGGCTGGTGATGATCGGGATCGGGATGTGGCTCGCACTGATCATGGCGGCCAATGTGTGGTTCGTGATCTGGCCGGCGCAGAAGAAAATTCTGGGGCTCGTCGAGACGAGCGACGAGGCCAAGGCCAAGGCCGGCCCCGTCGCTATGATCGCCAGCCGGCTCAATGTGCTGCTGTCGCTGCCGATGGCTTATTGCATGGTCAACGCCAACCTCGGCTAGCGGCAACCCGATGCGCGCGCTGCTCAAGCGCAGCCGCTGGGCGGCGCTGGCGCTGCTGTTCGCGGCGCTCGCCGTGCTCGACTGGGGTGCGCTCGGGCTCACCCGGATCGTCGATCAGCGCGGCGGCGATACGCTGCTGGTGCTCGACGCCGCGCGCCGCCCCGTCTCCGACCGCGTGGTTGTGGTCGATATCGACCAGCGCTCACTGGAGGCGATGAACGACGAGGCGGGAAGCTGGCCGTGGCCGCGCTCGGTCCACGCCCAGCTGATCGAGGCGATCTCCCGCCAGCACCCGCGCGCGATAGCGTTCGACGTGCTGTTCAATGAGCTCGACAGCTACCGCCCGGCCGAAGACGCCGCGCTCGCCGATGCGGTCGCCGCGCATCCCGAAGTGTGGCTGGCGATGACGCTCAACGCCGACGGCGATGGCGCGCCGATGCTGCGCGTTCCCGCCGCGGTCGGCGCCCGGCCTTTGACCAGCCCGTCGCGCGATGTCCGCGTGCCGGTGATGCTGCCGCTGATCATGCTCGCGCACCCCGAAGCGATGCGCGGCGGGCTTATCAACTTCACCGCCGACAGCGACCGCGTCGGGCGGCATTACGATCTCTACCGCGACCGCGACGGGTGGCGTTTCCCATCGCTTCCCGCACGGATCGAAAGGTCGCTTGGCAGGCTGCCGCCGCCGGGCCAGCGGATCATGCTCCACTGGCGCAAGGGCTGGAAGCACGTCTCGTACGCCGATCTCTATTTCGATTCGCTGCGCGAACATCCGCAGCGTTTGGCCGACGAGTTGACGGGCAAGATCGTGGTGGTGGGAACTTCGGCGCCCGGGCTGCAGGATTTGCGCCTGACGCCACTCGCCAGCACGTATCCCGGCGTCGAGATCCTGACCACAGCAATCGATAATCTCGATCGCGGCGACTGGCTGCGCGAGGCTCCGCGGCGGATCGGGTTGCCGCTGGCGCTGGTGTTTATCGCCGGGATTGCGCTTGTATTCGCGCGCGGGGTCAGCGCGACGCGCGCGGGGTTAGCGCTCGGCGGCGCAAGCGTCGTGGTCGCGGCGATTGCCTGGGGCGGAATGGCGACGGGACGCTTCTGGCCGCTGTTCGCCCCCCTCGCTTACGCCTGGGCATTCTACCTTGCCTGCACGGGGCTGGCCTATTTCGAGGAGCGCGCGGCGCGTCTGCGGACGTCGACGATGTTCAAGCGGTTCCTCGATCCGACGGTGGTTTCCGGCCTGATCGACGAGGGCGACATCGCCTACCCCGCGCCCGCCGAATCGCGCGAGATCAGCGTCCTGTTCTCCGACATTCGCGGCTTTACCGCGCTGTCCGAAACCGCGGCGCCGCAAGACGTGGTCGCGCTGCTCAACAGCTACTTCGCGCGCCAGGTCGAGATGATCTTCCGCCACGGCGGCACGCTCGACAAGTTCATGGGCGACGGGATCATGGCGTTCTGGGGCGCACCGACCGCACACGCCGATCATGCCAACCGCGCGGTCGCCGCGGCGCTCGACATGTCGCGCGCGCTCGACGCGCTGCGCGGCGAATTGGGCGCGATGGGGGCGGCTCTCGAGATCGGCATCGGCATCCACACCGGGCGCGCGGTGGTCGGCTTCATCGGCTCGGCCGACCGGCTCGACTACACCGCGATCGGCGACACGGTGAACCTCGCCAGCCGGATCGAGGGGCTGACCAAGGGCGTCGCGCGAATTCTCGTCTCCGAAGCGGCCCGCGCCGCAGTCACCGCACCGCTCCAATGGCGCGATTGCGGCGAGCACCGGGTCAAAGGGCGCGAGGTGCCCGTGCAAGTGTTTGAACCGCTTGCCGATGGTGCTACACCCGAAGCTTAGCGCCCAGGGGGAGGCTCATGCGCGCACTCGCCGTCGTTGCCTTGATCGCCGCGCTCTCGGCCGCGCCTGCGCTCGCCGCGGAGAAAGCGGAGATCGTCCGCGCTTCCGAACTCAAGGACCGCCCGTTCGTCGACGCGACGACCGTCCAAACGATTGCCGCGAACGCCCCGGTAACGGTGCTCGCCCGCCAAGGCGCATGGGCGCAAGTCGAGGCCGGCGGCGCGAGGGGCTGGGTTCGCGTGCTCAACTTGCGGCTCGAAGGCGCGCAACCGCACGCCGGCGGCGGTGGTGGGTTGTCCTCTGCCGCGGCGCTGTTTCACACCGGGAGCTCGGGCCAAACCGTGACCACCGGGGTCAAGGGAATGGGCGACGCCGACATCCGCAATGCGACGCCCAATCTGGCGCAGCTCGCGCAGCTCGACACGCTCGCCGCCAACCCCGGCGACGCGCGCGCCAATGCGGTGCGGAGCGGGCTTCACGAAACCACGCTGCCATATTTCAAGAAGGGCAAGGGCAAGTGAGGCGGGCGATCGCGATCATGCTGAGCGCGGCGCTGGCGGCGTCTCCGGCGCACGCGCAATTCGGCCTGCCGGGCAACATCGCCGGCAAGGTCAAGACCGCTAAAACCGTCGGCGACGCGCTGCAAAGTTTCCCCGAGCCCAAAGAGATCGAACTCGGGCGCAACCTCGCCGCCATACTCCTCGGCGCGGCGCCATTGGTCGCCGATCCGGCCAAGCAGCGTTACGTCTCGCGGCTCGGGATGTGGCTCGCCCAGCATAGCGAGCGCCCCAATCTGCCGTGGCGCTTCGCGATCGTGCAGAGCGCTGATTTCAACGCGTTTTCAACCCCTGGCGGGATCGTTTTGATCAATAGCGGCTTGTTCGAGCGGATGCGCAGCGAGAGCGAACTGGCGGGCGTTCTCAGCCACGAAATCGCGCATGTTGTCGCCAAGCACCATCTCAAAGCTCTGCGCAAGCAAATGGGCGCGGCGGCGATCACCAATCTGTCGCAGTACGGTCCGTCCGGACCGGGCGGCGTGGTCGGAACTATGACCTCGGCGCTGATCAACAGCGGCAAGGAGCTGTTCATACGCGGGCTCGACAAGGACGACGAGTACGAGGCCGACCGCATGGCGGTGGTGATCGCGGCGCGCAGCGGCTATTCGCCTTACGGCTTCGTCGGTGCGCTGCAGACGCTCGCCGCGATCCCGCAAGACGAGCGCACGACGCTGATCTACCGCACCCACCCGCGGCCCGAGGACCGGATCGCGCGGCTCGACACCGCGATGGGCGCGCAGCTCGACGGCGTGACGGGACTGGTCGACGACCTGCCGAGCTTCGTCGCGCTGCGCAATCCGCCGCCGCCCGCCCCCGCGGCGAAGCCCGCCAAGGCTCCGCCGCGCAAAGGCAAGCGCAAGTAGGCGTCAGCTCTGGGCGGTGCCCGGTTTGGCGAAGCGCCGGTTGCCGCCGCCGCCCGCGTTCCCGCCCTGAGGTTTGGCAGCGTAAGGCTTGCCCGCGAAAGGCTTGCCCGCGTAGGGCTTTGCACCCTGCGGCTTCGCGCCCCAAGGCTTGCCCCCAGCGGGCTTGCCGGTGTTGGACTTGCCCGCATACGGCTTGGCCCCATAGGGCTTCGCGGCGTAAGGCTTGGCCTCTTGCGGACGCCCTTCGTGCGGACGGGAATCGTGCGGACGCGAGTCATGCGAGCGGCCATCGTGCGACTGGCCCTGGTAGCCCCCGCGCCGTTCGCCCTGCCCTGCACTTTGCGCGTGCGCCGGCTTGTGCGCGGCTACGCCGAGCGGGCGCACCGCCGACATGTCCGAGCGCGGCGCGCGCGGGCCTTGCGGACGGCGGCGTGTAGGATCCTCGCGCCGGGCCTGATCGCGGCGGCCGTCGGTGCGGCGCGGTCCATCGTCGCGGACGAATTCGGTCCGCGCGGGCTTGGGCAACTTGGCGGCTTCGGCGGCGAACCCTTCGGGGAGCGGCTGGTTGCCCAGCTTGATCCCGGTCAGCCGCTCGATGTCGCGCAGATAGCCTTTCTCGTCGGGGGCGACGAAGCTCTCGGCAACGCCGTCGGCGCCCGCGCGCGCGGTGCGGCCGATCCGGTGGACGTATTGCTCGGCGACATTGGGCAGCTCGAAGTTGAAGACGTGGCTGACGCCCGTAACGTCGATCCCGCGCGCGGCGATGTCGGTCGCGACGAGCACTTTCATCGCGCCCGAGCGGAACTGGCCGAGCGCGTGGGTGCGCTGCGGCTGGCTCTTGTTGCCGTGAATCGCGGCGGCATCGATCCGCGCGGCGATCAGGTTCTTCACCACCCGGTCGGCGCCGTGCTTGGTGCGCATGAACACCAGCGCGCGGTCGAGCTCGCCCGAAGCGGCGAGTTCACGCAGGCGGATCGTCAGCAGCGCCTGCTTTTCGCCCTGGTTGACGAAGATCGCGCGCTGCTCGACCCGCTCGACCGTGGTCGCCTGCGGCGTGACTTCGACGCGCACCGGGTTGCGGATGAACTGCGCGCCGAGTTCGGCGATCGCGCGCGGCATCGTTGCCGAAAAGAACAGGCTCTGGCGCTGCTCGGGGAGCATCTTCGACACCCGCCGAAGCGCGTGGATGAAGCCGAGGTCCATCATCTGATCGGCTTCGTCGAGCACGAAAATCTCGACATTGCGCAGCGTCAGCGCGCGTTGGTCGATCAGGTCGAGCAGCCGGCCCGGGGTGGCGACGAGGACGTCGCAGCCCGGAACCAGCGCGCGCGCCTGCTTGCCCACGGGCAGCCCGCCGAACACGCACTGGACCGACAGGTTGAGAAACTTAGCGTAGCCGCGCATGTTGTCGGCGATCTGCGCCGCGAGCTCGCGCGTCGGTGAAAGCACGAGCATCCGGCACGAAGCCGGGGTGCGACCCTTGGGATCGGCGGCGAGGCGGTGCAGCGAGGGCAGCGCGAACGCCGCGGTCTTGCCAGTGCCTGTCTGCGCGATGCCGAGCAGGTCGCGGCCTTCAAGCAGCGGTGGGATCGACTGGCGCTGGATCGGCGTCGGATCGGCATAGCCCTTGGTTTCGAGCGCGCGCAGCAGGGGCTCGGCCAGGCCAAGATCGGAAAAGTAAGTCATGGTATTCCTTTAT
>JBBRER010000020.1:0-23372 GCA_038202745.1 Sphingomonadales bacterium
CCCGTTGACGAGATAGGTGTAGGCGGCGCCCGTCGTGTCCGAGATGTCTGTCGGGTCCATCCGCATCTTGCCCCACATCCGGCGATCTTTGGCGGTCTGGTCGCGGCCGGCGAGGAGGCCGGCGAGCGTCTGCTTCTGGAAGTTCAACCCGCCCGGATCGACCTTCATCCGGCGGAAGATCGCCTCGGGCGACATCTGGCTGTGGTCGGAGAGCACGATCACATGCTCGCGGTCGAACCCGATCGGATCGGCCCCGGCGGGATCGATGACGATCGGACCGTAATGACCAAGTTGCTCCTGCATGCCTGAGTGGCTGTGATACCAGTAAGTGCCCGATTGCTTGATCGGAAACTCGTAAAGGTAGCTCGACCGCGGCCTGATCCCCGGAAATGAAATGCCCGGCACGCCGTCGAACTGCGGCGGGACGAGCAGCCCGTGCCAGTGGATCGAGCTGTCCTCGTCAAGATCGTTGATGACGTTCAGCCGCACGTTCTGCCCCTCGCGCAAGCGGATGAGCGGCGCGGGGACGGTTCCGTTGATGCCGATGGCCTTCGACGCGCGTCCGTCGATCATCATCGTCTGGCGCGCGATCCTCAGCGTGATGTCGGCGCCCGAGACGGTCGGAAGCGGCGTGGTCAGCCCCGGCGAAACCGAGCGCGCCCACGCCGGCATCCACGCGGCAAGCGCGAGCGCGCCGCCGGCAGCGCTTGCGCCGCGCAGCAGCTGGCGGCGATCGATCACGTGGTTCATGCTGTTCCTGTTCGGCCTACGCAAAAGGAGCTTGCCGCTGGATACGCGCGCAAACTTATCACCCCTCACGAAAGGGGTGCGGCTTCTTCAGCTTCGGTTGCCGAGCATCGCCTCGAGCTTGATGCGTGCTCGCCGCAGCCGCGTTTCGACCGCCTTCTCTGTGATCGCGAGCACCGATGCCGTTTCCGCCTGGCTCATGCCTTCGATCGTGTGCAGCACGAGCGGCTCACGCAGCGTCGCCGGGAGCTCGGCGATCGCGCGGCGCAGGCGGCCGAGTTCCTGCCGATCGGCCGCCTCGACGTCGTGACCGGGCCGGCCGTCTGGAACGTTTTCGACGGAGGCATCGATTGGTTGAGCGAAGGAAAACAGTCGCCGGACGCTCCGGCGACGGCCCCAGTCACGGCACTTGTTGATCGCGATTGCCGCAAGCCAGGCGCGCATCGGCCGGGTTGGATCGTAGCGCTTGAGCGCGAGGTGCGCGGCAACGAAGGTTTCCTGGACGATGTCGAGCGCCTCCTCGGGATCGCCAGTGTTGCCCAGCGCGAGCCGGTACAACGTACTCCGGTGCCGACGTACAAGTTCGGCAAAGGCGGCTTCGCGCCCGACGAGGCTAAGTGAAGCGAGATCGCCGTCCGAAAGCGTCGAATAGTCGAGTGTCACCCTGCCGGCCTCAACGGGCGTCGGTCGTCAGCGCCTTCACGACCGCGCGGTCGAATGCGGCGGTCTGCTCGGGCCGCAACACCTCCCGCATTGCGAAAATATGCGCGAGCGTTTCCTTCTGGAGTTCGCCCATCGCCCGGTGCGAAGCGTCGACGGCCGCGGCGACGCGGGGGCCGTTACCGTGTTCGGCCTCGATCGCGTCGGCCAGGCGTGCATTGTCGGCCCGCAGCTCCAGCTCCACCGCCTGTCGCCGCACGGCGAAGCGTTGCTCGACGATCTCCAGACGCGATTGCTGGTTGGCGTCCAGATTCAGGTCGTGGTGAAGCAGTTCGTGAAGCTCCGAGCGCTCCGGCTGGTGCGGCGGGATGATCAACCGACCGATCCCGACCCCGACGATCGCGGCGACGAATGCGATGAGCGCGACGACGAGGGTGCGGCGCTCGCGCATCAACGATCGGCGGCGAGAAGCGTCGACGGCGCGAGCGGCGACGACGGCCCGAACGGCGAAAGCGATGCGGCGGGCGCAGCCGAAACCGCTCCAGCCGTTGTGCCAAGCGCGATTGCGCCAAGCGCGGCCAGCGCGACAAGCGGCGTGCCGAACGCCATCTCCGAACGGCGGCGTTCGCGCACCCGCGCCATCACCGCGTCCTCAAGCGCTATGAGGCCCGGATGGTTCGCTGAGGCCAGGCGATGCAGCCCGGCATCGATATCGGTCGTCATCTTCGTCTCCACTTCCGTCCCAAGACCATACGCGCGCGCAGGCTTCGGCCCTCAGCGATAGTATCCGCCTGGCGCGATGACGCAAAGGCGGCGCTGCACCTTGCGGAGGAGGGCTGCCTCGGCAATGCGCGTATCCATCGTATCCGTGTGCTCTGGAGGATCGACATGACGAATCAGGCAGGCGCTCACGGTCAAGACCACACGGCGGGCGGTTGCTGCTCGCCCGCTTCGGCGTCCGGTGAAGGGGCAGCCCGCACGACCGTCAAGGATCCCGTATGCGGCATGGACGTCGATCCGACGAGCACGCCGCATCACGCGGCGCACGAAGGGCGAGAATATCATTTCTGCTCGGGCGGATGCCGGACCAAATTCGTGGCTGATCCTGATCGCTATCTGAGCGGCCAACCCCGCGCCGAGCCCGCGGCGACGCCCGGCGCGATCTGGACCTGCCCGATGCATCCCGAAATCCGCCGCGAGGGTCCGGGGACGTGTCCGATCTGCGGGATGGCACTCGAACCTGAGGAGCCATCACTCGACGATGCCCCCAACCCCGAGCTTGTCGATTTCACGCGCCGGACCTGGGTCGCGGGTGCGCTGACAGTGCCGCTGCTCGCGATCACCATGGTCGCCGAACTGCTGGGCGTTCAGTTCGTCCCGCCCGCGTTCAATCCGTGGGTGCAGCTCGTACTCACCGCGCCGATCGTGCTGTGGGCCGGATGGCCGTTCTTCCAACGCGGGTGGACCTCGATCGTCACGCGCCACCTCAACATGTTCACACTGGTGTCGATCGGCGTCGGGGCAGCGTTCGCTTACAGCGTCGTTGCTACGGTCGCGCCGTGGCTGTTTCCCCCGTCGTTCCGCATGCACGGCATGGTGCCCGTCTATTACGAAGCGGCCGGGGTGGTGGTCACGCTGGTGCTGCTCGGTCAGGTGCTCGAGCTCCGTGCCCGCGCAGCGACCGGCCGCGCAATCCGCGCGCTTCTGAATCTCGCGCCCAAGACCGCGCGCCGGGTTGGCGCCGACGGCACTGAGTCGGAGATCGACCTCGCCGATGTTGCCCAGGGCGACCGCCTTCGGATTCGTCCCGGCGAGGCGGTCCCGGTCGATGGCGTTGTCGTCGACGGCCAGTCCTCCGTCGACGAGTCCATGCTGACTGGCGAGCCGATCCCGGTGCTGAAGGAAATCGGCGCGAGCGTCACTGGCGGCACCGTCAACGGCACCGGCAGCCTCATCATGGAAGCGCACGCCGTCGGCTCGAACACGGTTCTGGCGCGCATAGTCAAGATGGTGGCCGAAGCGCAGCGCAGCCGCGCGCCGATCCAGGCGGTGGCTGACAGGGTGTCGGGCTGGTTCGTCCCGCTGGTCGTGGCGATCGCGGTCGTGACGTTCGCAGTCTGGAACATCGTCGGTCCCGAACCCCGGTTCGGCCACGCGCTGCTCAACGCGATCGCGGTCCTGATCATCGCCTGCCCGTGTGCCCTTGGGCTGGCAACGCCGATGTCGATCATGGTCGGCACCGGTCGCGGCGCCCACGCAGGCGTGCTGATCAGGAACGCCGAGGCGCTGCAATTGATGGACACGGTCGATACGCTGGTGATCGACAAAACAGGGACACTGACCGAGGGCCGCCCGGCGCTGGTCGCGGTCGAGACTGCCGAAGGTTTCGAACGAAGAGCCGTTCTTGGAGCTGCGGCGGCGGTAGAGGCTCGATCGGAACACCCCCTCGCCCATGCGATCGTCACCGGCGCCAGCGATGACGGACTGGAGGTGATGGAGGTCGACGGTTTCGACTCCCAGACTGGCCTCGGCGTCGGTGGCCGCGTTAATGGCCGCGAGGTGGCGGTGGGCAACGCGGCGCAGATGGAGCGCGTCGGCGCTAACGTGTCGGAGCTGAACGAAGCGGCGGATCGCCACCGCGCACAGGGCGCCGGGGTCATGTTCGTCGCGATCGACGGCCGGCTGGCGGGCCTGCTCTCCGTCGCCGATCCGATCAAGGCATCGGCGCGGGGTGCCCTTGCCGCGTTGCGCGAGGAAGGGCTGCGGATCGTCATGCTCACGGGCGATGCGCAAGCGACGGCGGATGCCGTCGCCAAGGCGATCGGCGGGATCGACGAGGTCCACGCCGGCCTCAAGCCCGAGGACAAGGCCCGGATCGTGCGCGAACTGAAGGCGAGGGGCGCGAAGGTGGCTATGGCCGGCGACGGCATCAACGACGCGCCGGCGCTCGCCGCGGCGGATGTCGGCGTCGCAATGGGAACCGGCACTGACGTGGCGATCGAGAGCGCTGGCATGACGCTGACGAAGGGCGATCTGACGGCGATGGTCCGCGCGCGCCGGCTAGCGAAGGCGACGATGCGCAACATCCGCCAGAACCTGTTCTTCTCGTTCCTTTTCAACGGCATCGGTGTGCCGGTGGCGGCCGGGGTGCTTTACCCGGTCGCCGGCATCCTCCTGTCGCCAATGATCGCGGGCGCCGCCATGGCGCTGTCGAGCTTCACGGTGGTGACCAATGCGCTCAGGCTAAATGCGACGAAGCTGTGAAAACCACGCCGGTGGCTGCCAGAGCGCCTGACGAGCGATCCCCGGTTGCGGGGGCCGAAGCGTTATCTTCCTGATGACCAGTGAATATGGACGATCTTCCAGATTTTGCCGACGCGGCGAAGCACCATCGTTTCGGTTGACGGGCTGTCGATCGTCCGGCCTTTGTAGCTGCCGGTCGTGCGTGATTCGGTCGCGATCCAGGCCCAGTCGCCGTTCGCGTCGCCTGATTGTGATGTCACCGTGCGGACCGTGGCCCTGGAAAACTCAACATCGGCTGGAAGGTGGTGCTGCGTGTATTCCGCCTTGCTGCGCTCAACCTCTCCGCTCTCGTATATCAGCGCGTTGGCGGCCAGGAGAGCCGAAGCTGCGTCGAGGTCCCCGCTCCTCAGAGATCCGTGGAACGCCTCCACGACCGCAGCCGCCTGACGAACGGTGGCCGGCATGGACGCTTGGGTTGCCTGGACGTTACCCGGGCCATGCGCCTGGACGGACGTCGTCAGTAGGAGAGCAGTGATCGATAGCCCGAACAGTGTGATTACCTGACGCATATTCTACCCTCATTACAGTGGCGAGACCGAGGCATTATACGGGGTCGAGGATCCTGGCCCTCATCCTCATTGTACCGCTTTTCACACTCAGGGAAGGTCCGTCGTTTGGGCCAATGCCTGGTCCACCATACCGATTTTTGCTGACCGCAGTTGGGCCGATTGCCGCCCGATCGGTTTGGGCAAAACATATCGACCATCTGCCATCCATTGTCGTGCG
Organism: Sphingomonadales bacterium; assembly: GCA_038202745.1. Lineage (GTDB taxonomy): Bacteria > Pseudomonadota > Alphaproteobacteria > Sphingomonadales > Sphingomonadaceae > Novosphingobium. The sequence continues at coordinate 5,437 of JBBRER010000020.1, forward strand.
TGGAACGGCGGTTCTCGACCCATTGCGGACGTTCAATCCGCCAAACGACCCGAGAGCGACGGTTGCTCCGTGGTCGTTGCTTTCCAACCAAACACTCGCTCAGCGACGAACCACGAGATCATGGCACCTGCTATCTGAGCTCCGATGAAAGCCGGCGCGTCCCGGGGGGCGATACCGGCGAACGTGTTGCTCAGCGACCGGGCAATCGTGACGGCGGGATTGGCGAACGACGTAGAAGCCGTGAACCAGTAGGCAGCGACGATCACGAGCGCCACCGACACCGGAACGGCGTCGGGCCGACTGCGCAATGTCCCCAGTATCGTCAGGACAAGCGCGAAAGTCGCGACCGATTCCGATAGCCACTGCGAAGGCCCGGTTCGCACGTGCTCCGATAGTTGCAGAATCGGCTGCCCGAACATCGCGTGCGCCAGGAGAGCGCCGCCGACGCCGCCGACGATTTGCGCCGATGCGAAGGCGAAAAGGGTTGGCCAACCGATTTCACCGCGCAGAGCGAAGACCGCGCTGACGACCGGATTGAAATGCGCTCCCGATACCGGACCGAGTGCCGTAATCAGGACATAGAGTATCGCACCCGTTGCGATGGTGTTGGCGAGCAACGCGACCGCCACGTTTCCGCCCGATAGAGTTTCGGCCATGATGCCAGAACCGACCACCGTTGCGACGAGCAAGGCGGTTCCCAGAAACTCGGACGCGACGCGCTGCGGCTGAGTGTATGTCAACCGACCCGCCGCCCATCTGCGTCGATGACAAGTTCGCCGTCTTCCTTGCGAAACTCGCGTTGCTGCGGCGGAAGCAGGTCCAGAACCTCCTCAGACGGACGGCACAAGCGCACCCCCTTTTCGGTCACGACTATCGGCCGATTGATCAAGATCGGGTGTTCAATCATCGCATCGAGCAGCGCGTCATCCGAAAGCCGGGGATCGGCAAGGCCAAGTTCGGCATAGGGCGTGCCCTTTTCCCGAAGGACGGAGCGCACGGCAATGCCCATTTGCTCGATCAACTGACTAAGCTTCTCGCGGCTCGGCGGCTTCTTGAGATACTCGATCACCTGGGGTTCGACGCCCGCATTGCGGATCAGCGCCAGGGTGTTACGCGACGTGCCACAAGCCGGATTGTGGTAGATGACAGGTTTCATGGGACGGCCCTATAAAACGGATGTGAGGAGTTGCTACAATTGGCCGCTAACAACTAGGTGCGGGATGTCCGACGCTTATCCGCCCGCGCTGCAGTTGGGCGATTGCGGCCAGATTGACCCATTGTGGCATAGAACGCGCTATCCCATCATTTCCTCAGCCAACATCAGGCCGAGAAAACCGACGAAGAACATAGCGCTGCTCAGCGGGGTATCGGGCTTTTCGTGCGCTTCCACGAGCAGTTCCTCCGTCACAAGATAGAGCAAAGCCATTAGGCCGAAACTCAGAAACCCGGACACAACGACCCGCGGAAAGAGTGCGATCGGCGTTGCCAGAGCGAGGCCCACAGGAAGCAGTAGCGCGATGCCGGTGGTGATCGCGACGATTTTCGCCTTCGACTTCACGGTCTCGCCCAGCTCTGCGGTGACGGTCAGCCCGAGAAAGAGCACCTCCAATGTAAGGGCAATGGTCAGCAACAGTCCCGCCCTGGCCCCCGCGATGAAGGCGAGGCCCAGGACCAGGCCATCGATCAGAATATCAACCGCTACGGCACCCAGCATCGCAATCGGCCCCGTTGCGCGGGCTTCAAATGCCTTGAGCGACAGCATCAATGCGACGCCGAGCGATCCGCCCAGAAACGTCGCAAGCGGCGATCCCTGGTGCATCACCTGTGGAAGAATCTCGGTCGCCGCTGCGCCGAATACGACACCCGCCGCGAGATGCTGGGTCGCGCTGACGATGGCGTCGCGCGGGCGCCGTGTGACCGCGATGATCGAGCCGATAAGCACGGCGGCGAGGGGAATGAGCGTGAACGTCAGGGCCTGCACGGCTTCGCTTCCCAAATATCAGGCGGTCTGAGCGGATTCCAGCGCGCACGTTACCGCGGGATCAGTCTCGATCTGGATCGTCGTGTGATCGATGCCAAACCGGTCTTTAAGCTGAGCAGCTAGTGCCACTGCAAAAGCATCCCCCGGATATCCATCGGGCACCAGAAGATGCACCGTCAATGCCGTCTCGGTCGTGCTCATCGGCCAGACATGCAAATCATGGACCTCCTTCACCCCCCGCTGCTTGCGAAGAAACATGCGAATACGCTTGGGATCAACGCCGGACGGGGCCGCCTGCAGGCTCATGTTGACCGAATCTCGCAGCAATCCCCAGGTGCTTACCGCCACCACCGCGACGATCACCAGGCTGGTGACAGGATCGATCCAGGCTCGTCCGGTCAGGACGATGGCCAACCCCGCGAGCACCACCCCCGCCGAGACGGCAGCATCGGCCGCCATATGCAGGAAAGCGCCGCGAATGTTGAGATCGCCCTTGCGGCCGCGCATGAACAGCAGGGCCGTTACGGTGTTCACGAAGATGCCAATCCCGGCGACGATCATGACCGTCGTGCCGGCGACAGGGCTGGGATGGGAGAAGCGGCGGATGGCTTCGATCGCGATCACGCTGATTGCCACCAGAAGCAGCAGGGCATTGAGCAGTGCGGCCAGAATCGACGAACTTCTGAGGCCATAGGTGTAGCGGCCACTCGGCTTGCGCTTGGCCAGCCTCGCTGCCCCCCACGCAATGAGCAGCCCGAGCACATCGCCAAGATTGTGGCCGGCGTCAGCGAGCAGCGCCATTGACCCTGCGATGAACCCATAGCCAGCCTCAATCCCGACGAATGCAAGGTTGAGCGCGGTGCCGATCGCGAAAGCTCGCCCGAAATCGGCGGGCGCGTGGCTGTGGCCATGCCCACCGGGGGCACTCTCCGCATGGTCACGCTCGCCATGATCGTGCTGCGCGCGATCTTCATCGGCGTGATCGTGTGCCATCGGACTTCCCTCGTTCCGTTCAGCCATTCGGTGACATTTGCGAGCGGCGGCGCGCAGGCAATGCGGATTGTCCCGTGCGGTTAAGCTCATGCCAAGCCTGACGGATGATCTGCGCCCCGCCCCACAGCCCGAGCGCCGCTATGATCGCAGCAACCGCAAGATCGGGCCACATCGTCTTCGTGCCGAACACGCCAAGCGAGGCGGCGATCACCGCGATGTTGCCGATCGCATCGTTGCGCGAGCAGATCCATACCGAGGGTGCTGTCAGTCTAATGCGAACTCGTCTCCACACGATGGAGCTCGGGCATAGGGTGCAGACTCTCAGCTCATGACCGATTGCCACTCGGCCAGTGCGGCGGAGCGGCGTTCCTTGTAGGTCTGTCTATCGACGAGGTGGCGCTCCTGGTTGAAGTGATTGTGGACGTTGGCATGGACCGAGGCGAACTTTTGCAGCGACTTCATTTGTCGGAACCGCAGCATCGCCCGCTCGCGTCGCCGGAACGGCAGATGGCTGTTCTCCACCCGGTTGTTGGCCCAGCGTCCGACCTCGCGCTTCTCGGTGTTGCCTAGCTCGGTCATCGCGGCGCCGTACGATCGCAGGCCGTCGGTGGTGATCGCCTTGGGCGATCCGTTGCGCTTTAGCGTGCGTTTCATGAAGCTGAGCGCGGCATCCTTGTCCCGCTTCTTCGTCACGAAGCTCTCGAGGATCTCGCCTTCCTGGTCGACCGCGCGCCACAGGTAGACCATCTCGCCGTTCAGCTTCACGTACATCTCGTCGAGGTGCCACCGCCAATGCCGGAAGCCGCGCATCCGGTTGACCCGCTGGCGGCGAATATCCGCAGCGAACAGAGGGCCGAACCGGTTCCACCACATGCGCACTGTTTCGTGGCAGATGTCGATCCCGCGCTCGAAGAGTAAATCCTCGACGTTCCTCAGACTGAGCGGGTACTTCACATACATCATCACGACGAGGCGGATGACGTCAGGCGACGAGTTGAAGTAGCGGAAAGGGCCGGGCGGCTGGCGTTTTCGGGGCATGCGCCCCGCCCTAGGTCACTGCTCCTAACGCGCGGTGCATTTGGTCTGACAGTGCCGGCATAAATGTCGCCCTGCTTGGCAGTGGCAGCGGCGGTTGGCAGTGGCTCATCGGGCTGGTCGAGATCGTCATAGAGGCCGGCGAGGTGATGGCCCGAGATCCGGTCGATCTCACCGATGGTGAACCCGGTTTGCGTGAGATCCAGTCTCGGCAGCTCGGCCTTGATCTCTTCGAGCTCGATGCGCAGCGCACCCAGATCATAGTTTGCAACCGCGGGCAGCTTGTTCGCCGCGATTGCGTGCGCGCGCAGCTCGGCATCGTTCAAGTGCTCAATGCGGATGACCGGGAGCGACCTGAACCCGAGCGCAAGCGCAATCTCGTGGCGCAGATGGCCATCGACGATGACGTTCTCACCGCTGACGGTCAGAGGATCGAGAATGCCAAACTCGCGAATGCTCGCCTCGAGCTTTTCGCGTTTCCATCCCGGGTGGCTACGGGTGCGGCGCGCGGCCGATTGCAGGGCATGGGTCGCTGCCAATTCCCATTGGCCATGCGCCGCAGCCCGGTTCGATATGACTTGGGTTTTCTTCTTCGACACGCAAGACCTCCTTCAGGTCCCGCAGCGTCGCGAGACAAGACCAATTTGAAACCAGGCCTCGTCTTCTGTGAGTGGCGGCCCGTTTGCGAACGCGCACTCTTGAGGTTCTCTATCGCCAACTCGATTAGCGGGTCAACAAATAAATGACATAAGATTTCGTTTGCCGTCAGGCTCTAATTCTCACTCCAATTTTCCACTCATCAATCCGTGCAACCAAAGATTACTTCTCTTGAGAAAGCAGTTCTGGCAATTTACGCTGTTACCGCCTCGCCTGTTCCCTGTTGTGCTCCTGATCGTTCCCTGTTTTGTGCTCCAGGGAAAGCGCCGCGCAAGCCCCCGCAACGCCTCGGGAAATTTCCGTCGCCGATCTGCATTTCGCAGTTAAATTTGTGCGTTTCCCTGATTAGCAGCGTACCTGCGCCAAACGGTACTGGTGCCTGGGTCGCCGGAGAAATCGCCGGATTTGGAGGCCAATTGATGGGGCCGCACCGCTCTTTGGGGTACCGTTGCACCCCGAAATTGGCGCACAAGTCCGGGATTTCAGGGCACGGCATACGTGCGTCTCTGCGATAACGAGACTAGCTGGCGGAGCGGGAGGGATTCGAACCCTCGATACGCTTTTGGCGTATACTCACTTTCCAGGCGAGCGCCTTCGACCACTCGGCCACCGCTCCGCATTTGCCTGACAGCGGCGCCGCGCCTAACCGAGTGCGCCTGACGGCGCAAGGCGAGCGCGGTGGCGCCTGCGGCGCCGTCTCCGCTGCGCTCCGACTCCGACCACACGGCCACCGCTCCGCATTTGCCTGAGGCGCGCGCCTAGCCGGGGGGCGGGGGTGTGGCAAGCGCGAGGCGCTCGGCGGCGAAGCCGGTCAGGGTAAGGCGCTGCCCGGTCAGCTTGAGGCCCGCGGCGAGAACGGCGGCGTAAATCGCCAGGCTTGCCCCCAACGCCAATGCGGGACTGGCCCCCGCGCGCAGCGCCGCCGCCGCCGCCGCGGCAGCGAGCAACGGAATTCCCAGGTGAGCGTGCGGGATCGGGACGCCGAAGCGCTTGATCAGCACCGCGAAGCGCAGCGCTGAGCGCAAGCCGCACGACAGCAGCGCGGCGAGCGCAGCCCCGGTGATTCCCAGCGGCGGGATCAACAGCACCGCTGCGCTGATCCCCGCGGCGACGCTCGTCAGCGTCAGGTAAAGCCCGATCCGCGGCCCGAGGAAGACGAAAATCAGATCGCCGACGCCGAGCGCGGATTGCAGTATCTCCGCGGCGCCCAGGATGAGCAGCGGCCAGTAACCGGCTTCGAAGCCGGGGCCGATCCACGCCAGCAGCGGCCGCCCGACCGCGACCAGCGCGATCAGCAGCGGCAACTGAATCGCGAATATCAGCCGCGTCGCCGAAGCCAGCGCCGCTCCCGCGCCCGCCGCGCCGCTCTCGCCGATCGTTCGGCTCACCGCCGGGATGAGCAGGCCGTCGAAGCTCTGGCGCGTCTGGCGCAGCGGGGTGATCAGCTGGCGGACCATGCCGTAGACCCCGGTCGCATTCGGGCCGAGCAGCACGCCGACCAGATAGAGGTCGGCGCGCATGTACAAGGCGCTGAGAAAATCGTTAGCGCTGTTCGCGCCCGCTCCGCGCAGTATCTCGCGAAGGGCCGCCGGGCGCGGCCGGTAGCGCCAAACGCGGATGCCGGGGAATAGCCTGGCGACGCCGCCTGCCGCATATGCCAACGCGGCGAGCGTGCCGCACCAATAGCCCGCAGCGAGCCCGTAAGCGCCCCAGCCGAACACGAAAGCGAGGCTCGCCCCGCCCGCGAGCGCCCACGGCTCGACGAGCGAGCGCGCGATCACCTCGTAGCCGATTTTCCCCCGCCAGCGCACTGCAGCGAGGAGCAAGTCGAGCAGCGCCTGGCCCGCGATCATCGGCGCGATCGCGACCAGCGCGATCGCCGTGGCTGACGTCGCGAACACCAGCGCCCCACCCGCCATCGCTGCGGCGAGCGCCAGCGACGCGGCGCTTACCAGCAGCGCGGCATCGAGGATCAAATGGCCGGGCGCACCGCCGTGCGGCAAGTCCGCTTCACGATCGAGCAGCGGAAAGAGGATGCGCTTGGTCGCGAGGCTGCCCACGCTCACCGCGAGCTCGACGATCGCGACCGCCAGCACGAACGCGCCATAAAGCTGCGCGCCGTAAAGCCGCGCGGCGATGAACACGAAGAGCAAGCGGCCGCCGAGGCGGGCGACGAACCCCACGGCGTTGGCTTGGGCGCCCCGCACGATCGTGCGGCCGGGATCTGGCGCCTCGCTCATTCGCGCCCTTGTATCGAATGCGTTTCGCGGTGACAAACGCCCGCGATGCCGTCGCCGACTTTGCCCGAGCCGTTCCGGTCGGACCCGCGCCCGGTCGTGCTGGTGTTCCGCGCGCCGATCTTCAACGCTTCGGAAACCTTCGTGCGCAATCACGCACTGGGCTTGACCCGTTACCAGCCCCTGATCGTCGGGCGCGAGCGCAAAGGCCACGTCCCGCCCGAATTGGAGCCGCGCATCCTGATCCGGCCGGACGCGGCCCGGCTACGCGAGTTCGCGCCCGCGCTGGTTCACGCGCATTTCGTGCCCGACGGGCTGCGCGCGCTGCCGCTCGCCCGCGCGTTGGGGGTTCCGCTCGTGACTACGATTCACGGCTACGGCGTCACCCGCTCGCGCGCGTCACTGCTCGGCTCGGGCCGGCTGAGCTGGATGCGCTATGCGCTGTTCCAGCGGCGCTTGATGGACGAAGGCGCGCTGTTTCTCGCGGTGTCCGACGCGCTGCGCCGCCAAGCGCTGGAGCGGGGCTTCCCGCCCGAACGAACGCTGACCCACTATCTCGGCATCGATCTCGCCCGCTTCCATCCCGGAGCGCGCGAGCCCGCGAGCATCGTGCACGTCGGCCGGCTGGTCGAGAAAAAGGGCACCGCGGTGCTGCTGCGGGCGTTCGCTCGCGTTCACGCCGCGCAACCCGAGGCGCGGCTCGACATCATCGGCGACGGACCGCTGCGCGGCGGGCTCGAACGGCTGACGGGCGAGCTCGGCCTGGGCGGAGCGGTCGCGTTTCTCGGGCTGCTGCCTCCCGAAACGATCGCCGCGAGGGTCCGCTCGGCGGCGCTGCTGGCCGCGCCCAGCGTCACCGCGCGCGGCGGCGACGCGGAAGGTCTGCCGACGACCGTGGTCGAGGCGATGGCCTCGGCCGTCCCGGTCGTCGCCACGCACCACAGCGGCATTCCCGAAGCTGTCAGCGACGGCATCACCGGCTTTCTCGTGCCCGAAGGCGCCGTCGATGCGCTGGCACAGAGGATCGCCGCGCTGCTCGCCGACCCAGCGCTGGCCGCGCGAATGGGCGCCGCCGGGCGGGCACTCGCGCGAGAGCGCTTCGACGCGGTGCGCCAGTCGAGCCTGCTCGAGGCGCACTACGACGCGTTGTTGGGGACGCGCGACAGTTTGCGACAAGCAGCCGATTGACCACCGTCGGAAATTTGCCGAAGGGCCGCCGCGTGCGGATCGTCTATCCCCTGCTGTGGTCACGGCCCGACCGCAAAGCCTGCCGCCAACAGACCATGGGCACGGTCGCCGCGCTCGCCCGGCGCGGGCACGATGTCACGCTGCTGATGCCGCGCGGCGGGGCCGACAAGCCACTGACCCCCTCCGCCCTGCGCGATTATTTCGACGTCAAGGGCGATTTCAAGCTGGTCCAGCGGCGCAGCTGCTGGGCGGGCGATGCGCTGCCGCGCACGCTGATGTGGCTCGGTCAGGTCTTTCGCGATCCCGCGCTGGCCGCTGCCGATGTGCTCTATTCGCGAATCCCAGTGATGATCGGCATCGGCGCGCGCGCGCCGATCCCCTTCGTGACCGATCAATACCGTCCCTGGCCCGACGATTGGCCGCTGCTTCGGTCCGCGGTCCGGCGCACCGCGCGGGCGCGCAATTGCCTGGGCCTGATCCTTCATTCGGACCACGCTGCGCAAGCCTATCGCCGGGCTGGAGTCGACGCGGAGAACGTGCTGGTCGCGCACAACGGCTACGATCCAGCGCCCACCGGCGCGCCCACTCAGGCGGAGGCGCGGATCGCACTGGGCCTCCCCTCCGATCGCAGAATCGCGGTCTACGCGGGGCGGATAAACGCGCGCAAGGGGCTCGACCAGCTGTTCAAGCTGGCCGATCTCGAGCCCGACACGCTGTTCGTCTTCGTCGGGTCCGAAGAGGACGGACCGATCGAGGCTCAGGCCCGGCGTCACCCCAATGTGACGATCGTCGGGTGGCAGGAACCGGCGGCGCTACGCTGCTGGCTGGCGGCGGCGGACGTGCTGCTGGTGCCGCCTTCGTGCGCGCCGCTCAAGCAATTCCGCGATTGCGTGCTGCCGCTGAAGCTGTTCGCTTATCTCGCCGCCGCGCGGCCGATCCTCGCGCCCTCGACGCCCGATATCGTCGAGCTGCTTCACCACGAGGACAATGCGCTGCTGGTTCCGCCCGGCGATCCGGCTGCTGCAGCGAATGCACTGCGACGCATTTTGAACGACCCCGCGCTGGCCGAGCGGCTGAGCGCTTCGGCGGCCGCCACGGCGCGATTGCTGACTTGGGATAGGCGCGCGGAGCGGATCGAGGGCTTCCTGAGCGACCGGCTCCGCGTCGCCGCCGCGGCATGACCCGGACGTTCGGCGCGGCGCCTTCGGCCGCCGAGATCGAGGCGCTCGCCCGCGCGGCGCTGGCCCGGCTGCCCGCGCAGTTCCGCGCGCACCTTGGCGACGTAGTGCTCCAGGTCGAGGAATTCGCCGACGAAGCGACGCTGCGCGAACTCGGCATCGCCGACCCGTTCGAGCTGTCGGGGCTCTACGAAGGGCTGCCCGTGGGGCTCAAGTCGGCCGAGGCCTCGGGCGCGATGCCCGACCGCATCCGCCTGTTTCGCGCCGCCATCCTCGACGAATGGATTGAGCGGGGGAATGAGACGCTCGAGCACCTGGTCGCACACGTGCTGGTCCACGAAGTCGGGCACCATTTCGGGCTCAGCGACGATGACATGCATGCGTTGGAGGATGGGGCGGGCTAGATTCTTCCATTCCAATTTCGTCACCCTGAACTTGTTTCAGGGCCCATTCCTCGGCACTCACGGAGCCCGCAGATTCCGAGCGATGCCACCGAATTCCGACCCCTACCGAACTCCGCGCAAGCAGCGAAATAGATGCCGAACCAAGTTCAGCATGACGGGGGATAATCGGGATGGGGTTGCGTGGGCGCGCGCCTGTGGCAGTGTCGCACCCATGACCAAACTCCTCCCCCTCGCCGCCGCGCTCGCGCTTCTTCCTTTCACCGGCGCGCCGGCCCACGCTCAAGCCTCAGCCGCGGTGGCTTCGGGCAAGGTCGCGCCCTCGCCGCTCAGTCCGGGCGAAATCGTCGCCGCCGCCCCCAAGGGTGACTGGACCGCGATCACCGCCTCCGATCTGCTGGTGATGGACCTCGCCCCCGACGCCAAAGGCCGCGCGCGCCGCGTGGTGATCCAGCTGATGGCGCCGCCGTTCTCGCAAGGGTGGATCGGCAACATCCGCAAGCTCGCCGCCGCGCACTGGTGGGACGGGCTGGCGGTGACGCGGGTGCAGGACAACTACGTCGCGCAGTGGGGCGATCCCGAGGGCGACGACAAAGCCAAGGCACGCGCGTTGCCGGCGGGTTTGGCGACGATGGCGGAGAGCGAATACGAAACCGATCTAAAGGGTCACGCAGAAACTGTCTGGTTGAGCCAAGGTGTCGAGGAGATGTTGACTTGTGACGGCTCCGACAAAGGTTGCAGTCCGCGACAGGAGAAGCAGCGTTTCGAGGCGACGTTTGACGCTTATCAGAAGGAAACCGGCGTCTGGAAAGGGTGGCCCATCGCTGGCAGTGGCCCAAAATCTTGGCCCGTCCACTGCTACGGCATGGTTGGGGTCGGTCGCGACCTCTCGCCCAACACCGGTTCGGGTGCCGAACTTTACACGGTGATCGGCCATGCGCCCCGCCATCTCGATCGCAATATCGCGTTGGTCGGACGAGTGATCGAGGGGATCGAGAACCTCTCGAGCCTGCCGCGCGGCCACGGTGCGCTGGGGTTCTACGATCTCAAGCAAGGCGACGAGCGGGTGCCGATCGTCTCGATCCGCTTGGGCGGCGAAGTCGCGGGGCTGCCCGCTTACGAGTACCTTTCGACCGAAAGCGCCAGCTTCGCGCATTACGCCGACGCGCGCGCCAACCGCCGCGATCCGTTCTTCATCCGCCCCGCGGGCGGCGCGGACGTGTGCAATATCCCGGTGCCGGTGCGCCGCGCCAAGTGATCCTTCGACAGGCTCAGGACGATCCGCTCGACACTTTCACCCAGCGCGCCAAGCTGTGGCGCTGGGTCAGCGCGAGCGGGGCCAACCTCTACTTTCTCCGGTTCACCGGCGAAGCTGCCGAGGGCATCTCCGCGCTCGCGCTGATGCGCCGGCTCGAGCACGGGCGGCGGCGCGGGTGGGGCGCGCTGCGCGCGCAGGCGCGCGTCGGCGAGACGCGCTGGACGACCTCGATCTTCCCCGGGAACGACGCCAGCTGGCTGCTCCCGGTCAAACGCGAAGTCCGCGTTGCGGAGGGGATTGTCGAAGGGGATGAGGTGGCGTTCGAAGTGGCGTTGTGAGTCCCCGCGAAGGCGGGGACCTCAGGCGGCGAAGCGCAATCCTGCCTGAGGTCCCAGCCTTCGCTGGGACTCAACGGGTCAGGCGGCCTCGATCAGCTCGATCCGGTTGCCGAACGGATCGTCGACGTAGGCACGCGGGCTCCCGTCGAGCGGATCGTCGGGGGTGACCGCGAACCCCGCCGCCGCCAGCCGCGCTGCCAGCGCTTCCAGATCGTCGACGACCAACGCCGGGTGCGCTTTCTTGGCGGCGCGGAACTCCGCTTCGGCCCCGAGGTGCAGCTTGACCGCCGCGCTCTCGAACCAGCACCCGCCGCGCCCCGCCAGCGCTTCGGGTTTGGCGCGTTCGGGCAGGCCGAGCAGATCGCGGTAGAACGCTCGCGCGGCGTCCTCGCCGCCGGGCGGCATCGCCAACTGGACGTGGTGGATCGCGACGACAGCCACGTTCAAATCCGCTCGGCCTGCGCGACCGCGTCGCTCGCGCGCAGCGCGCTGATGATCCGCGCCAGGTGCGCCAGATCGCTGACTTCGAGATCGACCTCGTACGTCCCGAACACTTCGTCGCGGCTGGTCATCTCGAGGTGGACGATGTTGGCGCGGTTGCCCGCGAAAATCCCCGAAGCTTCGGCGAGCGTCCCGGGGCGGTTGTAGAGGATCGCGCGAATCCGCCCGATCGCGCCGCTGGTCTGCTCGCCCCAGCTCAGATCGAGCCAGTCGGCGTCGACCCCGCTCGCCAGCGTCGGGCAATCGATGGTGTGGACATCGACGCCTTTGCCTTTGTGGCGCACGCCTACGATGCGGTCGCCGGGCACCGGGTGGCAGCACTCGCCGAGGTTGAAGGCCTTGCCCGAGGTCAGCCCGCGGATCGAGATCGCGCGTTCCTGCTGCGGCCACTTCTCGGGCTCGGGCAGATCGGCCGCGCTGCCAGGGACGAGCGCTTCCATGACCTGCCGGTCGTCGAGCTTGGCGGTGCCGATCGCGGTCATCAGCGTGTCTTCGTCTTCGAGCCCGAGCCGCTTGACCGCCTCCTTGATCGCTTTCTTGCCGATCCGCGAGGGCAGCCGCCCGGCGATCTCGTCGAACAGCTTGCGGCCGATGGTGACGATCTCGCCGCGCTCCTTGGCGCGCACGGCGCGGCGGATGGCGGCGCGGGCCTTGCCGGTGACGACGAAGCCGAGCCAGGCGAGCTGCGGGCTGGCGCTGCGGCTCTTGATGATCTCGACCACATCGCCGTTCGCAAGTTGCGTGCGCAGCGGCACATGCCGCCCGTTGATCTTGGCGCCCACGGCGAAACTGCCGAGGTCCGAATGGACCGCGTAAGCAAAATCGACGGGCGTCGCGCCTTTGGGCAGCTGGTGGAGCGCGCCCTTGGGAGTGAACGCGAATATCCGATCCTGGTAGATCGCGAGGCGCGTGTGCTCGAGCAGTTCCTCGGCGTCGTGGCTGGCGTCGACGATCTCGATCAGGTCGCGCAGCCACCCGACTTGCCCGTCGGGGCGACCGCCCTGCTTGTAGGCCCAGTGCGCGGCGAGCCCGAATTCGTTGAGGCGGTGCATTTCGCGGCTGCGGATCTGCACCTCCGCGCGCATCGAGTTTTCGTAGATCAGCGCGGTGTGAAGCGAGCGGTAGCCGTTGGCCTTGGGGGTCGAGATGTAGTCCTTGAAGCGCCCGGGGATCATCTGCCAGGTGGTGTGGAGCACGCCCAGCGCCTTGTAGCAGTCGGCGTCGTTTTCGGCGAGCACGCGGAACGCCATGATGTCGGTGATCTGCTCGAAGCTGACGTGGCGCTCGGCCATTTTGATCCAGATCGAAAACGGGTGCTTCTCGCGCCCCGAAACCTCGACCTTGAGCCCGCTTTCGGCCAGCGCCTGCTTGATCGCCAGCGCGATCGCATCGACTTGCCCGCCGTCGGAACTGCGGATTTGCGCGAGCCGCCCGGTAATCGTCGCGTAAGCCTCGGGCTCGAGCTGTTCGAACGCGAGTAGCTGCATCTCGCGCATGTATTCGTACATGCCGACGCGCTCCGCCAAAGGCGCGTAGATATCCATCGTCTCCTTGGCGATCCGGCGGCGCTTTTCGGCCGAGCGGATGAAATGGAGCGTGCGCATGTTGTGCAGACGGTCGGCGAGCTTGACCAAGAGCACGCGCAAGTCCTCGCTCATCGCGAGGAGGAACTTGCGCAAGTTCTCCGCCGCGCGCTCGTTCTCGGTCATCGCCTCGATCTTCGAGAGCTTGGTGACCCCGTCGACCAGCCGCGCGACTTCGGGGCCGAACAGCTTCTCGACTTCCTCGATCGTCGCGAGCGTGTCCTCGACCGTATCGTGGAGCAGCGCGGTGACGATCGTTTCCTGATCGAGCTTCAATTCGGTCATCAGCCCGGCGACTTCGACCGGATGCGAGAAGTAAGGATCGCCCGAGGCGCGCTTCTGGGTGCCGTGCTTCTGGACGGTATAGACGTAGGCGCGGTTGAGCATCGCCTCGTCGGCGTCCGGATCGTAGGCTTTCACCCGCTCGACGAGTTCGTACTGGCGCAGCATTCAGAACTGCCGATACTTGGCGAGCGGCAGGCCGTGTTTTTCAAACCAAGCGTTCGACGCTTCTATCGCCGCCCGATTGTCGTCCACCCAGCTACGGAGATCGTAGGACGAACCGATGCCACCCGTCTGTTCCGACGGGGCAATACACCTGCGCTTACGCGGATTTTCGCCGGGAGCGGTCATAGGACCAACCTATGCACCGCTGCCTCGTCCGGCAATGCTCTTGAACCGTCAGCGCGACGCGAGCATCTCGCCGACTTTCGCTGCCAGATCGTCGATCGCGAAGGGTTTGGTCATGACTTGCGTGGCGGCGTCGAGCGGGTCGTCGCCGAGCAGCGCATTTCCCGCATGGCCGGTGATGAACAGGACTTTGAGCGCGCCTCGCGCCTCGCGCCCGGTGGCGGCGACTTGGTGGCCGTCCATCCCGCCGGGGAGCCCGATGTCCGAGATCAGCAAGTCGATCCGCGCATCGGATTGCAGCAATTTGGCCGCCGCGGCCCCATCCGCAGCCTCGATTGTCGCGTAGCCCAATTCTTCGAGCACATCGACCACCAGCATCCGGATCAGCGCCTCGTCTTCGACGACCAGCACGGTCTCGCGTTCGCTCACTCGCCTCGCATCCCTTTGAAATCCAGCGCCATATGACGCCGGCATGGCACACAATGCCCCGGTCTTGCTAGGGGGACGCGCGATGACCCGGCTGATCCTGTTCAACAAGCCTTACGGCGTGCTTTCGCAGTTCACCGACCGCGGCAGCGAGGACGCGCGCGCGACGCTATCCGATTTCATCGCGGCGAGCGGCGTTTACCCGGCGGGACGGCTCGACCGCGACAGCGAGGGGCTGCTGCTGCTGACCGACGACGGCCGGCTTCAGGCGCGGATCGCCGATCCGCGGTTCAAGCTGCCCAAGACCTATCTCGTCCAGGTCGAGGGCGAGCCGGACGATGCGGCGCTCGCCGCGCTGCGCGACGGCGTGATGCTGAGCGACGGGCCTACCCGCGCGGCCGAGGCGTCGCGCATTCCCGCCCCCCAGCTATGGCCGCGCGATCCGCCGGTGCGCTTCCGCAAGACCGTGCCCGACAGCTGGATCGAACTTACGATCCGCGAGGGCCGCAACCGTCAGGTCCGCCGGATGACCGCGGCAGTCGGGCATCCCGCGCTGCGCCTGGTGCGGTGGAGCATCGGCGAGTGGTCGCTGGAGGGGATCGCCCCCGGCGCGTGGCGCGGGACGGCGGTCTAGTCCGAAATCGCCAATGCGCCGCGGTTGAGCAATTCGCCGACGAGCGCAAAAGCCGCATCGGCGGCCAGTTCTTCGGCGCGCACCGCGATCTCGGCGGACGCGCACAGCCGCTCGGCTAGCGCCGCGGTCAGGCCTTCGCAGTCGAGGCTGCCGCCATCGACGAACAGCACGATTTCGCCCGCAGCGCCGCGCACGAAGGCAAAGCGGCTTGCCGGGTTGCGCGTCAGGACACCGCCCGATGCGCGCAAATAGGTCAGCTCTGCGGCTGCAATCGGCTCCTCGGGCGACCAGTCGATCTCAGGGTATTTGGGGATGCTGGTAAAGCCGCCGAACCAGCGGGCGAAGGCCGCGCGATCCGCCAGCGCGGCGGCGACCATCTCGCGAAGCCGATCGAGCGCGGCGGGCGCGATCTCGCCCAGATTCGCCGGCACGCCGGGATCGGGGTCGGCATAGCGGTCGTCGTCGCTCAGGCTTTCGATCAGGTGCCCGCTCCATCCTGCGATCAGTTCGGCGCGCGACGGGGCGCGGAAGCCGATCGAATACGTCATGCAGTCCTCGCCGACCGCGACGCCGTTGTGGGCGATGCGCGGGGGCAGGTAGAGCATGTCGCCGGGCTCGAGCACCCATTCCTGCGTCGGCGCGAAGTCGGCGAGCAGCCGCAATTCGTCGTGCGCGCGCAGCGTGGTCTGGTCGTCGCACAGCCCGCCGATCTGCCACCGCCGCCGCCCCAGCCCCTGAATCAAGAACACGTCGTACTGGTCGAAATGCGCGCCGACCCCGCCGCCGTCGGTGGCGTAGCTGACCATCACGTCCTCGATCCGCCAGTTGGGGACGAAGCGGAACGCGCCGAGCAACGCAGCGACTTGCGGCACATGGTGGTCCACCGCCTGAACCAGCAGCGTCCACGGCGCCTTGTCGCCCTGCGCGAACCGCGCTTCGGACAGCGGGCCTTCCTCGAGCTCCCAATCGTCCGGCAATTGACGGATCAGCCGCGATTCGACGTGGTCCTCGCAAGCAAGACCCGCAAGCTCGTCGGGGCTCAGCGGATTGGCCCATTCGGCCCATGGGTTGCGGATCAGCAGCGGGTGCTGCTGCCAAGTGTCGCGCAGAAAGGCGGACGCGTCGAAATCCGCGAGCCGCGGCGGGGTGGTCACGTCGCCAACGTCACCGCGGCGCCATCCGGATCGCGCCGTCGAGGCGGATCGTCTGGGCGTTGAAATAGCCGTTGCGGACGAGTTCGAGCACCAGGCTGGCGAACTCCTCGGGCCTCCCCAGCCGTTTGGGGAACGGCACCGAGGCGGCGAGGCTGTCGAGCACTTGCGGGCGCGCGCCGAGCATCAAGGGAGTCGCGAAAATCCCCGGCATGATCGAATTGACCCGGATGCCGAGGTCGGACAGATCGCGCGCCATCGGCAGCACCAGCCCGTTGACCCCGGCTTTCGCCGATCCGTACACGACTTGCCCGATCTGCCCGTCCTGCGCCGCGACCGAAGCGGTCAGCACGATCGCCCCGCGCTCGCCGTCCTCGTTAGGGTCGAGCGCGGCCATGCCCTCCGCCGAAAGCGAGGCCACGCGGTAGCTGGCGACGAGGATGCCCTGCACCCCGTAGATGTAATCCTCGGTCGAAAGGCGCTTGAGTTTGCCCGCTTCCTTGTCGAAGGCGAGCGTCTTGCCGCGGCGGCTGGTCATCGCACAGTGGACGCAGACGCGCTCCTGCCCGTGCGCGGCGCGCGCCTTTGTGAAACCAGCGACGACCGAATCCTCGCTCGTGATATCGACGTTGCAGAATACCCCGTGAACCGCGCGCGCGACTTCCTCGCCCTTCTCAGCATTGACGTCGAAGATCGCGACTTTGGCACCGGCCGCGGCAAGCGCCTCGGCGCTCGCCTTGCCGAGGCCCGAGGCGCCGCCCGTCACCACCGCTGCCGTATCCGCGCCGATCCGCATTTGACTCTCCCATTAACCGCGCGATTAATGGCCGCGACCTGCGATGGCGGCAAGCGCCAAACGCGCCGGAGACAGCCATGACCGCGACTGCCGCCTGGGCCGCCACCGCCCCCGAATCGGGCCTTGCCCCGATGACCATCGATCGGCGCGAATTGCGCGACGAGGATGTCGCGATCGACATCGCTTATTGCGGGGTGTGCCATTCGGACCTCCACGCCGCGCGCAACGATTGGGGGCGGACCCACTATCCGTTCGGGCCCGGGCACGAGATCGTCGGCACCGCGCGCGCGGTGGGCAAAGCGGTGACCCGCTTCGCGCCGGGCGACAAAGTCGCGATCGGGACGATCGTCGATTCGTGCCGCCACTGCGACGCCTGCGACGACGGCGAGGAGCAATACTGCCGCGAGGGCATGACCGGGACTTACAACGCCAAGGACCGGGTCGATGGAACCACCACATACGGCGGCTATTCGGCGAGCATCGTCGTCGCCGAACCTTATGTGCTCAAGCTCCCCGACGGGCTCGACATGGCGGCGGCCGCGCCGCTGCTGTGCGCCGGGATCACGACGTATTCGCCGCTCAAGAACTGGGGCGTCGGGCCGGGAAGCAAAGTCGGGGTGATCGGGCTCGGTGGGCTCGGGCATATGGGAGTCAAGTTCGCCGCCGCATTGGGCGCGGAGGTCACGATCATCACCACCTCGCCCGAAAAAGGCGCCGACGCGCAGAAGCTCGGCGCGCATCACGTCCTCGTCAGCAGCGACAAGGCGGCGATGAAAGCGGCCACGCGAAGTTTCGATTTCCTGCTCGACACGATCCCGGTCGCGCACGAGCTGACGCCCTACCTGTTCTTGCTCGACCGCCAAGGGACGTTGTGCATCGTCGGGGCGATCGACATTCTGCCCAGCTTTCACTCGGGGCTGCTGCTCGGCGGGCAGAAGGCGGTGGCCGG
>JBBRER010000021.1:0-22423 GCA_038202745.1 Sphingomonadales bacterium
ACCAGCATGCTCGTCAGCCGGCCGTCCCACACCCACCATTTGCCCCACGCGGGCCGCCCCCAAAGCGAGCCCGAAACAAGGCACAGCGCGGTATAGAACGCGCCCGGCAGCGCAATCGCGCGCCCGGCGAGCGCGGCGAGCGGATGCCGCCAGACCAGCTCGATCAGGCTGGCGACCGCCAGCGCGGTCCACCCACCCATCCCGAGCCAGGCGGAGGGAACGTGGATGAAGAGGATTTTTACGGTGTCGCCCTGCAGCCGCTCGGGCGGAGCCGCGAACAGTCCCCACGCAAGCGCCGTTCCGGCGAGCGTCAGCCCGGCAAACAGGAGCAGCGGGGTCAGCCAGCGGGCAAGGCGCAGGAACCGGGCGGGATTGGCGAAACCGTGCATGGCTGGTGGCTTACGCTTTGCCAGCCGCCGGGCGCGCGAGCAAGCGAACCTTCAGCGGCCGATCAGCTTTTGCGCCATCGCGTCGGCAATCTGGTCGGGCGAGCGGCGTTCGGCGTCGCCGGCCTCCCAGATTTGCGAGAGACGGCCGGGGATTTCCGCAATCCGCGCGTGGACTTGCTCGACCCCGCACGGCTCGCCGCTGCGCCGCGCGAGATATTCGAGCGTGACCGCGATGATGCCGCCCGCGTTTATCACGTAATCGGGCGCGTAGAGCACGCCGCGCGCTGCGAGCGCGGGGCCGTGCTGAGCCCGCGCGAGCTGATTGTTCGCGCCGCCCGCGACGATCGGCGCGCGCAACCGCGCGACCCCGGCATCGTCGAAGGTCGCGCCAAGCGCGTTGGGGCTGAACACCTCGCAATCGGTGTCCATGATCGCGTCGGGCGCGACAGTGGCCGCGCCGAGTTCACCCGCCAGCGCGGCAACACGGGCCTCGTCGACATCGGCCAGCGTCAGCCGCGCGCCGTCAGCCGCGAGCAGCCGGGCGACCCCGCCGCCGACGCTGCCCGTCCCCTGAACCGCGACGCGGACGCCATCGACGCTGTCCTTGCCGAGCTTGTGCGCGACCGCGGCCTTGATCCCGAGGTAAATGCCAAGCGCCGTGAACGGCCCCGGATCGCCGCCAGCGGTGCCGCTGGCGGTGCTGGGAAGACCGGTAACGTAGCTCGTGCGGCGCGATACCGCGACCATGTCGGCCTCGCTGATCCCGACATCCTCGGCGGTGACGTAGCGCCCGCCCAGCGCTTCGACCGCATCGCCGAACGCGGCGAGCATCGCGGCCGTCTTGGTGCGCTGCGCATCGGCGAGGATCACCGCTTTGCCCCCGCCCATCGGCAGGCCGGCCATCGCGTTCTTGTAGCTCATCCCGCGCGACAGCCGCAGCGCGTCGCGGATCGCTCCGCGCCCGTCGGCGTAGTGCCAGAAGCGCGTGCCGCCCGCGCCCGGGCCGCAACGGGTCGAATGAAGCGCGATAATTGCGGTCAGCCCGCTGGCGCGGTCGCGCACCACCTCGACCAGTTCGTGGTCGTCGAAATCGGGCTCTTCCCAGAATGCGGGCACGCGCTCACTCCTCGCCGGACGATGCGCGAAAGCGAGAGAAATGGGGCGACCGAGGGGTCTTGAACCCCCGACCTCCGGTACCACAAACCGGCGCTCTAACCAACTGAGCTACGGTCGCCACACTCACGCGCGCACTGTCGTGGAGCGCGCCGGTATAATGCACCGGGCCGGCCCGCAAGCGGCGATTGGCGCAGGCGCGGCGTCTTGCACACAGCCCCTGGTTTAGGAAGCGAAAACTGCGTAGCGCGCCCGCGCGCGCAATTTTCTTTCGCGCACTTCGGCGCTATCGTGGTCGCGTGAGCACTCCCGGCGAATCTTCCGTTGCGCACTTGATCGCCCAGCCCGGCATCCAGCGCGTGCCTACTCCCAAGCTCGAGTTGTTCGTGGGCAAAGCCTTTCTCGCGCCCGCGCTGTGCCTGGCGCTGATCGAACGGATCGACGCGCAGCGCCGTCCCTCGACGCTCGCCGACGCCAATGGCGACGCATATTTCCGCACCAGCGAAACATGCGACCTCGATTCCGCCGATCCGGTCGTGGCCGCGCTCGACGCGAAGCTGCGGCTGCTTTCGGGAATCGATCCGGCGTATGGTGAGCCCGTGCAAGGCCAGCGTTATGCCGCAGGGCAGGAGTTCAAGCCGCACACCGACTTCTTCGATCCGGTCGGCGCGGATTTCGAACAGTACACGCGCGTCGCCGGGCAGCGGACCTGGACGTTCATGATTTACCTCAACGCGGTCGAGGCAGGCGGCGCGACGCGGTTCAAGACGATCGACAAGACGATCCAGCCCGAGCCGGGCAAGTTGCTCGCGTGGAATAACCGCCTAGCCGGCGGCGCGCCCAACCCGGCGACGCTTCACCACGGAATGAAAGTGCGCCGCGGGACCAAGTACATCGTCACCAAATGGTACCGCGAACGCGTTTGGGGATGGTAGCTTAACAGCGTTCTAGGGTCGTTAACCTATTGGGGCGATAAGATTTGCGGGGATTGGAGCGGAGGGGACCATGCTCGCAAAATTCGATGATCTGTTCGCTCGGCGCAGCGGCCGCGAGGCCGAACGGCGCCGCGTCGACCGTTCGAACGCGGCGGCAGGCGTGCAAGTCCGCTCGATGCAGGGGGACACCGCGGCGGCGGTGGTGCACGACGTGTCGCCGTTCGGGTGCAGCCTGGCGTTCACTGCGGATTGGCGGCGGATGGGGATGATCGTTCGCCTGACGCCTTCCGACGGCCAGCGCATCGACGCGGTTGTGCGCTGGCTCGACGAGACGATGTGCGGGATCGAGTTTCTGCGCCCGGTCGCCAACGCCGGCGCGGTATTCGGCGCGGCCGAGTAGGCCGATGTAAAAAGGGCGGCCGCAGCCGCCCCTTCCCACCACTTTCCGCAACGTCGCCGCGCTCAGCTCTTCTTGAGCGTCAGTCCACCGAAGCGCTTGTTGAACTGCGCCACGCGCCCGCCCGCGTCCAGCAGCCGCTGATTGCCGCCGGTCCACGCCGGGTGCGAGGTCGGGTCGATCTCGAGCACCAGCGTATCGCCCTCCTTACCCCAGGTCGAGCGCGTGTCGAACGTGCTCCCGTCGGTCATCTGGACCTTGATCGCGTGGTAGTCGGGGTGGATGTCGGCTTTCATCGAACTGGGCTTTCATTGGCGGCCGGTTCCGACCGGCCTGAATCGAAGGCGCGCGCATAACGGCGGGCGGTGGGAAACGCAACCGCTGACTGACCCACCCCCTGCCCCTCCCGCTTGCGGGAGGGGAGCGAGACTTGCGGCGCCCTCGGCGTCGCTAGTCGCAGCGGGGTGGGCAATCAGGCGCTTGGCGGGTCGGCGACCATCGCCGTGAATTTCACTTCACAAGTCAGCTTGCCTTCGACCGAAGCCTTGCCCCAGAACTTGCAGACCCGGCTTCGTTTCTGGATGAAGCCGACTTCGAGTTCGAGCAGCACGCCCGGCTCAACCGGCGCGCGGAATTTCGCTTCCTCGATCGCCATGAAATAGACGAGCTTGCCCGAACCGGCGAGCTCTAGCGTCTCGATCGCCAGGATCGCCGCGGCTTGCGCCAGCGCCTCGATCTGGAGCACCCCGGGCATAATCGGCCGGCCGGGGAAGTGCCCCTGGAAGAACTCTTCGTTGAAACTGACCGCCTTGACCGCGTGAATGCGCATCCCGATTTCGAGCGAGCGGACACGATCGACAAGCAGCAGCGGATAACGGTGCGGCAGCGCGCCGAGAATCTTGACGATATCGTAAGCGGGCGGGTCGGGGGCCAACTTGGTGGGTATGTCAGTCATGCCCGCGCCTTAGGACATTTCCAGGCGCGGAGGAAACTCCCCCGCGCCCGGCGATGTAAGGATCAGCGGCCCTGGGGCTGCGGACCGGCGGGCCGCGCCGGCGTGGTTGCAGGGCGTGCCGGGGTCGCGGTGGGCGCTTGGCCCGCGGCTGCTGCGGCTTGCGCGCGCTGTTCGCGAATCTGGCGCGGCTCCCACCCGGCGGGCGGGATCAGCGTCGCGTTGGGGATCAGCGCATTGACTTCCGCAATGATCGCGCCGGTTAGATCGGTGGCGTTCTGCCGCGCGATTATCGCTTGCGGATTGAGCAGCAGCGTCACGCGGTTCTTGGTCATCGCTGCGGTCACCGCCTGATCGAGCTTCTCTTCGACCTGCTCGGAAACGTAAGCTTCCGAATAGACCGCCGGCTTGATGATGTTGTTGAGCTCGGTCTGGCCGTTTTGCTGGAGCCGCTGCAGCGTATCGATCTGCGGCTGGAGCGCGACCTGGGTCGCGCCCGGCGCCGCGGCGTCGCGCTGGAGCTTATCGGCGAGCGGCTTGATCTGAGCCTGAAGCTGCCCCGCGCGCACATTGTACTGATCGATCTGCGGCTTGTACGTCACCTGGCGCTGCGTGGCGGCGGACTTGACCGCATTGGAATTGCCGACAACCGCGTTCAGGTCCGCAACCGCGATGCCTTGGACTGCTGCAGCCGGCGCCGGCGTCGGGGCGGGAGCCGCGATTGCCGGAGCGGCGCCGATCGCCAGAAGCGCACCGGCGGCCAGCGCCGGCTTGAGAATCGTGTTCATCAGAATTGGGTTCCTACGTTGAAAGTGAAGGTCTTGGTGGTGTCGCCGGGGCGCTTGAGCAGCACTTTGGCGAAATCGATGCGGAAAGGACCGAACGGCGAGTTCCAGTTGACCCCGACGCCGACCGAAATGCGCGGTTGCGGCGAATCGCCAAGGAACACTTCGCGGAACGGAGCGACGGGCGTGCCCAAGGCGGTGTTGTTCGCGTTGGCCAGGCACGTCGGCGGGTTGGGGTTGATCGCATTGGTCACCGTCGAGACTGCCGAAGCGGTGCAGACCGTGCCCACCAGGCTGGCCATATCGATCTGCTGGAACAACGCGTTGCCGCTGGTGTCGCGCTGCGGAATGAACAGCCCGTTGGGGAATGGCGACGATTGGAGCACCGGCTTGGTCACCCCGAACAGCCCGCCGGCATCGACGAACACCGAAGGCCGTAGGCCGAGATCCTTGGCGCCCGAGCCGAGCGGAATCTCCAGTTCGGCGTGGGCGAGGTAGTAATATTTGCCCCCGATCGCATCGTCGACGACCTGTTTGCGATCGGTGACTTCCTTCCCGTTGACCGAACCATCGTCGATAATCGGCCGGCGCAGGATGCGCGGGCCGACGCCGCGGATATCGAAACCGCGGAACTGCGGTTCGCCGAGCTGAAAGCGGTCGGTCAGCCGGACGTCCTGGCCGAACCCCTTGATCGCCCCCCCTTCGGCAGAGAGCGAGAAGATGTAACCCTTGGCCAGCTGCCAATACTGCGCGGCGGTGGCGCGAATTTTCGCATACTTGACCGAGCCCCCGAGCCCCGCGAAATCGGTGGTGACCGTAGCCAGCCGGCCGCGGCTGGGGTGCCCGCGGTTGTCGAGGCTGTTGTAAATCAGCGAAAGCCCGAGGATCGAGCTCGTCCGCTTGCCGATTGCATCGCACAAATAGCGCCCGGCGAGCAGCGGGTCGCACTGCTGCACCCCGGGGGTCAAGCGGTCGGTAAAGAACTGGTTCCGGTCGAGCGTGATGTCGTCGAAGTTGAGCGTGTAGCTGCCGATCGCCGACATGTATTCGGTGAGCGGCACGCCCAACCGTCCCTGGAAACCGGTGGTTTTCTGCTGGTAAGTGGTGTTGCGGGTGTTGTTGTTGAAGTTGAAGCTGTTGTAGTCGCGCCGATAGATCGACCCGCCGAACGAAACGTTGCGGTCGAACACGTAAGGTTCGGTGAAGCTCAGCTCGGCGCTTTTGGCGTAACGCGAATAGCTGACCGACGCGCCCACCGTCTGGCCGCGGCCACGGAAGTTGTTCTGCTGGATCGAGGCCTGAAGGATGAAGCTCTCGATCGACGAATAGCCCGCCGAGAACTGGAGCTGCCCGGTCGGCTTCTCCTCGACGTTGGCCTCGAGCACGACGCGGTCGGGCGAGCTTCCTGGCTTCTGCTCGATCTCGAACTTTTCCTGGAAGTAGCCGAGCGAGTTGATCCGGTTGGTCGAACGCTTGACCTGGATCGAATTGAACGCGTCGCCCTCGCCCAGGCGAAACTCGCGGCGAATCACTTTGTCTTGCGTCAGCGTGTTGCCGCCGACATCGATCCGCTCGACGTAGACGCGCGGCGCCTCGGCGATCTGGAACGTCAGCGACATCGTCAGATCGTCCTTGCTCCGGCGGTATTCGGGACGGACGTCGGCGAACGCGTAGCCGAACGCGCCCGCGGTCTCGTTGAGCTTGTCGATCGTGTCCTCGACCAGCTTGGCGTTGTACCAGTCGCCCTTCTTCATCGGCAGCTGCGCGGCCAGCTTTTCGCTGTCGAAGTCGCGCAACTGACTATCGACCTTGACGTCGCCGAACTTGTAGCGCTGGCCTTCCTCGACCACGTAAGTGATGATGAAATCGCGCTTGTCGGGGGTCAGCTCGGCGACGCCCGAGACGATGCGGAAATCGGCGTAGCCCTGCGTGAGGTAGAACTGGCGCAGCTTCTGCTGGTCGAACGCCATGCGATCGGGATCGTAGCTGGTTCCGCTGCTGAGGATGCGGGTGATGCTCGCGGTCTTGGTCAGCATCTCGCCGCGCAGCGTTCCGTCTGAGAAATGCTCGTTGCCGATAATGTTGATTTGGCGAACCTTGGACTTGGGCCCTTCGGTCACCTCGAACACGATATCGACGCGGTTCTGGTCGAGCATCACCATCTTCGGCTCGACCGAGGCGGCGAAGCGGCCCTGGCGCTTGTAGAGCTCGATGATCCGGGCGACGTCGGCGCGGACTTTGGAACGGGTGAAGATCTGCCGCGGCGCGACCTTGATCTCGGGCAGGATCTTCTCGTCCTTGATCCGCTTGTTGCCCTCGAGGATGATCCGGTTGATCACCGGGTTCTCGGTAACCTGGATGACCACCGCGCCGGCGTCGTTGCGAATCTGCACGTCGGAGAAAAGCTCCGTCGCGAACAAGTCCTTGAGCGCATCGTCCGCGGCGACCTGGGTGTAAGGCTGGCCCACGCGGAGCTTGATGTACGAACGGATCGTATCGGGCTCGAGCCGCTGTGCGCCGGTGACCGTGACCGAGCGGATCGTGTCGGGCACCGCGACTGGCGCGACCGGCGCCGCAACCGCGGTCGCGGCAGGCGCTGGGGTCGCTACTGGCGCGGTTTGCGCGGATGCCGGCGCGGGCAAGCCCGCCAGAATCGAGGTGGCAAGCAGCGCGGCGGCAATCGGTCGGAGGTTACGGGCAGTGGGCCGGCTGGCCTGAAAGCGTCGAATCATCGGCACGGCATTTCCCAAAATAAGCATGCGTCGTGCGACGGTTTGCTTCCCCACAAGCTGTCCCACCGCGATCCCCGCGAAAACGATGCCGCCCTCTGCCCGATGCGCCCTCGCCAATCAAGCACAGTCGCCGCCAGTTTGCGCAGCCCAACCCTCGCCTCCGGCCCCTTACCTGCCGAACAGCGGCAGGCTCGAAAGATCGTTCAGCGTCACGAACAGCATCAGCGCGAGCACGAATGCGAGGCCGGTGCGGAACGCCCATTCCTGACTGCGTGCGCCCAGCGGTCGCCGGCGGATCGCTTCGGCCGCGTAGAAAGCCAGATGCCCGCCGTCGAGCGCGGGGATTGGCAGGAGGTTAATGAATGCCAAGTTAATCGAGATCAGCGCGGCGAAGTTGACGAAATCGAGCCAGCCCAGGGTGAGCTGCTCGCCCGAAAACTTGGCAATCTTGAGCGGTCCACCCAGCTCCTTGACCGAGCGGTGGCCGGTCACGATCTGGGCTACTCCGGTGACCATGACCTTGCCCACGGTGACGCATTGGCCAACCGCCAGCCCAACCGCCTCGACCGGCCCTACCGGCACCAGCTTGATGCTCGCTGGCCCGATCCCGATCAGCCCGCGGTGCGCGGCATTGCCAAAGCGGTCCTTCTCGATCACGTCGGCGATCTTGACGCTCAGCAGCAGCGGCTTGCCGCCGCGCTCGGCCGCGATGGTCGCGCTGCGCCCCGGCCACAGCGCGATCTTGGGCGCGATGTCGTCCCAGCCCGTCACGCGCTCGCCGTCGATCGCGACGATCCGGTCGCCGATCGCCAGTCCCGCAGCCTGCGCCGCGGAATGCTCGGCAAACCGCCCGATTACGGGCTCGGCAACCGGCTTGCCATAAGCCATGTTGAACGAGGCGTAGATTGCCACCGCGACGATCAGGTTCATCGCCGGCCCGGCGAGCACGATCAGCGCGCGCTGCCACAGATTCGCCGCCTGGAACGTCCCGGGCTGGGGCCGCTCGGCGTTTTTGGGATTGGGCACGCTCGCCGGGTTCATGTCGCCCGCGAACTGGACATAGCCGCCCAGTGGCAGGAGCGAGAGCTTCCAGCGGGTTCCGCGCTTGTCGGTGACCCCCGCCAATTCCTTGCCGAAGCCGACCGAGAACACGTCCGCCCGCACCCCGAACAGCCGTCCGACGAGATAGTGGCCGAGCTCGTGGAGCACGACCAGCGGGCCCAGCAGGAGCACGAACGCGAACACCATGGTCAGGATCGAAGGCGAAGGCAGCATTGGGTCAGGCAATTTCCATCAGCGCGCGCGCCTGGCGCCGCGCCTCGGCATCTATCGCAAATACCTCGCCGAGCGAAGCGGGCGGCTCAGGCGTGTAACGCGACAGGACATCCCCGACCATTGCCGCGATCCGCGTGAACCGGATGTGACCGGCCAGAAACGCCGCGACCGCGACTTCGTTCGCCGCGCTGAGCACCGCAGGCGCGGCGCCCCCTGCACGCGCCGCCTCGCGCGCCAGCCTGGTCGCGGGAAAGCGCGCTTCATCGGGCGCGCGGAAGGTGAGTTCGCCTAGCGCGGCGAGATCGAGCGGGGCGCACGGCGTCTCCATTCGCGCGGGCCATGCGAGCACGTTGGCAATGGGCACGCGCATGTCCGAGGGGCCGAGCTGCGCCAGAGTCGAGCCGTCGCGGTATTCGACCATTGAGTGCACCACCGATTGCGGGTGGATCACGATCCGCAGCTTGTCGAGCCCGACGGGGAACAAGTGATGCGCCTCGATCAGCTCGAGCCCCTTGTTCATCATCGTCGCCGAATCGACGCTGATTTTCGCCCCCATGTCCCAGTTGGGATGTCGCACCGCCTGCACCGGGGTCGCCGCGGCGAGCTGCTGGCTCGTCCAGTCGCGAAACGGCCCGCCGCTGGCGGTGAGCGTGATCGAGCGGACATCGGCCAGATCGTTGCCCGCAAGGCACTGGAAGATCGCGTTGTGCTCCGAATCGACCGGAAGCAGCGTCGCGCCGTGGCGGGCGACCGCGGCGGTCATCACCTCGCCCGCCGAAACCAGCGCTTCCTTGTTGGCGAGCGCGACGGAGCGGCCCTGCTCGATCGCGGCCATGGTCGGCGCGAGCCCCGCGCAGCCGACGATAGCGGCGAGGGTGAGATCGGCAGGGCGGGAGGCGGCCTCAACCAGTGCCGCCTCGCCCCCCGCAGCCGCAATCCCGCTCCCCGCAAGCGCCTCGCGCAGCGCGGGCAGGCAGGACTCATCGGCCACCACCGCGACCTCCGCACCGAACTCCCGCGCAAGCTTCGCGAGCTCCTCCGCCTGACAATTCGCGGTCAGCGCAACAACGCGCCATTTCTCACGCTCGCGCCGGATCAGATCGAGCGTCGAAGCGCCGATGGAGCCGGTTGCGCCGAGGATGGAGAGGGTGCGGGTCATGTTCAGATGTCGATTTTCAAGAACTGAAACACGGCCAACATGAAGAGAACTGCAATGAGACCGTCGTTACGATCGAAAAGCCCGCCGTGCCCTGGAATGAGATTGCCCGAGTCCTTAACCCCGGCGCGGCGCTTCATCCAGCTTTCGAAAAAATCGCCTGCTTGCGCGGTCACGGCGACAAGACTCCCCATCAGGAGGAAGTAGCCGAGCCCAAGTTCTGCGGGCGAGATACCATTGGTCCATTCCAATGTCGCTAATGCCGCCGAAGCGCAGACGACCCCACCGATTAAGCCCGCCCAGGTCTTAGACGGACTGATCTTCGCCGCGATCTTCGGGCCGCCCACTGTGCGCCCCGCGAAGTACGCACCGACATCCACCGCGATCACGAGTGCAATAGTCGCCAAGGCCGGTTCAATTCCATCGTCACGCAACCGAATCAACGAGATCGAAGCTGCGCCGATGTAGATGGCGCCGGAGGTCAGCCACGCCGCTCGACCCACTGCCGAGCCGACGAACCGTCGAACTAAAGTCCACCACTCCCACAACACGCCAGCGCCGACCAAG
Organism: Sphingomonadales bacterium; assembly: GCA_038202745.1. Taxonomy (GTDB): domain Bacteria; phylum Pseudomonadota; class Alphaproteobacteria; order Sphingomonadales; family Sphingomonadaceae; genus Novosphingobium. Next base: position 10,302 of record JBBRER010000021.1, read on the forward strand.
ATCGCAAACGCGTTGAACGTCCGGCCCCCCAGCCACAGCGCCGCGCCGGCAACCGCGACCATTACGACCGCCGAGACTATGCGCACGGGCAGATCGGATTTTTTGGATTGGGCGTCGGTCATCCGCCCCTCCCACCTTCACTGTCACCCTGAACTCGTTTCAGGGTCCATTTCTCCCCACGCGGCTCCGCATCCAGAAGCGCGATGGATCCTGAAACGAGTTCAGGATGACGGAGCTGGGTTGTTGGGCGGAACACCCTCTCCCCGGCCTCACCGCCCGCCATAACGCCGTTCCCTTCCCGCGAACGCATCGAGCGCCTCCTGCAAGTGCGCGGGCGTGAAATCGGGCCACAGCACCTCGGTGAACCACAGCTCGGCGTAGGCGGCCTGCCACAGCAGGAAGTTCGACAGGCGCTCCTCTCCGGAGGTGCGGATCAGCAGGTCGAGCGGGGGTAGATCGGCGGTGTCAAGCTCGGCCTCGATCGCGGCGGGGGTGATCGCGCCCTTTTCCGCCGCCTTGCTCGCAGCGCGGGCGATCTCGTCCTGCGCACCGTAGTTGAGCGCGACCGCCAGCGTCGTCCCCGAATTGCCTGCGGTGCGCGCAAGCGCATCGTCGAGCAGCGCGGTAATTTCGGGCCCGAACGCGGAATGATCGCCGATGATTTTGAGCCGCACGCCGTTGGCGACGAACTCGTCGAGGTCGGCGACGATATAGCGCTTGAGCAGCCCCATCAGCGCGCCGATCTCGTCCTCGGGACGGCGCCAGTTCTCGGTCGAAAACGCATAGAGCGTCAGCGCTTCGAGCCCCATTTCGCGCGCCGCGCGGACCAGCGCGCGCACCGCCTCGACCCCGCGTTGATGCCCGACGACGCGCGGCAGGTGGCGCTTCTTCGCCCAGCGCCCGTTGCCGTCCATGATGATCGCGACATGCCGCGCACGGGGCGGGGTGGTGCCCCCGCCTTGTCGGGCGAGCGCGCGGGTCACCGGCTCATGATTTCCTGTTCCTTGTGCGCGGCGACCTCGTCGGCGTGCTTGATCTGCTCGTCGGTGAGCTTCTGGACTTCGCCCTCGCCGCGCTTGCGATCGTCTTCGGAGATTTCCTTCTTGGCCTCGTCGGCCTTGAGATTGTCCATCCCGTCGCGGCGGACGTTGCGGATCGCAATCCGCGCCTTTTCGGCATACTGGTGCGCGAGCTTGGCCAGCTCCTTGCGGCGGTCCTCGGTCAGGTCGGGAATCGGCAGGCGCAGCATATTGCCGTCGTTGATCGGGTTGAGCCCGAGCCCGGCCGAGCGGATCGCCTTTTCGACCGGGCCGATGTTCGATTTGTCCCATACCTGGACCGACAGCATCCGCGGCTCGGGCGCGGAGACGGTCGCGACCTGATTGAGCGGCATCGTGCTGCCGTAGACCTGCACGGTCACGGGATCGAGCAGCCCGACGTTGGCGCGCCCGGTGCGCAGGCCCGACAGATCGTGGCGCAACGCTTCGACTGCGCCTTTCATGCGCCGCTCCAAGTCGGCCTTGTTGTATTTAGCCACCGCTCAGTTCCCCTTCTGCACGATCGTCTGGACCCCCTCGCCGCGCAGCACTTTGGCCAGATTGCCCTGCTCGCGGATCGAGAAGACCACGATCGGAATGTCGTTATCGCGACACAGCGCAACCGCGCTCGCGTCCATAACTTTCAGGTCGTCCGCGAGAACCGTCTCGTAACTGACTGCATTATAACGCTTCGCTGACTTGTTCTTCTTGGGGTCGCTGTCGTAGATGCCGTCAACGCTGGTGCCCTTTAGCAGCGCGTCGCACTTCATCTCGGCGGCCCGTAGCGCGGCACCCGAATCGGTGGTGAAGTAAGGCGCGCCCACGCCCGCGGCGAAAATCACCACGCGGCCCTTCTCGAGATGGCGTTCGGCGCGGCGGCGGATCACCGGCTCGCACACTTTGTCCATCTCGATCGCCGACTGGACCCGGGTCTGCACGCCTGCTTGTTCGAGCGCGTTCTGCATCGCCAGCGCGTTCATGACGGTCGCCAGCATGCCCATGTAATCGGCCTGCGCGCGGTCCATTCCCTTGGCCGCGCCGGCCATGCCGCGGAAGATGTTACCCCCGCCGATGACGAGGCAAATCTGCAGCCCCGTTTCCTTCGCCGCCTTCACTTCGGCGGCCAGCTCGGTGACGAATTCGGGATCGATGCCGAAGCCCTGATTGCCCATCAGAACTTCGCCCGAAAGCTTAAGCAGGATGCGCTTGTAGCGGGGCGTGGTCATGGAAGCCGGGAGCCTTTGCGAGCGGTTGCGCGCCTTATACCCGCGCTGCGGCAAGTGCCAAGCGCGGCGGCGAACCCTCCCCGAGCCGCGGCCCCGGGGAGGACGCAATTACAGCGCTGGCTGGAGCCCCGCCGCGGCGGCAACCTCGGCGGCAAAGTCGTTCGTAGCTTTCTCGATCCCCTCGCCGAGCTGGAAGCGCACGAAATCCGCAAGCGTGATCGGCGTGCCCGCGGCTTTCGCGGCCTGCTCGACGACTTGCGCAACCGGGGTCTTGTTGTCGATCACGAAGATCTGGCTGAGCAGCGCGTTGTCCTTGGCGAACTTGGCGATCGCGCCATCGACCATCTTGGTCTGGACCTCGGCGGGCTTGCCGCTTTCGGCCGCCTTGTCGGCCGCGATCTTGCGTTCGCGCGCAATCTGCTCGGGGTCGAGCCCGTCGGCATTGAGCGCCAGCGGGAACGCGGCGGCGATATGCATCGCGATCTGCTTGCCGAGCGGCTCAAGCACATCGGCGCCCGCTTCGCTTTCGAGCGCAACGAGCACGCCGATCTTGCCAAGGTTCGGCGCGGCGGCGTTGTGCATGTACGGCACGACGGCGCCCTTGCTCACCGCGACGGTCTTCATCCGGCGGATCTGCTGGTTCTCGCCGATCGTCGCGACGTTGTTGGTCAGCGTATCGCCGACGGTGCCGCCCGACGGGTACGCCGCGGCCTTGAGCGCCTCGACGTCGTCGCGGTTCTGGTGCAGCGCGACTGCCGTAGTCTTGCGCACGAAGTCCTGGAACTGCTCGTTCTTGGCGACGAAATCGGTTTCCGAATTTACTTCGACGGCGACGCCCCGGGCGCCTTCGACGGCAACTCCGACCAGACCTTCGGCAGCGGTGCGGCTCGACTTCTTGGCGGCAGCGGCGAGCCCTTTGGCGCGCAGCATATCGACCGCGGCTTCCATCTCGCCTCCGGTCTCGTCGAGCGCCTTCTTGCAGTCCATCATCCCCGCGCCGGTACGTTCGCGCAGGTTCTTCACGTCAGTGGCGGTATAAGCCATTGCGTATATCCTCTTGAAAAATAGTCGTGACGCCGGACGTTAACGCGTCCGGCGCTCAATCGATCGGCAGGCGGTCAAGCCTCGGCGGGGGTTTCGGCGAGTCCGGCTTCCTCGGCCGAGGCTTCCGCCACCGCGACTTCGGCTACCGCTGTTTCGGCAGTGGCTTCCTCGGCTGGAGCCTCCGCCACCGCGGCGTCGGTTACCGGAGCCGCTTCGATTGCGACTTCGCTCGCCGGAGCAGCATCGACCGCGGCTTCCTCGGGCAGCGGTTCGTCCATCGCGCCGATGTCCGCGCCCGATTCGACCACGGCTTCGCGTCCGCCCTTCTGCGCCGAGGCGGCGACCGCTTCGCAGTAGAGGCGAATCGCCCGGCTGGCGTCGTCGTTGGCCGGGATCGGGAAGGCGATGCCGTCGGGCGAGACGTTCGAATCGAGGATCGCGACGACCGGGATGCCGAGCACGTTGGCTTCCTTGATCGCGAGCTCTTCCTTGTTGGCGTCGATCACGAACATCACGTCGGGAATCCCCGCCATGTCGCGAATGCCGCCAAGCGACATCTCGAACTTGTCGCGCTCACGCGTGAGCTGAAGCACTTCCTTCTTGGTCAGCCCGGCGGTGTCGCCCGAAAGCTGCTCCTCGAGCGCCTTGAAGCGCTTGATCGACTGGCTGATCGTCTTCCAGTTGGTAAGCATACCGCCCAGCCAGCGGTGGTTGACGAAGTGCTGCCCGCTGGCGCGCGCGGCGTCGGCGATCGGCTGCTGCGCCTGGCGCTTGGTGCCGACGAACAGCACTTTGCCGCCCGCCTGAACGGTCGCGGCGATGAAATCGAGCGCGCGCGCCATCAGCGGCACGGTCTGCGACAGGTCGAGGATGTGGACCCCGTTGCGCGCGCCGAAGATGTACGGCTTCATCCGCGGGTTCCAGCGGTGGGTCTGGTGGCCGAAGTGCGCGCCGGCCTCGATCAATTGCTGCATGCTTACGACGGGAGCCGCCATAATCGTTTCCTTTCCGGTTATGCCTCTGGGAAGCTGGGAACCGTGCGGGAGATCCGCTGCGGCACCGGTATGGGCGCTTCCCATGTGAATTTGCCGAAGGCTGGGACCGAGGAATCGGCCCGGAAACACCCGGCGGAGCGGCCCTTAGCCGTGGCCTCGCGCGAAAGCTACCCTCGATTTGTCGCAGCGCTGAAACGGCCCGTGCGGAAACGGGGTTGACATTTAGAACAAAGCATGAACATGTGAGCGAACGCTTGGAATGCCGGGAACTTAGCTCGCTTCGCGACGTTATCCACAGGCAATCCACAGCACATACACAGCCCCCCAAGGTGCTGAACGAGATGAGGGGATGCGGGTCATGATTGCTTCGATGCTGACGAGTTTGTTCCTTGCCGCCGCCTTGCTGGCCGGCGCGGTCATTTTCACGACGATGAGTCGCTATGGCGCCAAGGCGCTGGCGCTGCGCGGCGAGCTTGCCGCCAGCGCGCATACGCGCGGCTTCTCCTACAATGTGATCGAGCACCGCACGCTGCGCGGCGATCTCAACGTCGTGATCCTGCCGATCAGGAAGGCGTCATACCGGGTGGCAGCGCCCGAGGGACTGCGCGCTGCCGCTTGACCCGCGCGTAACGCACGACCGCCAACGGCAGCAGCCCTAGATAGACCGCGCAAATCCCGACCAGCGTCCACCACGGCTCGGTTATCAACGCCGCGCCGACCATTCCGAACAGCGCGATGACCTCGAGCCGGAAGCTGCGCCGCGGGCGCATCGAGGTCCATGACAGCGTCGCCACGTTCGAAATCATCAGGAACGCGATGAACGCGAGCCACACCCCGACGACGATTGGCTCGCGCGCCTCTTCACGCCCGGTCGCGATCCACAGATAAACCGGGAGGAACGCCAGCCCGGCGCCCACCGGCGCCGGAATCCCGGTCAGAAACCCCGCCGATTTGTGCGGCTGCTCGGGCAGATCGATGCGCGCGTTGAACCGCGCGAGACGAAGCGCGCAGCAAATCGCGTATGCGAGCGATGCGAACCAGCCGAGCCGGGGCAAATCCTGCAACGACCACAGAAACAGGATCAGCGCGGGCGCGACCCCGAACGAGACGTTGTCGGCGAGGCTGTCGAGCTCGGCCCCGAAGCGCGACTGGGCGTTGAGCACCCGCGCGATACGCCCGTCGATCCCGTCGAGCATCCCGGCGACAATGACCGCGAGCACCGCCTTGCCGAAGTCCCCCGAGATCGCGAAGCGGATGCCGGTCAGGCCCACGCACAGCGCCGAAGCGGTGATGGCGTTGGGGACAAGCGCGCGTAGTGTCAGTCCGCCGGGCAAGCGCCGCGGCGCGCGGCTGTCGTCGCTCACTGGCCGACACCTTCAATCAACAGCGCCTGGCCGACTTCGGCGATAACGGTCTCGCCCGCGATCGTCTTCTGTCCCATCAGCACTTTGGGCTCGGTTCCGGCGGGCAGATAGACGTCGACGCGGCTGCCGAAGCGGATCAGCCCGATCCGTTGGCCCGCGGCAAGGATATCGCCGGGCTTGACGAACGGCACAATCCGACGCGCGATCAGGCCGGCGATCTGGGTAAGCCCGATCACCAGCCCGTCGCCACGGTCGATCAGCACATGCTGGCGCTCGTTCTCCTCGCTCGCCTTGTCGAGACCGGCGTTCAGGAACTTGCCGGGGATGTAGATCACCCGCCGCACCGTGCCGCCGACGGGCGCACGATTGATGTGAACGTCGAACACCGACATGAAAATCGAGATGCGGGTGACGGGCGCGTCGCCCAGCCCCGGCGCGCCGCCGCCATCGGCCGCGGCCAACTCGCGCGGCGGCGCGACCTGCTGGATCAGCGTAACCAAGCCGTCGGCGGGCGCGACGATGAACTTGTCGCCTTGCGGGGTAATCCGCCGCGGGTCGCGGAAAAACGCCAGCACTCCGAGCGTCAGCACCGCGAGCGGCCAGGCCAGCGTTTCCCACGCCATAAACGCGCAAAATGCACTGACGGCGGCGACGATCAGCCCGAACTTGCGACCCTCGGGATGGATCGGCGGCCAGTTCCAATGGACGTCGCCCCGGCCCTTGTTGTCGACGATTTCACCGGACATTCGATTATACCTAACCTGAATTACAACGCGGAGCGGGCGCGAGCGTTCCTAGCTTTCGCGCTTGCGCACGAACACGGTTCCCGCCGAATAGCCCGCCCCGAACGAGCAGATCAGCCCGATATCGCCCGCGGCGAGATCGCGGCTGTGCAAATGGAACGCGATGATCGATCCCGCGCTCGAGGTGTTGCCGAAGGTATCGAGCACCGTCGGGCTCTCGTCTTCGCTCGCCTCGTGCCCGAGCACGCGCTGCGCGATCAGCCGATTCATCCCGGCGTTCGCCTGGTGCAGCCACATGCGGCGCAAATCCTTGGGTTCGATCCCGAGCCGCGCGGCTTCCTCGCCAATCATGCTCGCCACCCACGGCACGACTTCCTTGAACACCTTGCGGCCTTCCTGGACGAACAGCTTGTCGTTTTCATCGCGGCTTTCGGGATGCGCGCGGTTGAGAAAACCGAAGTTGTTGCGGATGTTGTTCGAATACTGCGTTTTCAGTCGCGTGCCGAGGATTTCCCAGTGCGGACGCGGCGCGATGTCCGCCGCTTCGACGAGCACCGCGGTCGCGACATCACCGAATATGAAATGGCTGTCGCGGTCGCGCCAGTTGAGGTGGCCCGAACAAATCTCGGGGCTGACCACGAGCACCGAGCACGCATTGCCCGCGCGGATGTAGTCGGCCGCGGTCTGTATCCCGAACGTCGCCGACGAGCATGCGACATTGATGTCGAAGGCGAAGCCCTCGATGCCGAGCGCGGCCTGAATCTCGATCGCCATCGCCGGATAGGCGCGCTCCATGTTCGACGCCGCGCACAGCACCGCATCGACGTCGGCGGCATCGCGCCCGGCCTCGGCAAGCGCATCGCGCGCCGCGGCGACGCCGATCTCGGCGAGCACCGACAGCTCGTCGTCGGCACGCTCGGCAAAGCGCGGGCACATCGTCTCGGGATCGAGGATCGACGCCTTGCTCAGCACTTTGCGCGCCTTGATACCGCTCGCCTTCTCGATGAACTCGGCCGAGCTGGGCGTCAGCGCAGCGATTTCGCCGGATGCGATCGCGCCGGCGTTATCGCGATTGTGCAGCTCGACGTACGCGTTGAAGCTCGCGACGAGCTCGTCGTTGCTGATCGAATCGGGAGGCGTGAACAGCCCGGTGGCGCTGATGACGGGAACCCTCTCCATCGCGCGCCCTTACCGGGCCGGGCAAGGAGCGACAAGGGAGCGGCATTGACAGCGCGAGGCCGCTTGGCCAAGAGCGCGCCCTCTCGGCCGGACGACGCCTTTCGCAAGGCGGCAGACGCGGGGCGACCCGCCACCGGCAAGCTGGTGTGGACAGGTGGCCGAGTGGTTAATGGCAGCAGACTGTAAATCTGCCCGCGAGAGCGTACGCTGGTTCGAATCCAGCCCTGTCCACCACCCCCGTCCCCTGGGCGCAGCCGCCTTGCCCCAACTTCGAGCGGCTGGCAGGGAGCGTGCGATGATCGGGAAAGCCAAGTGAGCAACCGGGAAGGCAAGCCATCGCGCGCGCTGCGCGGCCGTGCCGGGCGGATGCAGGGCGGGCGCGGATCGGGGCGGGCTAGCGCGGGCGCGGTGCGGTTGTGGGGGCGCCACGCGGTCGAGGCCGCGCTGACCAACCCGGATCGCAACCACCGCAAGCTGTGGGCGACGCGCGAAGGCGTGGCGGCGCTGGGCGGCGAACTTCCCGCCGACTTCAACGTCGAGTGGGCACAAGGCTCGGACCTTGCCCGGCTGGTCGCAAAAGACGCGCCCCATCAGGGGCTGGTGCTCGAATGCGATCCGCTCGATCAGGTCTGGCTCGAGGACGTGCTCAGCGGCGATGCCGCGCGCCCGGTCGTGGTGCTCGATCAGGTCACCGATCCGCACAACGTCGGCGCGATCATGCGTTCGGCGGCGGCGTTCGGCGCGGCGGCGATCGTCACGCAAGACCGTCATGCTCCGCCCGAAGGCGGCGTGCTGGCAAAGGCGGCTTCGGGCGCGCTCGAGGTCGTGCCGTGGGTGCGCGTCGTCAATCTGGCGCGCGCGCTCGAGGACATCGCCGAGGCCGGTTACTGGCGGATCGGCCTCGCCGGCGAAGCGCAGCAGACGCTGGGCGAGGCGTTGCCCGCCGGGCCGGTCGCGCTCGTGCTCGGGGCCGAGGGCGAAGGGCTGCGCCACAATATCGCGCAGCACTGCGACGCGCTGGCGCGGCTGCCGATCGGCGAGGCGATCGAGAGCCTCAATGTTTCCAACGCCGCGGCAATTGCGCTTTATGCGGTCGCGACGAGAAGCTGACGTTCAACCTCGGGGGGCCGACATGACATTCAAATTCGCACGAACATTGGGGCTGGCGGTCGCCGGGGCGCTGCTCCTCGCGGGATGCTTCGTCGTGCCGGGCAAATTCGTCTCGACGCTGGATCTGCGCAAGAACGGCCACTTCGCCTTCAACTATACCGGCGAAATCAACGTGCTCGGGCTGAGCAAGCTTGCCGACATGGGGTCCAAGGCGGACCACGACAAAGCCGTGTTCGAGGCGCAGGCCTGCTACAAGGAAGACGACAGCCTCGACGAGCGGCCGTGCACTGCCGAAGAGACCGCCAAGCAGAAGCACGACTGGGAAACGGCGCAAGCCGAATCGGCCGCGCGCGACAGGAAGAACGCCGAGGCGCTGCAAGCGATGCTTGGCGGGATCGATCCGAACAGCCCACAAGCCGGAGAGGAGCTTGCCGAGCGGTTGCGCAAGCAGGCCGGGTGGAAGAGCGTCGTCTACAAAGGCAACGGGCTTTACGTCGTCGATTTCGCGATGGCGGGCGTGCTCGATCATGATTTCACGTTTCCGACGATCGAGCGGATGCCGATGGTCGCGCCGTTCGTCGCGCTGAATTTGCGCGCCGACAACGCGGTGCGGATCGACGCGCAGGCGTTCGGCCCGGCGAGCAGCGCCAACCCGATGTCCAACTTCGCGCAGATGGCCGCGATGGGCGGGCCAGGCGATGGCAAAGCCGACGATGCCAAGCCAGCGTTACCGACGCTCGACGGCACATTCACGATCGTCACCGATGCGCCGATCCTCGCCAACAACACCAACGACGGTCCTGTGAAAGACAGCGGCGGCCAACGGCTCGAATGGAAAGTAAACGCGCGCACACAAGCCGCGCCGATGGCGCTGATCGGGCCCCTCCATTAATTGCGGACGATGACTCAACCTGTTTCTCCCCTCGCCCGGCCCTTCGCCGCATTGCCTCCGATTGCCGGGGTCACGCCGAGGATCGCGCGCGCCGGGTACAAGGATTGGGGACGCTGCGACCTGACGTATGTCGAACTGGCCGAAGGCACCGCGGTCGCCGGGGTGTTCACGCGCAACGTCTGCTGTTCGTCCGAGGTCGAGCTGGGGCGCGAGCAGGTCAAGGCGGGGCGGACACGCGCCCTCGTGGTCAACGCTGGCAACGCCAATGCCTTCACCGGCTATCGCGGGCGCGAGGCGGTCGAGGCGATCATGGCGCAAGTCGGCGATCATCTCGGCTGCCCGCCGGACGAAGTGTTCGTTTCCTCGACCGGGGTGATCGGGGTGCCGCTGCCGCAGGACAAGGCGCGCGCGGGGGTCGCCGCCGCGCTCGCGGCCGCGCCGTGCTCGTGGGAAGAAGCCGCGAAAACGATCGGGACGACCGACACCTTCGCCAAAGGCGCGACCGCGCGCGCGGTGGTCGGAGGGACCACGGTCACGCTCGCCGGCATCGTCAAAGGCAGCGGAATGATCGCGCCCGACATGGCGACGATGCTCGGCTACATCTTCACCGACGCCGCGGTCGAGCCCGCGTTCCTCCAGGAGCTGCTAAGCGGGGCGAACGCCACGACATTCAACTGCATCACCGTGGACAGCGATACGTCGACCAGCGACACCGTTTTGGTCTTCGCCACCGGGCACGCGGGCAACGTGCCGCTGGCCTCGTTCGAAAGCCCCGGCGCGGACGCATTCGCGGCAGCGCTGGGCGAGGTCTGCCGCGAACTGGCGCAGCTCGTAGTCCGTGACGGCGAGGGCGCGAGCAAGTTCATCACCATCCGGGTCACCGGCGCGGGCAGCGACGAGAGCGCCCGGCGTGTGGGGCTCGCCGTCGCCAACTCCCCGCTGGTCAAGACCGCGATCGCAGGCGAGGACGCCAACTGGGGCCGCGTGGTGATGGCGGTCGGAAAAGCCGGTGAGCCAGCCGACCGCGACCGCTTGTCGATCGGCTTCGGCGGCGTGTGGGCCGCGCGCGAGGGCCAGCCGCTCGCCGACTACGACGAGGTGCCGGTCGACGCGCACCTCAAAGGCGAGGAAGTGAACATCCAGATCGACTTAGGGATCGGCGAAGGCAGCGCCACGGTGTGGACCTGCGATCTCACCCACGGCTACATCTCGATCAACGCCGACTATCGCAGTTGAGCGTGAGCGAGGTTCCGACCGCAGCGGTCCACGCGCTGATGCGCGACGCGAGCGAGCGCGCGATTCTGCCGCGGTTTCGCGCGCTTGCTGAGAGCGACATCGTCACCAAGTCGGCGCCGGGCGCGCTCAAGGACGTGGTGACGGTCGCCGATGGCGAAGCCGAAGCGATGTTGAGCGAAGGCCTTGCCCGCCTGTTGCCCGAAGCGACGGTTGTCGGCGAGGAAGCCGCGCATGCCAATCCCGCGCTGCTCGAGCGCCTCGGTGACGCGCTATGCTGGATTGTCGATCCGCTCGACGGCACCAACAACTTCGCCGAAGGCAAAGCGCCCTTCGGGATTCTCGTCGCGCTGAGCGAACGCGGCGAAACGGTCGCGGGGTGGATCTACGATTGCCTCACCGGGCGGTTTTGCCATGCCGAACGCGGCGGTGGCGCGTACATCGATGGGGAACGCGTCTATGCTCGCCCCAGCGGCGAGCCCCGCCCGATCGCCGCCAACTCGCTGGTCTACATGACGCCCGAACGCCGCGCCGCGGTGCAAGCGGCGATCGCCCAGCATTATGCGCTGGTCGACATCCCGCGCTGCGCGGCCGAGCAATATCCGCGGCTCGTGCTCGGGCAAAACGATCTGGCGATCTTCGAACGCACGCTGCCGTGGGACCACGCAGCAGGCGTGCTGTTCGTGAACGAAGCCGGAGGCAAGTCCGCGCGGCCCGACGGCCGGGTGTATCGGGTGGACGAATACGCACTGCCCGGCCTGATCGGCGCGGCCACGCCCGCGCTGTGGGACGATCTCGCCGCGCGCCTCGTTGCGCTCTAGAGAACGCTCTCCAGCCAGCCCTTGATCTGGCTTTTAGGCGCGGCGCCGAGCTTTTGCGCGACCGGCTTGCCGTCCTTGAACAGCACCATCAACGGGATCGACTGGACGCCGTATTGCGGCGGAATTTCGGTCGATTCCATGATGTCCATCTTCGCGATCGTGACTCTGCCCGCCAGTTCCTCGCTGATTTCCTCGAGGCTTGGGCCGATCATCTTGCACGGCCCGCACCATTCGGCCCAGAAATCGACCAGCACCGGCGTGTCGGACTGGAGGACATCGGCGGCGAAGCTGGCGTCGGTGACGGGTTTGGTGGCCATGGGACTCTCCTTGTTGCTCTCAATCTAGGACGCGGGCCGCGTATGGCAACGGGCTAGTCGGGCAAGCGTTCCTGCGCGCCCGCCAAGCCCGGCTTGTGCGCGGCGAGGATTTCGCCCGGCAGCGCGATGAGCCGCGGCGCCGCGGTGTAGAGCAGCGCGGC
>JBBRER010000022.1:0-22120 GCA_038202745.1 Sphingomonadales bacterium
GGGCAAATGGAGGAACGGCATCAGCTTGGGAATGTCGCGGTGCGCCGCGATCAGCGCGTCGTCCATGTCGGCGGGATGGCTGGTGGTGTAGCGTATCCGCGCCAGGCCGGGCAGGTCCGCGAGCCGTTCGATCAAGCCGGCAAGGCCAATGCCGCCGCCCCCGGCATCCTCGCCCGCCCACGCATTGACCGCGCCCGCCCACGCATTGACGTTTTGCCCAAGCAGCGTGATCTCGCGCGCGCCGGCTGCGGTCAGCCGCTCGGCTTCGGCGACCAGATCGGCCAACGGGCGGGAAATTTGGGCGCCGCGCGTGTACGGCACGACGCAGTACGTGCAGAACTTGTCGCAGCCCTCCTGGACGGTCAGGAACGCGCTCGGCCCGGTCTTGCGGCGCGGCGGGAGCGCGGCGAACTTCGCCTGCGCCGGCATGTCGGTATCGACTGCGCGCCCTCCGGCAGCGGCCTCGGCGATCAGCGCGGGGAGGCGGTGATAGGCTTGCGGACCGACGACCACGCGCACGCTCGGCGCGCGGCGCATGATTTCCTCGCCCTCGGCCTGCGCGACGCAGCCCGCGACCGCGATCAGCGGAACGCTGCCGTCCTCGCGGCGCAGGCGACCGATGTCCGAATAGACCTTTTCCGCCGCCTTTTCGCGGATGTGGCAGGTGTTGAGCAGGACCAGGTCGGCGTCCTCGTCAGCGCCTGCGGGGCTCATCCCCTGCACCGCCAGCAGCTCGCTCATCCGCTCACCGTCGTAAACGTTCATCTGGCAGCCGAAGCTTTTGACGCGGTAGGTTTGGGGAGGGGGCAGCGCGCTCATCGGGCGCGGCCTATAGCGGCTCGTCCGGCGCTTGCGAAGGCCCCTGCTCTTGCAAAGTTTGGGCAGAAAAGCGCACCGGCTCGACATCGTAAGCGAACGGACGCAGCGGCCTGCCGAGCGTTTCGATAAGCTTGGCCTCGATCCGCGTGCGCGCCTCGGCGGCAATCGCCTTGCGCCCCGGGTAGCCGTGCGGATCGAACGCGTCGAGAAAATGGAGGTGCAGCGCGAACCCGCCTGGGCGCGCGAGGACGCGCTTGGCGTTGTCGAGCCCGCCCTCGAAGCCGACCCAGCCGATCCATTCCGCCAGCGCGCCATAGTCGAGCATCACCGGTTGGACGAGCACGCCCGGGGGCGGCGGCTCGAGCACGCGCAGCATCGAGGTCTTGAACGGCAGCAGAGATTGCCCGTCGGTTGTCGTGCCTTCGGGGAACACCGTCACCGACCAGTTATCTGCGAGCGCGTGCTTGAGCGCGTCGATCTGCGCGGCGACGTCCATCCGGTTCTCGCGGCTGACGAAGACCGTTCGGTTGATCCGGCTAAGCCACCCGACCACCGGCACCGCGCCAAGCTCGGCCTTGGCGACGAACGCGGTACCGCTGGCCCCGGCGAGCGCGAGAATGTCGATCCACGACAGGTGGTTGGCGATGAAGAACACGTCGCGGCGCAGCGGTGCGCCATGAATGCGCACGCGCGCGCCGGCGATCCGCGCGGCCAGTTTCAGGAACAGCTTGGGGAAGGGCGAGCCGTAGCGGACCAGCCGCCAGGCGTAGTGGAACGGTAGCAGCGCCAGCAAAGTCGCGACCAGCGCGAATAGACGCAGTCCGATGCGGACCCAGCCGCCGAACGTCGGGCGATACGCGGCGCCCGCCGCGATCGCAGCGCGTTCAGTCGCCGCGGTCAAGCCGCACGCCGTACAGCTCCATCCGGTGGTCGACGAGCCGGTAGCCGAGCTTCTCGGCGATCTGGCGCTGGAGCGCTTCGAGCTCGGGATCGACGAATTCGACGACTTTGCCCGTCTCGACGTCGATCAGATGGTCGTGATGCGCTTCGGGCGCGGCTTCGTAGCGCGACCGACCGTCGCCGAAATCGTGGCGTTCGAGGATCCCGGCTTCGTCGAACAAGCGGACGGTGCGGTAAACCGTGGCGATCGAAATACGCGGATCGACCGCGACCGCGCGTTCGTGCAGCTTCTCGACGTCGGGGTGGTCGTCGCTGTCGGACAGCACCCGCGCGATCACCCGGCGCTGCTCGGTGATCCGCAAGCCGCGTTCGGCGCACAGGGCTTCGATGTCGATGCGATTGCTCAAGGATCGTCCTGCAAAAGAAAGCCTCGCCAGACCATAGCCCGGCGAGGCGATTCTTCAAACTTTGCTCCCGCGCTCTTACCCGTTCTTGGGCTTGCGGCCGCGCTTCATGCCCGGCTTGCGGCCCAGCCCGATCTTCTTGGCCAGTTCGCGGCGCTTTTCGGCGTAGTTGGGTGCGACCATCGGATAATCGGCGGGCAGGCCCCAGCGCGCGCGATATTCGGTCGGGGTCAGCCCGTGGCTGGTCATCAGGTGCCGCTTCAACATGCTCTTTTTCAGGCCGTCTTCGAGGCAGACGATATATTCGGGCTTGACCGACGAGCGGATCGAAACCGCGGGCTCGGGCGCTTTGTCGGGCTCGGGCGCGGCGTTGCCGAGGCCGGCGAGCGCGCCGTAAACGTTGGTGATCAGCGTCGCGAGCTCGCCCACGGCGACGTCGTTGTTGCTGACATGCGCCGCGACGATGTCAGAGGTGAGCGTGATCAGCGTCTCGTTGAGGTCGCTAAGTGTGGTATCCATGATTTGTCCTTTGGCTTTGTGACACGATCGCAATCGTGATCGGATGTCCGCTGCGACGGGGGCGGCGCAACGAGTGCGGTAATATCCCTATCTCGGCAAGACAAGCAAAATGGAATTGACAACCGAATGGCGAACAATTCTTTTTGAATACTACGATAGTTCGCGCGCGAGAGTCACCGCGTCGATCCTGCCGCCTTGCGCCGCGCGGTAATAATCGCGACGCCGGCCAATCGTGACAAAGCCGTCGCGGCGGTAGAGCGATTCGGCTGGATTGCCGTCGCGCATTTCAAGCAGCAGCCGTCGCGCGCCGCGTCTGCCCGCGGCCGCTACGAATTGATCGAGCAATCGCGCGCCCAGTCCCGCGCCCCGCGCCGCGGGAGCGACCGCGAGCAACAACAGTTCTTCCTCGCCGGCGATGTGGCGCGACAGATAAAAGCCCGCTGCTTCGCCGTTCGGTGCGGGCGCGGCGCCGTCGGCGGCGATCAAGCCGTAGGCGCAATTGCCGAGCAACAATGCGTCCTCGACCTGGCGGCGCGACCACGCCTCGCCGAATTCGGGCGCGAAGGCGTGGTCCATCACCGCCATGATTCGGTCGAGATCGTCGTTCACTTAGGCAGCCTGGCGTCGGGACCGCGGCCATACAAGGGGCGCGGTTCGGATACCAAGTGTGCTGGATCGAGCAGCGCGAGGGCGCGCGCCTCGGGCCACAGCGCCAGCGCTTCGCCATACCCCCGCGCGGCAACCAGCGCTTCGGCCTGGCTTCCGGCGACCAGCGTTGCGGCCACGCCGCTAGCGGTTTCCGGGGTAAGCGAGACCAGATCGCGTATCGGAGCGCCGTCCTCGGCGAACTCCTGAACGAACCACTGCCCGTGCCCGCCGGTGGTCGCCACCGCGACCGGCTGCGCGCCTTTTGCCTCGCGCGCCATTGCCGCGATCAGCGCGAGCGTCGGGTAACCTACCAGGGCCGCGCCCCAGGCGAATGCGAGTGCACGCGCCGCGGCGAGGCCCACGCGAACCCCGGTAAAACTGCCCGGACCCATAGCCACCGCGATCCGCTCCGCGCGTCCGCGCCCGGGAAGCGCCGCGATCATTGGGACGAGCCGCTCGGCATGCCCGCGCCCGAGCATTGCGCCGTCGGACGCGAGCAAAGCCTCGCCCTCGAACAACGCGACCGAGCACATCTCGGTCGCACAATCGATCGCCAGCGTTCGCATCCGCGCAAGCGTAGCGCGTCAGGCGATGCGATTGAAGGTGTCGAAACCGGGGCGCGGGCTGCGCGCGAAAATCGTCGCCGGGTCGCCGTAGCCCAGCGTCGAGATGAAGTTCGATTTGACCCGCGGGGTATCGGCGAAGAACGCCGCATCGACCGCCGCGTTGTCGAACCCCGACATCGGCCCGGTGTCGAGCCCGAGCGCCCGGGCCGCAAGGATGAAGTATCCGCCCTGGAGCGAAGAATTGCGCAGGGCATGCGTCGCGCGCACCGCCGGATCGGGGAACCAGTGCTGCGCGGTCTGGTCGTGCGGGAACAACTCGGGCAGCTTTTCGTGGAAATCGGAATCCATGCCGATAACGACGCTGACCGGTGCAGCGAGGATTTTCTCGCCGTTCTTGGGCAGCGCGCACGCCGCGAGCCTGGCCTTGGCCTCATCGCTGACGCACCACACCAGCCGCGCGGGCAGCATGTTGGCCGAAGTCGGGCCGAACTTCATCAGGTCCCAGATTTCGTGGAGCTGCTGCGTCGTCACCGGCTGGTCGAGATAGCCGTTATAAGTGCGGCCCTCGCGGAACAGCTGATCGAGCGCGGCATCGTCGAGCGGATTGGCCATGAGAACTCCGGCGATGGGGCAGGGCGGTCAGGCCGCGCGGACTTCGACGACCTCGGGGACGTAGTGCTTGAGCAGACTTTCGATCCCGTGCTTGAGCGTGGCGGTCGAAGACGGGCAGCCCGAGCAAGCGCCCTGCATCTGCAGAAAGACCACGCCTTCGCGAAAGCCGCGATAGACGATGTCGCCGCCGTCGTTTGCGACCGCCGGGCGGACCCGCGTCTCGATCAGGTCCTTGATTTGCGAAACGATGTCGGCGTCGGCCGGATCGTCGGGAATCGCGTCCTCGTCCTCGCCCGGAACCGCGAAATCGGCGCCGCCGCCCGCGAACAGCGGGGCGCCGGTGACGAAATGATCGAGCAGAACCGAGACGACGACCGGCTTGAGCGCCGACCAGTCCGCTCCCGGGGCGGCGGTCACCGCGATGAAATCGCGCCCGAACAGCACGTTGACGACCTCACCGGTGTCGAACAGCGCCTCGGCCAGCGGCGACGACGCGGCGGCTTCGGGCGAAGCGAACTCGCGCGTGCCCGCGGGCATGACCTGCTCGCCGGGGAGGAACTTCAGCGCCGCCGGGTTGGGTGTGGTTTCGGTTTCGATGAACATGACGGTTGGCATGTAGGTGCGAGGGCGGGCGGGTCAAGGCGTGAGGGGGTTGGGGCTCGCCGATTTCGCTGGCTTCGGCGTTCGGCTGCATGACTTGCGCGAAGGCTATTCACTGGCCCTTCACCTCGCCTCGGCATAGGAGGCGCGATATGCGATCCCTCTCCCGCGCCCTTGTGCGCTTCGCTGTCATCCTCCCGATCTTCGCGCTCGCCGCCCCGCCGGTCGCGGCGGATACCGCGGCTGCGCCGCCGCTCGGCACCATTACCGGGACGAGCGCCGCCGATCCGTGGCTCTACCGCGGCAGCGATATTCCGCGCGATCCCGAGTGGGTGTTCGGCGAACTGCCCAACGGGGTGCGCTACGCGGTGCGCCGCAACGGCGTGCCGCCGGGGCAGGTCTCGATCCGCATCCGCATGGACGTCGGCTCGCTTTACGAAAGCGACGCCGAGCGCGGCTATGCTCACCTGCTCGAGCATCTGGTGTTCCGCCAGTCGAAATACCTTGCCGAAGGACAGGCGATCCCGATCTGGCAGCGGCTCGGCGCGACCTTCGGCACCGACACCAATGCCGAGACCACGACCACCGGCACGACCTTCAAGCTCGACCTGCCCAATGCGACCACCGCCTCGCTCGACGAATCGTTCAAGCTGCTGTCGGGAATGATGATCGCGCCCGCGCTGAGCGAAGCCAACATCCGCACCGAGCTGCCGATCGTGCTGTCCGAAAAGCGCGAGCGGGGGGGAACCGCGGCGCGCGTTCAGGACGCGCAGCAGGCGGTGTTCTTCGCCGGGCAGCCGCTCGCCGACCGGCTCCCGATCGGCACCGAAGCTTCGCTCCAGAACGCGCACCAGGCGGCGGTGCGCGCGTTCCACGATCGCTGGTACCGGCCCGAGAACGCGGTGATCGTCGCCGTCGGCGACGCCGATCCGGCGATGCTCGCCGATGAAATCCGCAAGTGGTTTTCCGATTGGCCGACCGCAAGCCCAGCAGCCCCGGCGCCCGATTTCGGCGCGCCCAAGGCGCCTGCGGGCGCCGATTCCGCCAACCCGGTCGGCGAAACCAGCGTGCTCGTCGAACCCGAGCTGCCGCGCTCGCTCAACGTGCTTTACGCGCGCCCATGGCACCAGATCGTCGACAACATCGCTTACAACCAGGGGCTGATGATCGATCAGGTCGCGCAGTCGATCATCAACCGCCGGCTCGAGGCGCGCGCCCGAGCCGGGGGCAGCTACCTCCTCGCCAATATCTCCGAGGACAAGATCAGCCGCTCGGTCGATGCGACTTCGGTGGCGATAACCCCGCTCGGACCCGACTGGCGCAAGGCGCTCGCCGACGTCCGCGCGGTCGTCGCCGACGCGCTGACCACCGCGCCCAATCAGGCCGAGATCGACCGCGAGACTGCCGAGCTGCGCGTCGCGTTCGAAAGTTCGGTCGAGCAGCGCGGGCTCCTGCCCGGCTCGAAGCTCGCCGACGACGTGGGGACCGCGGTCGATATTCGCGAGACCGTGGCCAATCCCGAAACCGTGCTCAAGATTTTCGACCTGTCGCGCGCGATGGCGACCCCGGCGGCGGTCCTCGCGCACACCCGCAACCTGTTCACCGCGCCGGTAATCCGCGCGTTCTACCTGACCCCGCAGGCGGGCGAGGCCGACTCCGCCGCGCTCCACACCGCGCTGCTCGCCCCGGTCAAGGGCAACGGCGGCGCACGGCTCAACACCAAGCCGATCTCGTTCGCTTCGCTCCCCGCGATCGGCGCGGCGCATCTGCCGGTGCGCGCCGCGCCGACCGGACTGTTCGAGATCGAGCAGCTCGATTACGCCAACGGCGTCCGCGTACTGATGTGGCCGACCGCGTACGAGCCTGGCCGGGTGACGGTGAAAGTCCGCTTCGGCGCGGGCTATCAGGCTTTCGCACCGGGCGACGCCGCTTACGCGGCGCTGGGCGATACCGCGCTCGTCGGCTCGGGGGTGGGAACGCTTGGGCAGGAGGAACTCGACCGGATTTCGACCGGGCGCAAGATGGGCTTCGATTTCGGGATCGAGGACGCCGACTTCCAGTTCAAGGCCGACACCCGCCCCGCCGATCTGACCGATCAGCTATACCTGTTCGCGGCAAAATTCGCGATGCCGCGGTGGGACCCGAACCCGGTCCAGCGCGCGAAGGCCGCGGCCAAGCTCCAGTACAACACCTACACCGCCTCGCCCCAAGGCGTCCTCCAGCGCGACCTCGGGTTCTATCAGCGCGGCGGTGACCCGCGCTACAAGACCCCGACCCCGGCGGAAATCGACGCCGCGACTCCCGCCGGATTCAAGGCGGTGTGGGCGCCGCTGCTCGCGCGCGGGCCGATCGAGGTTCAGCTGTTCGGCGATTTCGACAAGGCGGCGGCAATCGCGGCGCTGAACAGGACGTTCGGCGCGCTGCCTTCGCGCGGAACTCTCGCGCAGGGCAATCCGCCGTACCCGGTCTCCGATCCAAAATTGAGCCCGGAGCCGGTCGTGCTCCATCACCACGGCGATCCGGGCCAGGCCGCGGCGCTCGTCGCCTGGCCGACCGGGGGCGGGATCGCGGGCATCCGCGAATCGCGTCAACTGGAAATCCTCAGCCAGGTCTTCACCGGCCGGCTGATGGAAGCGCTGCGCGAGAAGGCGGGGGCGAGCTACGCACCGCAAGTCGGCAGCAACTGGCCGGTCGATCTCGCTAGGGGCGGCGCGATCACCGCGCAGGCGCAGCTCGATCCGCGCTCGGTGCCCGCGTTCTTCGAAGCCGCCGACCGTATCGCCGCCGAGCTTATCGCCAGCCCGCCAAGCGAAGACGAACTCAACCGCGTAACCGAACCGCTGCGCCAGTTGCTCAACCGCGCTTCGACCAGCAGCGCGTTCTTCATGGGCCAGATCGAGGGCGCGACCACCGATCCGGTGCGGATCGCGGCGGTGCGCACGCTGATGACCGATTACACCCAAACGACGCCGCAAGCGATGCAGGCGCTCGCCGCCAAGTATCTCGCGCCGGGCCATAGCTGGCGGCTGGCCGTGATTCCCGAAGGCCAGTCTCTGGCAGTCCGGATACCCGCGGCGGGAGCACCGCCCGCCCGCCGCTGACGCACCGCGCCTCGCTTTTTTGCAATTGCGAAGGCGAGGCGCTATGCGCGCGCTCCGCAGCGGAGAGTGACATGGCGAGCGACTGGACCCCGCAAGGCTGGACCGCGCGCGAGGCGCGCCACTTGCCGCGCTATCCCGTTGACGCCGCGCTCGATGCGGTCGCGCAAGCGATCGAGCGCTTTCCGCCGCTGGTGTTCGCGGGCGAGGCGCGCGCGCTCAAGGCCGATCTCGCCGAAGTATCGCAAGGCCGCGGCTTCCTGCTCCAAGGGGGCGACTGCGCCGAAAGCTTCGCCGAATTCAATGCCAACAATATCCGCGACACGTTCCGGGTGCTGCTCCAGATGGCGGTGGTGCTGACGTTCGCGGGCAAGCAGCCGGTGATCAAAGTCGGGCGGATGGCGGGCCAGTTCGCCAAGCCGCGCAGCGCGCCGACCGAGACGATCGGCGGGGTCGAGCTGCCGAGCTACCTTGGCGACAATATCAACGGGATCGAGTTCACGCCCGAAGCCCGCATTCCCGATCCGCAGCGGCTGCTCCAGGGCTACAGCCAGTCGGCGGCGACGCTCAACCTGCTGCGCGCGTTCGCCAATGGCGGCTACGCCAACTTGCGCCAGGTCCACCAGTGGACGCTCGATTTCATGGGCCGCAGTCCGTGGGCCGACCGTTTCGCGCAGACCGCCGACCGGATCGGTGAGGCGCTCGATTTCATGGAAGCATGCGGGATCGATCCGCAAACCGTGCCGCAGCTTCAGGGCACGAGCTTCTACACCAGCCACGAGGCGCTCCACTTGCGCTACGAGCAGGCGCTGACCCGGCAGGATTCGCTGACCGGCGACTGGTACGATTGCTCGGCGCACATGCTGTGGGTGGGCGACCGGACCCGGTTCGAAGGCTCGGCGCATGTCGAGTTCCTGCGCGGGGTGGGCAACCCACTCGGCATCAAGTGCGGCCCCACGCTTGCGCCCGACGCGCTGCTGGGGCTGCTCGACACGCTCAATCCGGCACGCGAGCCGGGGCGGATCACGCTGATCAGCCGCTTCGGCGACGACAAAGTGGAAGCCGGCCTGCCGCCGCTGATTCGCGCGGTGGCGCGCGAAGGCCATCCCGTGGTGTGGAGCTGCGATCCGATGCACGGCAACACGGTCAAGGCCGCTTCGGGCTACAAGACGCGGCCGTTCGAGCGCATCCTGAACGAAGTCCGCGGGTTCTTCGCTGTCCACCGCGCCGAGGGCAGCCACGCGGGCGGGATCCACATCGAGATGACCGGGCAGGACGTGACCGAATGCGTCGGCGGCGCGGTGGCGATCACCGACGAGGCGCTCGCCGACCGCTACCACACGCACTGCGATCCGCGGCTCAACGCTGCGCAATCGCTCGAGCTGGCGTTCCTGCTGGCGGAGATGCTCAACCTCGAGGCGGTCGAGCGGGGGCGGGCGGCGGCCTAAGGCAGCAGCAAAGTCGAGCCGATGGTCCGCCGCGCCTCGAGATCGCGGTGCGCTTGGGCGGCCTGCTCCAGCGGATAAGTCTGGCCGACATCGATTCGCACTTTGCCCGTGCGAATCATCTCCCACAGCCGCGCGACCCCGCCCGCCGCCTCTTGCGGGGTCGCGTACCAGTCGAACAGCGTCGGACGCGTGACGTAAAGCGATCCGTGCGCGGCGAGCACGCCGAGATTGACCCCGGTCACCGGGCCGCTCGCGTTGCCGAAGCTCGCGATCGTGCCGCGCCGCCCGGTGGCCTTGAGCGAGGCTTCCCATGTGGCTTTGCCGACGCCGTCGTAAGTCGCGCGCACCCCTGCGCCTCCGGTCGCGGCGCGGACCTGCTCACCGATGTCGGGGGCGTCTGCGGGGATGACCAGTTCGCAGCCCAGCGACCTGGCGAGCGCTTGCTTGTTCGCGCTGCCCGCGGTTCCGATTACCCGCACGCCGATCGCCGCAAGCCATTGGACGAGCAGTTGCCCGACCCCGCCCGCCGCGGCGTGGACCAGCGCCCATTCGCCCGGCTGCGGAGTGGCGACCCGCTCGGCCAGCATCTCCGTCGTGCAGCCCTTGAGCAGCGAGGCGGCGGCGGTGCGCGCGTCGATGTCGTCGGGAAGCGCAATGACTTCGCGCGCCGGGACGATCCGCGCGGTGGCGTACGCGCCGCGGCTCGGCCCCATCGTCGCTGCGCGGGTGCCGGGCGCGAGCTTTACGCCTTCGCCGGCGGCTTCGATCGTTCCTGCGGCTTCGAGCCCGAGCGTCGCGGGGAAAGTCACCGGATAGAGCCCGCCGCGGTGATAGGTGTCGATGAAGTTGAGCCCCACCGCCTCGTGGCGCAGCAGCACTTCGCCCGGCCCCGGCGCGGGCAAGTCGATCTGGCGCCACCGGATGACTTCCGGCCCGCCGGCTGCTTCGAAATACCCCTGCTTCGCCTGCATCGTGCACCTAGCCCTTAATGCTCCGGCTAGCGCGATGGTGCGCATCCGCAAGCAAAACCCGGTAGACCCGGAACAAACCGGGGCCTAAGTCCTTGTCCGATCATGGGAGGAAACCCCGCGGCAGCGGCTGAACGCCGAACCGACACGCTGGCGCAGCGCTTTGCCGCCACGCGCGCGCTGAGCGCCGCGCTCGCTGCGCCGCTGTCGGATGCCGACGCCACGCTCCAGTCGATGCCCGACGCCTCGCCCGCGAAGTGGCATCTGGCGCACACCACGTGGTTCTGGGAAACGTTCCTGCTGCGCGATCATCTGCCCGGCTACACGCGCTTCGACGAGCGCTGGGCGTTCCTGTTCAACTCGTATTACGAGGCCGAAGGGCCGCGTCATGCGCGCGCCGCGCGGGGGCTGCTGTCGCGCCCGTCGCTGGACGAAATCCGGGATTGGCGCGCGCGGATCGACGAGGCGATTGCGCCGCTGGTCGACCGCCCCGATCTGGCGTCGCTGGTCGAACTCGGCATCGCGCACGAGCAGCAGCACCAAGAGCTGCTGCTGATGGATATCAAGCACGCCTTCGCGCAGAACCCGCTCGGGCCGGCCTATCGCGCCGATCTGGACCACGGCGGTGCTTCGGTGGGCTCAGGCTGGCGGTCGCATCCCGCAGGGATCGCGCTGGTCGGGCACGATGGTGCGGGGTTCGCGTTCGACAACGAAGGCCCGCGCCACCGTGTGCTGATCGAGCCGTTCGAGCTGGCCCGGCGGCTTGTCACCAACGGCGACTGGGCCGAATTCGTCGCCGACGGCGGCTACCGCACCCCGGCGCTGTGGCTGTCCGACGGTTGGGCGTGGATCAATTCCGAGCGCATCGAGGCGCCGCTTTACTGGCGCGATGACGAGCACTTCACGCTCGCCGGGTGGCGACCGCCCGAAATCGATGCACCCGTGACTCACGTGTCCTACTACGAAGCCGACGCCTTCGCGGCTTGGGCGGGGGCACGGCTCCCGACCGAGTTCGAATGGGAAGTCGCGGCGCAATCCGATGAGGCGGATTCGCTCGGATTGTACCGCGATTGTTGGCAATGGACCCGTTCGGCTTATCTGCCCTATCCGCGCTTCCGCCCTGCGGCAGGGGCGGTCGGCGAATACAACGGCAAGTTCATGTCGGGGCAGTTCGTGCTTCGGGGTGCGAGCTGCGCCACGCCGCGCGGCCATTCGCGCCCCAGCTACCGCAACTTCTTCTATCCGCAGCAGCGCTGGCAGTTCGCCGGGCTGCGGCTGGCGCGCGACGCGTGATGGCCGACCTGGGCATCGCGGTGGTCGAGCGCGACCGGGACGGCGTCGACAAGGCCTTCCGCGCCGACGTTCTGGCCGGGCTCGCGCAGCGCCAGAAGGCGGTGCCCGCGCGCTGGTTCTACGATGCGCGCGGATCGGAGTTGTTCGAGGCGATCACCGCGCTGCCCGAATACTACCCCACCCGCACCGAAGTCGGCATCCTGACCGAGCGCTGCGCCGATATGGGCCGCGCGATCGGGGCGGGCCGCGCGGTGGTCGAGTTCGGCTCGGGCAGCTCGATGAAAACGCCGATAGTGCTGGGCTGCATCGATCCCGCGGCTTACGTCCCGATCGACATCTCGGGCGATTTTCTGCGCGCCTCGGCCGAAGCGCTCGCCGCCGATTTCCCCGCTCTCCCGGTGATCCCGGTCGAGGCCGATTTCACCAAGCGGGTGCCGCTGCCCGACAGCCTCGCCAATACGCCCAAGCTCGGGTTCTTTCCCGGGTCGACGATCGGCAACATGGTCCCGCGCACCGCGGTCGATCTGCTGCGCTCGATGCGGATGACGCTCGGCGACGATGCGTTGCTGCTGATCGGGATGGACCGGGTCAAGGATCCAGCGGTGCTGGTCGCGGCTTACGACGACGCGCAGGGCGTGACCGCGGCGTTCAACCTCAACTTGGCGGCGCGGATCAACGGCGAACTCGACGGCACGCTCCCGCTGGACGCGCTGCGCCACAGGGCGGTGTGGAACGATGCGCTGGGGCGGATCGAGATGCACTTGGAAGCGGTGCGCGACATGCGCTTCGAGGTCGCGGGCGAGCGCTTCGCAATGCGCGAGGGCGAGACGATCCACACTGAAAACAGCCACAAGTACGAACCGCGCGCCGCGGTCACGCTCCTTTCCGCGGGCGGCTGGACCCCGCGCGAAGTGTGGAGCGACGCGGCCGATTGGTTGACCGTGATCCTTGCCGAAGCGAGCGAGTTTCGCACCGCGCCTTGACGCGGACGCGCGGTGCTACCACGCTGTAACAATGCTGAAAACCGCCTGCATCGCCGCTGCCGCGCTCGCTCTTGCCGCGCCGCTTTTCGCCCAGAACCAGCAGGCGTCCGCCGCACCGCTCGATCCGATGGCGGTCGATCGGGTCGCGACGTACGATTGGGTCCGCCCGCAAGCCGATTTCTTTCGCCGGGTCGTGATGGTCCCGATGCGCGACGGCAAGAAGCTCTACACCGTGATCGTCATGCGCAAGGGAACGGCCGGCGCGCCGATCCTGCTCAGCCGCACGCCTTACGATGCCGCAGCCGCGACCAGCCGCAACCGCAGCCAGCGGATTGAGGAAATCCTGCCGATCATGGACGGGCCGTTCGTGAACGACGGCTATATTCGCGTCTATCAGGACGTGCGCGGGCTCCACGGCTCGCAAGGCAATTACGTGATGAACCGGCCCCTCAGGGGCCCGCTCAATGCGACCAAGGTCGATCACGCGACCGACGCGTGGGACACGATCGAGTGGCTGGTCAGGCATGTCCCCGAAACCAACGGCAAAGTCGGGATCATCGGTTCGTCGTACTTGGGCTTCACCACGTTGATGGCGGAGATCGATCCGCACCCCGCGCTCAAGGCCGCAGTCCCGCAATCGCCGATGGTCGATGGGTGGATGGGCGACGACTGGTTCCACAACGGCGCGTTCCGCACCTTCGGCTACGATTACGTGCTCGCGCAGACGGTCAAGGACGGCGGCGGCAACGTCCCGGCGGGCACCGGCGATGAGTACACCAGCTACCTCAACGCGGTGTCATCGGGCGGGTTCGCGCGCGCGTTCGGGGTCGAAAACCTGCCCGCGGTGCGCAAGATGGAAGAGCACCCGGCTTACGACGCCTATTGGCAAGGCCAGGCGCTCGACAAGTTACTTGCGGCGCGCAAGCTGACAGTGCCGACGCTGCTGATGGTCGGGCAGTGGGACCAGGAGGACAGCTACGGCGCGCCCGCGGTGTACCGGGCGGTCAAGGCCGCGCAACCCGACGCGCCGATCACGCTCGCCATCGGCCCGTGGCGCCATTCGGGCGCGAATTACGTCGGCACCGGATTGGGTCCGCTGACCTTCGAGGGCGACACCGCGCTCCAGTTCCGGCTCCAGTGGCTGAAACCGTTCCTCGATTGCCGGCTCAAGACCGGTGCACCGCCGTGCGCGGCGATGCCCGGCGCGATCACTTACGCGACCGGCGCCAACCGCTGGGAAACCGACGCGAAGTGGCCCGCGGGCAGCGCGACCCCCCTCTACCTCGCGGGCAATACCGCGCTGTCGTGGACCAAGCCCGCGGCGGGCGCGGACGTTTATGTCTCCGATCCGGCCAAGCCGGTGCCGATGCTCCCGCGCCCGATCCGGCTCGAAGGCGACCAGTGGAAGACTTGGCTGCTGCAGGACCAGCGCTTCGTCGATGGGCGGCCCGACGTGCTGACGTACACTACCCCGGTGCTCGATCGCACCGTGCACATCAAGGGCGCCCCGCAGGTCGAGCTTCACGCCGCAACTACCGGCTGCGACAGCGACTGGGTGGTCAAGCTGATCGACGTCTATCCCGACGAAATGACCGTCGATCCCAAGCTTGCGGGGTACGAGCTCGGCGTCGGAATCGAGATTTTCCGCGGGCGTTATGTGAGCGGTTTCAGCACCCCGGCGCCGCTCGAATCGGGCAAGACTTACACCTACCGCTGGGGCTTGCCATCGGTGAACCACGTGTTCCAGCCCGGGCACCGGATCATGGTCCAGGTCCAGTCGAGCCTGTTCCCGCTCTACGACCGCAACCCGCAAAGCTGGGTGCCCTCGATCTTCGCTGCGCGGGCGAACGATTACGTCAAAGCGACGCAGACCGTCCGCACCGGCGGCGGTGAGGCGAGCGCGGTGTGGCTGCCGGTTGTTGGCGGCTAATCAGGAGAAGGACGATGAACGAACTATCGGTCGATCGCCGTGCGGCTTTGGCCGGCGGCGCGCTGCTTGCGGCGGGATCCGTCATGCTCGGCGCCACGACCGCGTCGGCGGCGGTTGCGGGCGGAGCTGGCGGCTTTACCCCGCAGCCCGTCCCGCTGCCATTCGATCCCAAAGCGATCGCCGGACTGTCGGAAAAGCTGCTGACCAGCCATCACGACAACAACTATGTCGGCGCGGTCAAGCGGCTCGGAGCGATCACCGCGCAGTTCGCCGCGCTCGATCCGACAAGTGCGCCCGGTTACGTGATCAACGGGCTCAAGCGCGAGGAGCTGCTCGCGTGGAACTCGATGATCCTGCACGAGATCTACTTCTCGGCGATCGGGGCTCCAAATCGTCCCGGGCGCGCTCTCGCGTCCGCAATCGAGCGCG
This sequence comes from Sphingomonadales bacterium, assembly GCA_038202745.1. Taxonomy (GTDB): domain Bacteria; phylum Pseudomonadota; class Alphaproteobacteria; order Sphingomonadales; family Sphingomonadaceae; genus Novosphingobium. The sequence goes on from JBBRER010000022.1 coordinate 15,218, forward strand.
ATTTTGGCAGCGAAGCGCGCTGGCGCGCTGAATTTATCGCGATGGGCAAGGCGCTTGGCGGGGGATCGGGCTGGGTGATGCTCACCCACAGCCGCCGCGACAACCGGCTGGTGAACCAGTCGGCGGCCGATCACACGATGGCGCTCGCAAACTCGACCCCGGTGCTCGTGATGGACATGTACGAGCACGCCTACGCGATGGATTACGGGGCGAAGGCCGGCGCGTACGTCGATGCGTTCATGGCGACGGTAAACTGGGCCGCGCCCGATCGCCGCCTCGCGCAGGCGGTAGCTGGCTAACGCGACGCGAGATTGGCTGGGGCGGCAGGATTCGAACCTGCGAATGGCGGCATCAAAAGCCGCTGCCTTACCACTTGGCGACGCCCCAGCAGCGAGCGTCCCTATAGCGGGCGCGGCGGGCTTGGGAAGGGGCGGTGCGGGCTTGAGCAGACGCAGCCGGGTCCGAGCGATCAGCCCAGCCCGAGCGCGGCGAAGTCGCTCGCGGAATGCCGCTCGGGGAGGGTCGAATTGTCCTCGGTCCGGCGGTTGACCACGCGCCCGCGCTTTACCCCGGGGCGTGCGCTGAGTTCCTCGATCCACCGGATGACGTTGGCATATTCGTCGATCGACAGGAACTGCTTGGCCTCGCCATAAGCCAGCCCGCGGACGAGCGCGCCGAACCAACCGTAGGCGGCCATGTCGGCGATCGTGTAATCCTCACCGGCGAGGTAGCGGCTTTGCGCGAGCCGCTTGTCGGCGACGTCGAAGATGCGCTTGGTCTCCATCGCGTAGCGGTCGATAGCGTATTCGATCTTGACCGGCGCATAGGCGTAGAAGTGCCCGAACCCGCCGCCGATGAACGGCGCGCTGCCCATCTGCCACATCAGCCAGCTGAGGCATTCGGCGCGCGCCTTGGGCTCGGTGGGAAGAAAGGCACCGAACTTTTCGGCGAGGTGGAGCAGGATCGCCCCGCTTTCGAACACCCGAAACGGCTCGGGCCCCGACCGGTCGAGCAGCGCGGGGATCTTCGAGTTGGGATTGAGCGCCACGAAGCCCGAGCCGAACTGCTGACCTTCGCCGATGTTGATCAGCCAGGCGTCGTATTCGGCGGCCGCGTGCCCCGCCTCGAGCAACTCCTCGAACAGGATCGTCACTTTCATCCCGTTGGGCGTGCCGAGCGAATACAGCTGGAACAGATGCTCGCCGACCGGCAATTCCTGCTCGCTTTGCGCGCCGCTGGTCGGGCGGTTGATGCTCGCGAATTGGCCGCCGTTTTCCTTGTCCCAGGTCCAGACCGCGGGAGGAGTGTAGTCGTCGGCCATGCGCGTTTCTCCTTGGATGAGGAGCGAAAGTGGCGCGCGCAACCGGGCACTGCAAGGGTCCGCCGCGATAGAATGGCTTTGCCTCGGGCAAGCGCGCGCCTAGGCTCGCCGCATGACATTGAAACCCCTCGCTTTCGCCGCGATGCTCATCGCCGCTCCCGCGTTTCCCGACACCCCGATCGACGCGGCGCGGTTGACGCAGACCGTGCGCACGCTGTCCTCCGACACCTTCGAAGGCCGCGCGCCGGGGACCGCGGGCGAAGACCGGACGATCGGCTATCTGATCGGGCGCTTGCAGGCGCTGGGGCTCGAAGGCGGGATGCCCGACGGCGCGTTCACGCAAGCGGTGCCGCTGCTTCACACCCGACTCGGCCAAGCGCGCGCGTTGGCATTCGCGACTCCCGCCGGGCCGCTCGCGCTTCAGCAGAAGCGCGACATCTACGTCTCGACGGTGCGCGATGCCGATGTGGCGACGATCGCGGCCGCGCCGTTGGTCTTCGTCGGCTACGGCGTCGCCGCGCCCGAGCGCAAATGGGACGACTTCAAGGGCGTGAACCTCAAAGGCAAAGTCGCGGTGTTCCTTGTCAACGATCCCGATTTCGAGGCGGCGGCGGGCGAGGGCGTCGCGGGCAAGTTCGGCGGCAAGCGGATGACCTATTACGGGCGCTGGACCTACAAGTTCGAGGAAGCCGCACGGCGCGGCGCGGTCGGCGCGTTGATCGTTCACGATACCCCGGGCGCGGGCTATGGCTGGAACGTGGTCGTCAGCCCGGGCGGCGAGAATTACGCGCTCGTCGGGCAGGAGACGCCGCTTGCGCTGCAAGGCTGGCTCGAAGGCGGCGCGGCGACGAAGCTGTTCGCCGCCGCCGGGCTCGATCTGGCGAAGCTGCGCGTCGCGGCGCGCTCGGCCTCGTTCAAGGCGATGCCGGTGGCGGGGGTGACGTTTTCCGCAGACGTACCGGTGACCAAGTAAGTGGTGATGAGCCACAACGTCCTCGCGCGCATTCCCGGCACCGCCCGCGCGGACGAAACGGTGATGTTCGGCGCGCACTGGGACGCTTACGGCAAGGGCGCGGCCGACGCGCAGGGCCGCATCTACCGCGCGGGCGCCAATGACGACGGGCTCGGGGTGGCCGGGCTGCTTGAGATCGCGCGGCGGATGAAGGCCGCGCCCGCGCCGCGGCGCAGCGTCGCATTCGCGTTTTGGACCGCCGAGGAGCGCGGGCTGCTCGGCTCGGAATTTTACGCGCAGCACCCTGCGCGGCCGCTCGCCAAAACCGTCGCCAACCTGACGCTCGACATCCTCCAGACCGCGGGCCCCGCCAAGGACGCGATCCTCGTCGGTGAAGGGCAGGACACGCTCGAAGACGACATGGCGCGCATTGCAGCCGCGCAAGGCCGCCGCGTGACGCCCGAGGGCTTACCCGAGCGCGGGCTGTTCTACCGCGCCGATCACTTCAGCTTCGCCAAGCGCGGGGTGCCGGTGCTGCTCCAGATGGGGATTGCGGGGGCTTCCGATTTGGCCAGCGGCGGCAGCGCCGCCGGGCAGGCGTGGATCGATGCCTATACCGGCAAATGCTACCACCAGACCTGCGACGTGTGGTCGCCCGACTGGAACCTCGGCGGAGCGGTGATGGACATCGACCTGATCGGGCGGATCGGTGCGGATCTCGCCAATTCGGACAAGTGGCCGGCGTGGAAGCCGGGATCGGAGTTCAGGCCGCTGCGGCCCAATCCGGGGCGCTAATCGAGCCGCGTCACCCAGCCGTGGGGGTCCGGCGCTTCTCCGCGCTGGATCGCGACGAGGCGCGAACGCAGCTTTTCGGTCAGTTGCCCCGGCCCGCCCGAGCCGATCGTGAACTCGCCGTCGCGGCTGGCGACTTTGCCGACCGCCGTGACCACGGCTGCAGTTCCGCAGGCGAGAGTTTCGGTGAGCGCGCCCGAGGCGGCGTCGGCGCGCCACTGGTCGAGCGAATACGCTTCCTCGCGCAGGTCGAGGCCTTCGTCGCGAAGCAGCGTGATCAGGCTGTCGCGGGTGATTCCGGGCAGGATCGTTCCGCCCAATGGCGGCGTGATCACGCGGCCGTCCGCGAACACGAAGAATAGGTTCATGCCGCCCAGTTCCTCGATCCATTTGCGCTCGGCGGCGTCGAGGAACAGCACCTGGTCGTGCCCGCGCGCGAACGCTTCGCCGGTTGGCACCAGGCTGGCGGCGTAGTTGCCCCCGCACTTGGCCTCGCCGGTCCCGCCGGGGGCGGCGCGGGTGTAGTCGCTGACCCACAGCGAGACCGCGGGCGCGCCCGACTTGAAATAGCTGCCCGCCGGGCTGGCGATGACGAGGAACTTGTATTGCTTGGCGGGGCGCACCCCGAGGAACGCCTCGGTCGCGATCATGAACGGACGCAAGTAGAGCGAGCCGCCCTCGACGCTCGGAAACCAGTCGCGGTCGGCGCTCACCAGCTGCCGGATCGCCTCGACGAACGCATCCTCGGGCAGCGCGGGCATCGCCAGCCGCGCGGCCGAGCGGTTGAACCGCGCAGCGTTGGCGTCAGGGCGGAACAGAGCCAGCGAACCGTCGGCGTGGCGGTAGGCCTTGAGGCCTTCGAAAATCTCCTGCGCGTAATGGAGCACCGCGGCGGCGGGATCGAGCGTTAGCGGCGCGCGCGGACCCAGCGTCGCGCCGTGCCAGTCTTTCGCTTCACTCCAGTCGATCGTCACCATGTGATCGGTGAACAGCTTGCCGAAGCCGGGATCCTTGAGCGCTTCGGCGCGGGTCGCGCCCGGCACGGGGGCGGGGTGCGGCAGCCGGGTGAAATCGATGCGGGGCGGGGCGGTGGTCGCCATCGTGCGATGTGCCTTTCGTTCGGCAAGCGCGGGTAAGGGGATGCCCGGTTTGTCGCAAGGCTTGTGTGCCAAATGAGAAGGGCGGCCCGGCCAAAGCCGGAACCGCCCTTCGCATGGTCAGCGGCCGGAAGTGCCGCCCACGAAGCCTCTATCGCTTGGAAAACCTAACGATAATGCTCCGCGCGGGACTGTACCGACCTCTCTGCTGAACCATGAGACATCGGATCACCTCCTTTCGCGCTGTTTGAGCCAAAGTCGCCTCCTCTCGGATGCTGGACCCGGGCGTGCATCGCCAACCCCGGCCTTGCTGCAAGATGTGAATCATCTGCGGCCGCATCACAAGACTTGCATTCAATTATTTTCACGTCAGAATCGGTGTTTCGCGCCTTGCATCGGCGGCGCGGCCAGCAGTTATCCCCGACGAATCGGAGCCGCTCAACGGCAGTCGTCGATCACGCGCGAAATCTCGGGCCAGCTCGGCGCGATCACCGGGGGTGCGCCCAGGGTTTGCACGATGAAGCGTCCGCGGCTGAACGCGATTGCGTCGAGAATCCCGTCGCGCCCGAGGATCGCGACCGCGAGACCGCCCGTCACCGGCGCGCCGGCCAAGATGCGGCGTTGCGAGGTCGTTGTGATCGAGACAGTGGCTGGAGCGACGGCCGGTTCGCTTAGAGTGAGTACGACCGACCTGGTCGCGGCATCGCAAGCCAGAGTCAGTGCGGCCACCGCGCCGGGCTCGCCGAACGCCGCCGTCGATTTGCCCGCCGCGACGCTCCAGCGCCAGTCGCCCGGGCTTTGCGCCAGATCGCGCCAGTCGGCGGCGGGAAGCGGCGGAGGAGCCGGGCGGATCACGAGCGGCGGCGCGGGCGGGGGGAGAGGCGGGACCTTTGGCGTCGCGCAAGCGGCGAGCGTGAGGACGAGGATCGCGGCGGCGTGCCGATTTGCCTTCATTTCCGCGCTATGGAATGCGCGGCGGCTCGCTACAAGCCGCTTGGCCGATGACCGCACCCGCTCCGTCCCGTCCCGCGCCCAAACAGCGCGTCGATCAGCTCCTGGTCGAGCGCGGCTTGGCCGAAAGCCGCGCGCGCGCGCAGGCGCTGGTGCTCGCCGGGCTGGTGTTCTCGGGCGAAGTCAAGCTTGCCAAGCCCGGGCAGGCGCTCAAGGCGGACGCGCCGCTCGAAGTACGTGGGCGCGACCATCCGTGGGTCTCGCGCGGCGGGATCAAGCTCGCGCACGCACTGGATCATTTCGCGATCGATCCCGCCGGCGCGACGGCGATGGACATCGGCAGCTCGACCGGCGGGTTCACCGATGTCCTGCTCCAGCGCGGCGCGGCGCACGTCTTCGCGGTCGATTCGGGAACCAACCAGCTCGCCTGGAAGCTGCGCCAGGACCCGCGCGTGACCGTGCTCGAGAAGACCAGCGCACGCACGCTCACGCCCGCTCACATCGATGCGCCGTGCGATCTGGTGGTTTGCGACGCCAGTTTCATTTCGTTGCGCAAAGTGCTGGAAACGCCGCTCAATCTTTGCACATCCAAATGCCGGCTGATCGCGCTGATCAAGCCGCAGTTCGAAGTCGGCAAAGGCGAAGTGGGCAAGGGCGGCGTGGTCCGCGACGCCGCGCTTCATACGCGTGTCTGCGACGAAGTGCGCGGCTGGCTCGAAGCCGAGGGCTGGCGCGTAGCGGGCATCGTGCCGAGCCCGATCACCGGTCCCGAAGGCAATGTCGAATTCCTGATCGCCGCCGCGCGGGGTTGAGGCCCGCTCCGGCGCTCGCCATACCCTCACGCGAATCGAGGTTACCGCATGCGCCAGATCGCTTCTACCGGACAACTGCGCGGCGCGCTGCTGCGCTGGGCGCTGTGGTTGGTGCCGCTGACGCTGCTGCTCGGGTTCCTCGCGGGCCAAGCGGCGGGGAGCGGGCCGAGCAACGCCTGGTTCGACGCGCTGGCCAAGCCTGCGATCTATCCGCCGCGGATCGCCTTCCCCATAGTGTGGAGCGCGCTGTACGTCCTCATGGGGCTTGCTGCGGCGATGGTCGGCGCGGCGCGGGGGGCACGCGGGCGCAGCGCGGCGTTGATCGCGTTTGCGGTCCAGCTCGCGCTCAATCTGGCGTGGACCCCGGTGTTCTTCGCCGCCCACGAAATGAGGATCGCTCTGGGGGTGATCGCGGCGCTCGACGTCGCGGTGGTCCTCACGATCTGGCTGTTCCGGCGCGTGCGCCCGCTAGCCGCGCTCCTGCTGGTGCCGTACCTCGCCTGGATCTTGTTCGCGACCGCGCTCAACTGGCAGTTCATCGCCGCGAACCCCGATGGCGGGACCAATGCGGAGAACGGCGCGGTGTCGCGCGTTGCAATCTAGCCGCGCGCGGGCCATTTAGGCCTTATGCAAAGCGAAAACCCCCTGATCGCCGACTTCGTCAAGCTCATCAACAGCGCCGCCGGGACCTTCGCCGGGATGGGCCGCGAGGCGCGCGACGCCGCGCGCGAGCTGGCCAAGGAAGCGCTCGGCGGGCTCGACTTCGTGAGCCGCGAGGAGTTCGACGCGGTCCGCGACATGGCCGCCAAAGCGCGCGCGCAGGCCGACGCGCTCGAAGCCCGCGTCGCCGCGCTCGAAAGCAAGCGCGCCGCCAAGAAGTAGGCTTTTCCTCCCCCGTTCGTGGGGGGGGGGGGAGGGGGGACGAGGGGGGGGGGGGGGGGGGCGTAGGGCGGGGCCGGAGGGGGGGGGGGGGTTTTT
>JBBRER010000023.1:0-21248 GCA_038202745.1 Sphingomonadales bacterium
GGTGGTCAGTGTGCGGCCCAGACTGTCGAACAGCTTGGGCTCGATTCCCGTCGCGACGTTGCGCCGCGCGGTCTCGGGGTCGGCAGGCTTGTTGAGCCCGCTCCACCGCCCTGCGAACCAGTCGGCGGCGTTGGGCTTGTAGCTTTTGGCGGCGGCGAACTCTTCCTCGAGGCTCGCGGTGAAGCGTGTCGCGATCGCGCCGTCCTCGCCCTTGGCGATCACGCCTTGCTCGGCCAGCCGCGCGGCGTAGATCGCGCTGACCGGCGGGTGCTGGCGGATACGCGCGTACATCAGCGGCTGGGTGAAGCTCGGCTCGTCGCCCTCGTTGTGGCCGAAGCGGCGATAGCACCACATGTCGATGACGACGTCGCGGCCGAACTTCTGGCGGTAGTCGATCGCCAGCTTGCAGGTGAAGGTCACCGCTTCGGGATCGTCGCCGTTGACGTGGAGGATCGGCGCCTGGACGCCTTTGGCGACGTCGGAGGGATAGGGGCTGGAGCGCGCGAACTGCGGCGAGGTGGTGAAGCCGATCTGGTTGTTGATGACGAAGTGGATGCACCCCCCGGTGTTGTAGCCGCGGATGCCCGAGAAGCCGAAGCACTCCCACACGATGCCCTGGCCCGCGAACGCGGCGTCGCCGTGGATCAGCACCGGGAGCACCTGCTTGTGCTGGCCCGGGCCGGTATCGTCGCGGAACACCTGCTGCGCGCGGGTTTTGCCGAGCACGACGGGATCGACGGCTTCCAAGTGGCTCGGGTTGGGGACCAGGCTCATATGCACGGTCACCCCGTCGAACTCGCGGTCGGTGCTGGTGCCGAGGTGGTATTTGACGTCGCCCGACCCGCCGACGTCCTCGGGGTTAGCGCTCCCGCCCGAGAATTCGTGGAAGATCACGCGGTATGGCTTGGCGAGCACGTTGGCGAGGACGTTGAGCCGGCCCCTGTGGGCCATCCCGTAAACGATTTCCTTCACCCCGAGCTGGCCACCGAGCTTGATGATCGATTCCAGCGCGGGAATCATCGATTCCCCGCCGTCGAGCCCGAAGCGCTTGGTCCCGACGTACTTGCGCCCGAGGAATTTCTCGTACTGCTCGCCGCGGATTACGGCGGAAAGGATCGCCTTCTTGCCCTCAGGGGTGAACTCGATCGTCTTGTCCGCGCCTTCGAAGCGCTCCTGGAGGAACCGCCGCTCCTCGACATCGGCGATGTGCATGTATTCGAGGCCGACTTTGCCGCAGTAATTGGCGCGCAGAATCGTGCACAGCTCGCGTACGCTCGACCATTGCAGGCCCATCATCCCGCCGAGGTAGACCTTGCGGTCGAGCGCGGGGCCTTCGAAGCCGTGGTACGAAGGATCGAGATCGGCGGGCAGCTCCTGCTTGGATAGCCCCAGCGGATCGAGATCGGCGGCGAGGTGCCCGCGCACGCGATAGGTGCGGATCAGCATCATCGCACGGATCGAATCGGCGCAAGCCTGCTCGGTCGCCGCGGCGTCGAGCGGCGCGCCGGCTTTGGCGGCGGCCGATACGATCGCCACGCTCAGCGTCGTCGGGTCGAGCGCCTGGGTAAGATCGTCCTCACCCGCGCCGTCCACCGGCGGCCAGTTGGCGCGCTGCCAGCTGGGGCCGGGTTGCGGGTCATCCGGGAGGAAATCGTGGAGTTCGTTGCCCATGGCGATCAACCTCGCGTCGTCACGCAAGTTCCTTGAGCATCGCGCCCAGCGTGGTGCCAAGCTCGCTCGGCGAGGGCGAGACGCGGATGCCGGCGGCTTCCATCGCCGCGATCTTGTCCGCCGCGCCGCCCTGGCCGCCCGAGACGATCGCGCCGGCGTGCCCCATCCGGCGGCCCGGCGGGGCGGTGAGCCCGGCGATGAACCCGACCATCGGCTTGGCGCGCCCGCGCTTGGCCTCGTCGGCAATGAACTGCGCGGCCTCTTCCTCCGCGCTGCCGCCGATCTCCCCGATCATGATGATCGAGCGGGTCGCATCGTCGGCGAGGAACAGTTCGAGCATGTCGATGAAATTGGTGCCGTTGACCGGATCGCCGCCGATCCCGACCGCGGTGGTCTGGCCGAGCCCGGCGTTGGTGGTCTGGAAGACCGCTTCGTACGTCAGCGTTCCCGAGCGCGAGACGATCCCGACCGAGCCCTGCTTGAAGATGCTCCCGGGCATGATCCCGATTTTGCACTCGTTCGGCGTCAGCACGCCGGGGCAGTTCGGGCCGATCAGCCGCGACTTGGAGCCCGACAGCGCGCGCTTGACTTTGACCATGTCGAGCACCGGAATCCCTTCGGTGATGCACACGATCAGCGGCACTTCGGCGTCGATTGCCTCGAGGATCGAATCCGCGGCGAACGGCGGGGGCACGTAAATGCAGCTCGCGGTCGCTCCGGTCGCGGCTTTGGCGTCGTGGACGGTATCGTAAATCGGCAGCCCCAGATGCGTCTCGCCGCCTTTGCCCGGCGTCACCCCCGCGACCATCCGCGTCCCGTAATCGAGCGCGGCCTGGGTGTGGAAACTGCCCGTGGCGCCGGTCATCCCCTGGGTTATGACCTTAGTGGATTTATCGACGAGGATCGCCACTATTTTGCTCCGTCCAGAAAATGAGTTCCCAGCATCATGCCGGTAAAGCCGAGTTGAGCACCCATCGGCGAACCGGCGGGAACGAATACGGCGCGCATCCCCGAGCCTTCGCCAAAAACCCTGTCCCATTTTTCAACTTGGACATCGCCAACCGCGCTCTTTTGGCCGACGGCTGTGCCAGCCAGTGTACTGATGGTTGTTTCGTCAAGGGGAGAATTGGCGTCGAAATCATACATGCTGCAGCCGACCAATTTCCGATCACCGTTGATCGGCTTTTTGGTCTCGCTTACCGCGAGTTCGAGATATCGATCGCCGACCTTACGCCAGTAGATTGTATAGTCTGACGACAGTCCTTGTGCCTCAAGCATTGGGGTTACTGCGACAATCTCATTCGCAACGCGACTTTCGGCAGGAGAAGGGAAGGCCTTCCATCCGCCTTTCGTCAGTACGTTGGTCAGGCCGCTAAGCGATCTCGAGGCAACGCAAGTACGACTAAACTCGGACACCATATCCGAGCTTCCAGCGACCGGGAGGCCAGCGCCCATAAGTAGAAAGGCAGTCCCAAGCACTAGGCCAGCGATCCATCGATGTCCTTGCACGCCACCAGCAGCTCTTTCACCGCATCGACGCTGACCTTGAGCCCGGCCTTGTCGCTCTCGTCGAGCTCGATTTCGACGATCCGTTCGACCCCGCCCGCGCCGATCTGAACCGGGACGCCGACATAAAGCCCGTCGAGGCCGTACTGGCCGTTCACATAAGCCGCGCAGGGGAGGATGCGCTTCTGGTCGTTCAGGTAAGCCTCGGCCATCGCGATGCCGCTCGCGGCGGGGGCGTAGAACGCCGAGCCGGTGCCGAGCAGCGCGACGATCTCGCCGCCGCCGCCGCGGGTGCGCTTGACTATGGCGTCGATCTTGTCCTGCGACGACAGCCCCATCTTGACGAGATCGGGCACGGGAATGCCGTTGACCGTCGAATAGCGCACCACCGGGACCATCGTGTCGCCGTGGCCGCCGAGCACGAAGGTGTTCACGTCGCGCACCGAAACCTTGAACTCGTCGGCGATGAAGTGGCTGAACCGCGCGCTGTCGAGCACGCCCGCCATGCCCACGACCATGTGGTGCGGCAGGCCTGAGAATTCGCGCAGCGCCCAGACCATCGCGTCCAAGGGATTGGTGATGCAGATCACGAACGCGCCCGGCGCGTTCGCCTTGATTCCTTGGCCGACCGCTTTCATCACCTTGAGGTTGATGCCGAGCAGATCGTCGCGGCTCATCCCCGGCTTGCGCGCGACCCCCGCGGTGACGATGATCACGTCGGCCCCGGCGATGTCCTTGTAGTCGTTCGAGCCGGTGATTTGCGCGTCGAACCCTTCGACCGGGCCGCACTGCGACAGGTCGAGCGCTTTGCCCTGCGGCACGCCTTCGACCACGTCGAACAGGACGATGTCGCCGAGTTCCTTCTGCGCGGCGAGGTGAGCCAAAGTGCCGCCGATGTTGCCCGCGCCGATCAGCGCGATCTTCTTCCGGCTGGAGCCGCTCTGAGCCATCGGTCGTGGTCCTTCCCGTAGCCGCGGGATGACGTCTCGGCAGCCGGTCCCGTCCCGCGACGAGCGCCGATGCCCGGCGATGAGAGGCGCCCTAGGCGGGAGGGGAAGGGATTGCAAGCGCGGAAAGTCGCGCATTATTGCGATTGGTTCGCGTTAGCAATTCTCCGCGGGCCGGGTAGGTGGCAGCGCGCAGCTGACGGAGGGGGCTCTCCTTCCGCGCGGCGGTGCCGACCGAGAGCCCCCTCCACCCCGCCGCTTCGCGTCGCGGTCCCCCTCCCCGTTTCGGGGAGGTTTACCCCGTCGCGGCGAGCGGATTGAGCTTGTCGCGTTCCTGCGCGAGCAGCATCGCGGCGAGGTAATCGGGCACCGCGCGGCTGAAGTAGTAGCCTTGGCCGAGCGTGCACCCCGCATTGCGGACGCTGCGGACCTGCTCGATCGTCTCGATTCCTTCGGCGACGATCTCCATCCCCAGCGTGGTCGCCATCTCGGAGACCGCGCGAATGATCGCGTCGCTCTTCTTGCCGGCGTTGGCGCCCGACACGAAGCTGCGATCGACCTTGATCTTGCCGAACGGGTATTTCGACAGATAGCCGAGCGAGGAATAGCCGGTCCCGAAATCGTCGAGCGCGAAGCGCACGCCAGCTTCGGTGAGCTCGGCGATGAAGTCCTCGGTTTGCTTGGAATCGTCGAGCAGCACGGTTTCGGTAATCTCGAGCTCGAGGCGGTGCGGCGCCAGCTTGGCCTCCCGCAGCGCATTGAGGATGCCGAGCGCGGCGCCCGGCGCCTTGATCTGGAGCGGCGAGAGGTTGACCGCAATCGTCACGTCTTCGGGCCACTGCGCGGCGGCGCGCGCGGCTTGCGCGGTAATCCAGTTGCCCAGCGTGATGATCGCGCCGCACTCTTCGGCGACGGGGATGAACTCGTCGGGGCGCAGTTCGCCCTTTTCGGGGTGGAACCAGCGGACCAGCGCCTCGAACGCGCGGATCTTGCCGGTCTCGAGATCGACGATCGGCTGGAAGAAGATCGACAGCTCATCGCGCTGGAGCGCGAGGCGCAGTTCGGCCTCGATCTCGCGGCGGCGGACGAGGTCGCGGGTCATCGATGGATCGAAAAAGCTGACCTGTTTCCGTCCGTTGACCTTGGCGTGGTAGAGCGCGACGTCGGCGCCCTGCATCAGCGTGGCGATATCCTCGCCGTCTTCGGGCAGCACCGCGACCCCGATCGAGCAGCCCAGCTCGATCCGGTCGTCTTCGAACCGGAACGGACGAGTGACTTCGCCCAGGATCGCCAGCGCGCGGCTTTCGACCTGACGGCGGTCGGGCGCCTCGCACGCGACGATGAACTCGTCGCCGCCGAAACGGCCGACGACGCCGCCGTCGGGCAATTGCGCGCGCAGCCGCTGCGCGACTTCGGCCAGCACCCGGTCGCCCATCTGGTGGCCGAGCGAATCGTTGACTTCCTTGAACCGGTCGAGGTCGAGCCAGAACAGCGCGAACTTGCCCTCGCGGTCGCGCGCCGACAGGTATTCGACGAGGTGGTGGTTGAGCCCGGCGCGGTTGTAGAGCCCGGTGACCACGTCGGTGCGCGCCAGGTGCTGCATCTTTTCGGCCAGCCGCGCGCTCGTTTCGGCCGCGGCGACCGAATTGCGCAGGACGCGGAACACGTTCATCGTGATCGACATCATCGCTGGCGCCAGCAGCAGCATCGACAGCGCCAGCACCCGCAGCGCGAGATCGCCGCTGAGCGCGAGCACGGTGAGGATCGGAGCGAGCGTGAGCAGCATCTGGCCGATCGCGATTGCCGGCCGTCCGGCGTTGCGCGCGGCGATCCCGGTGGCGTAGCCGACCGCGTTGGCGACCATCAGCAATTGCGCGGCGGGCGGCGCGTGGACCAGCACGGTCAGTGCCGCGATCAGGCCGATCAGGAACGAGTAGCTGAACGCGCCGATCTCGTATGCGATTTCGAGCTTGCGGCTATCGCGCGAAGCGAACCGCGGGAGGACGAACGCGCCGATCACCCGCGCCAGCGCGATCACGCTCAGCGCAATCGCGCATCCGGTGATCGCAGAGTTGTGCGCATAGTTCGCGGCGATCAGGCTGGTCAGGATGCCGGCCGCAGCCCCGATCGCGAGGCTCGTGGGCTGGGTATACAGCGTCTGGACCAGGGTCCGGCGGACCCGATCGTCGATTGCATTGGTGCGAAACAGCACCCGCAGGATGGTACGCCAGCGCTTGATCGGAATGCTCCCAGTCGTTCTCCTGCGCCCTATCAGCCAGCCGTAACCGTTTGGTTAACGGCGCGGTTACCTCTCGAAGCGGCGCTCACCGCCGTCGGCGGCCCCGGTCCGGGCGGCGAGCGCGGCGGCGGTACGGCGATCGAGCGCGCGGCACACGCTCAGCCACCATGTGTAGTTGTCGCGGTCGCCGGCGAAGAACGCGCGCTCGGCCAGCACGCGGGCGTGCTCGGCGGCGGCCATGCCGTGATGCGCGAAATGCCTGAGCGCGGCGCGCAGCAGCGCGTCGCTGCCGAACTCGTGGACGCCGTTGTCGTTGCTCGCGCGCTGCGCGACGCGGCGCGTCAGGCGACGTCCGGCAAGCGCCGAATAGACGGGGCGCGCGGCGGCGAAATGGATGGTCATGATGCGGGTCCGGTTGCGACGTCGGGGGGACGTCCGCTTTACGCGCGCGCACGCTAAGGCTTCGTTTTGGCCTATGGTTTCCAAGCATTTACCATGCTCGGTGCGTCGCACCCGCGGCCCGCCTCGGCGCGGAGTCAGCTCGCGGGCTTGCCGATCCACTTGCCCGAGTTGGCGTATTCGGGCCGCACCCCGGTGGCTTGGGGTAGCCGCTCGCCGCTGTAGAGCGCGTCGCCTCCGCGCGCCTGAACCTCGGCCGCGTAGACGGGAGCGGACGCGCGGCGGGTTCCGGCGTCCTGCTGCGCGGTCCTGAGCCCGGCATCGTACGCCCGCTCGAGCGCCAACGGATCGAGCGCGGCCTCGCCGATGCGATCGGTGGCGGCGCTGCGCGGGTGCGGCGCGGCGACCGGCTCGCCCCCGCCATAGGCAAAGCGGAACGCGCCCTGCTCGCCCGCCGCGCCGGGGAAGCGGAAGAAGCGGTGCGCGCCGATCGTGCCGAGATCGATCACTTTGGCGTCCCAATACGGGTGCACCGCGATCGTGTGATAGAACGTCGCGAGCCCGACGCTGCGCTCAACGTACCCGGCCATCGCGGCGCGCGCGACGTTCTGCGCGCGCTCCCAGAAGAAGCGGTCAGGACGGCGGGCGAGCGCGCCGTCGCAGGAAAAGCTGAACTGGCATCCGGTCGAACGCTCGGAGCCCTGATAGACCACGCCGCACACGGTGTTGGGAAAGCTTGGATGCGCGACGCGGTTGAGCACGACTTGGGCTACCCCGCGCTGGCCCTGATCGGGCTCGCTCGCGGCTTCGTAATAGACCGCCGCGGTCAGGCACTCGAGCGCGCGGCTGCGGTCGACCCCGCTCATGTCGATTCGCAGCGCCTGCGCGATCGGCCCGGTGTGGTCGTCGCTGTCGAAATGGCTGCCGGGCGCGAGCGCGAGGTAAGGCCGGTCGTCGACCGCGAGATAATAGAACGCCGATCCGGGAAAGCTTTCGCCGGGCTGCTCGAACGGCATCGCTTCGACGTCGAGCTTGCTTTGCCCGGCGTCGCCGACCGCGAGCGCCTGCCACCCGGCGGGAGCGGCCATCGCCGGGAACGCCGCCGCCGCGAGCAGCGCGACGAGCCGGCGTCCCCGATGCCGCCGCCCGGCACGCGCCGCGAGCGCGGGCGCACGCCGCGCCATCCGCGCGGCAAAGTCGCGCGGTCGCGGTTCGTAGGCGGGGACGTCGGCTTCGCTCATCGTCGGCTTTCGCTGGGTCGCGCTTGGCGCGTAGCGCGGACCGCCCGGCTCGGCGCGGTTCGATTCGGCGGCGTGCCGGGACGGGACGGTGGCGGGCGCTAATCGTTAACGGTTAACAAGCGGGCTGCTTGCTCGCGTGGCGGCCACGGACTACAGCGCCGTCCACGTCATGGGTGTTCCGCTTGCGGAACCTAAGAGGGAAGCGGGTTCAATGCCCGCGCTGCCCCCGCAACTGTGACCGGGGAGCGAACTCCAAATGCCACTGGCGAAAGCCGGGAAGGCGGGGTGAGCATCGATCCGGGAGCCAGGAGACCTGCCCCCGACGGTCGTTCCGCAGCCGGGCGGGGTGTACCGGAATGCAGCGAGGCCCCGTGCGATACGCGCGTGCCTCTCGCCATGAACGGCGTTCGTTCATGTTGGGAGGTTTTATGCGTAAACAATTATTTTATCTGATATCTTTGGCCGCGACTCCGGTTGTCGCTCAGGATCTGCCGCAAGGGGATGCCTGCTGCGAGGAAGGCGTCTTGCCAATCGGTCGGATCGTGCGGGACGCGACCATTATTGTGACCGGATCGCCGGTCCGCGTAGCCGACGCCGGACAATCGATCTCAATCGTGAAGCGCGAGGAAATCGAGGCGGTGCAAGGCCCCGACCTGACCCGCGTGCTCGAACGGCTTCCCGGGGTTACGCTCACCCGCAACGGCGGGCTCGGAAGCTTCACCGGACTGCGCGTGCGCGGGGCCGACGCCGAACAAGTGCTGGTGCTGGTTGATGGAGTGCGCGTCGCCGATGTCGCCGCGCCCGGCGGCGGGTTCGATTTCGGCAATCTGATCGCGGGCGAAGTCGAGCGGATCGACCTGCTGCGCGGATCGAACAGCGTGATCTGGGGCAGCCAGGCGATCGGCGGAGTGCTCGCGGTAACCACGCGCAATGTCGCCGGCGTCTCCGCGGGCGCCGAGTACGGCGCGCACGATACCCTGTCGGCGGACCTCGCCGCGGGCGGATCGGCGGGCGCGCTGTCGGGCACGCTGAGCGGCGGCTATGTCCGCACCGACGGCATATCCGCCGCGGCGATCGGCACCGAGCCCGACGGCTATCGCCAGTGGCGTATGGGGGGTAAAGCGCGCGCCGCGTTCGGCGATTTCGCGCTCGTCGCGAACGCGCGCTGGCTCGACAGCCGGCTCGACATCGACGGCTTTCCCGCGCCGTTCTACGCCTTCGCCGACACCCCGGAGTTCCAGAAGACGCGCGAGGCTTCCGGCCGCGTCGGCGCGGAGTGGACCGGGCGCGCGGTGCAATTGCGCGGCGGCTACGCGCTCAGCGACACGCGCCGCAGCTATTACGATCCGACCTTCGGCTCGGCCCCCAACTTCCAGACATTCGGGCGCTCGCAGCGCGCCGATCTGGTCGGGCACGCGGGGACGCGGGTCACGCTCGATTTCGGCGCGGACAGCGAATGGACGCGGTTCCGCTCGACGTTCGACAGCGAAAAGACCGCGCGGCTGTCGAGTGGACACGCACTGCTCGGTTGGCACCCCGAGCGCTTCAATCTCGCCGCCGGGCTGCGCTACGACGATCACAGCCGGTTCGGCGGGGAATGGACCTTCGGCGCCAACGGCAGCCTCGATCTGGGCGAAGGGTGGCGCGCGCGCGCAAGCTACGGCGATGGCTTCAAGACGCCGACGCTGTTCCAGCTGTTCTCCGATTTCGGCAACCAGGCGCTCGCGCCCGAGCGCAGCCGTAGCTTCGACTTTGGCATCGAACGCGGGGACCGCAACGCCGGGCTCCACCTCGCCGCGACCGCGTTCCGCCGCGCCAGCCGCGCCCTGATCGACTTCGTTTCGTGCTTCGGGCTGAAGACCGGAATCTGCGCCAATCGTCCGTTCGGAACTTACGATAACGTCAATCGGGCGCGCGCCGAAGGGATCGAGTTCGAGTTGGGCGCGCGGGTCTCCGAGCGAGTGCGCGGGCAACTCGCCTACAGCTATATCCATGCCTTCAACCGCGACACCGGCGTCGATCTCGCCCGACGCCCGCGTCATGCCTTAAGCGCCTCGCTCGATTGGGACAGCCCGCTGGCCGGGCTCAAGCTCGGCGCCGACGCGCGGCTGGTCTCGGACAGCTTCGACGATGCCACGGGATTCACTCGCCTCGACGGCTACCCGCTGCTGACCTTGCGCGCGGGCCTGCCGCTGAGCGAGCGGTTCGAGCTGTACGGACGGATCGAGAACGCGAGCGATCAGCGTTACGAGCAGGCCGCGGGCTATGGCACGTATGGGCGCAGCGCCTATGCGGGCGTGAGGGTGCGGTGGTGATCCTCTCCACCCGTGGGGAGGTGGCAGCGCGAAGCGCTGACGGAGGGGACTCGCGGTTCGCACGGCGGTGCGGGAGGAGAGCCCCCTCCACCAGCCTGCGGCTGGTTCCCCTCCCCGTGTCGGGGAGGATTTGGCTGCTCCTTTTCGTCGCGGCGTGCTCCCCCGCGCCGGTACAACAAACCGCACACCGCCACCCGACCATCGTCAGCCTCAACCCGTGCACCGACGCGATTCTCGCCGAAGTCACCGCGCCGGGGCAACTCCTAGCGATCTCGCCCTACAGCCGCGATCCGGTGCAAAGCTCGATGGACGCAGGGCTCGCGCGGCGATTGCCCGTCGCCGCATCGGTCGAGGAAGCTGCGGCGTTGCGCCCCGATCTCGTGGTATCGTCCAGTTTCGACGCGCCCGCCAGCGTCGCCGCGTATCACCGGCTCGGCATCGCGTACGAAGCCGTGCCGATAGCCTCCGATGTCGCGGCGAGCATCGACCAGGTCCGCCGCCTCGCCGCGCTCGCGGGTCATCCGGACAAAGGCGAGGCGCTCGTCCGGCGGATCGAAGCCAGCCTCGCCGCGCCCCCGCCCGGACACCCGCTTTCGGCGATCGTGTGGGAGGGCGGCGGAATCGTTGCCGGGCGCGACACGCTCGTCGCGCGTTTGCTGCCCCGCGCCGGTTTTTCCGATGCGGCGGCGGCGCGCGGGCTGCGCCAGGCCGATGTCCTGCCGCTCGAGCAAATGCTTGCCGATCCGCCGCGCGTAATCCTCGTCGCGGGCAACCCGAATGCGCAGGACGATCGGATGCTGGGCCACCCGGCGCTGGCCGCGCTCAAGGACACGCGCCGCTTCCGGCTCGACCCCGCGCTGCTCTTTTGCGGCGGCCCGACGATCCCCCGGCTGATGGCACGGCTGCGGGCGATCAGGGGCGAGGTGAGCCCAACATGACCCGCCCCGTCGCTCTCCTTTTTCTCGCGATCGCCATCGCGCTGCCGCTGTCACTGCTCGCCGGGCGGGTGTGGATCGACCCGCTCCATCCCGCGATACCGAACGCAGGCGTGATCCTCTTCGATCTGCGCCTGCCGCGCGCCTTGCTCGCGCTCACGGTCGGCGCGGGGCTGGGCGCGGCGGGGGCGGCGATGCAGGGGTACTTGCGCAATCCGCTGGCCGATCCGGGGCTGTTCGGGATCGCGCCCGCCGCCGCACTCGGCGCGGTGCTGAGCTTGTGGACCGGCTATGCCGCCGCCGCTTACTTGCTTCCGGGCTTCGCGCTCGCGGGTGCCGCGGGGGCGATGGCGCTGCTCGCGCTGATCGCCGGGCGTAGCGGCGGGGTCGCGCTGTTCACGCTTGCCGGGCTAATGATCGCCAGCCTCGCGGGCGCGCTGATGAGCCTCGCGATCAGCCTCGCGCCCTCGCCGTTCGCGCTCTCCGAAATCGTCGCCTGGCTGATGGGCGCGGTCGCCGATCGTTCGTGGCGCGATGTGTGGATCGCGGTGCCGCCGACGCTCGCGGGCGTCGCGGTGCTGCGCTTCGCCGGGCGCGGGCTCGACGCGCTGACGCTGGGCGAGGAAGCGGCGCGCAGCCTCGGGGTTTCGCCCGGGCGCCTTCAGGCGCTGATGATCGTCGGCGTCGGGCTGACCGTCGGCGCGGGCGTGGCGGTAGCGGGGATCATCGGCTTCGTCGGGCTGATCGTCCCGCACCTGATGCGCCGCTTCACCGACCGCCGCCCGTCGCGGCTGATCGTGCCGAGCGCGCTGGCCGGAGCGTTGCTGCTGCTGGTCGCGGATGTCGCGTGCCGCCTGATCCCGCTCGCGGGCGGAGAGCTGCGGCTGGGGATTGCGCTGTCGCTATTGGGCGCGCCGTTCTTTCTCGCGCTGTTGCTGCGGCTGCGGCGGGAGCTGACGTGATGCTGGCGGCGGAGAACCTCATGCTGCCCGGGCGCCTTTCGGGCGTGTCCGCGGCGCTGCGGCCGGGCGAGGTCGCCGCGATTTGCGGGCCCAACGGCGCGGGCAAGTCGACTCTGATCGCCTGCCTTGCCGGGCTTCTGGCGGCGGAAGGCCAAGTCACGCTCGACGGCGGCGATCTGACCGCGCTGCCCTCGCGCGACCGCGCGCGCGCGCTCGGCTACCTGCCCCAGACCGCCGAAGTCGCTTGGGATGTCGATGTCCGCACGCTTGCGAGGCTTGGGCGGCTGCCGTGGGGCGATGAAGGCTCCATCCCGGTCGCCGCCGCACTCGCCGCGCTCGATCTCGACGCCTTCGCCGGCCGCCCGATCTCGCAGCTATCGGGCGGCGAGCGCGCGCGCGCACTTCTCGCGCGGGTGCTTGCCGGAAGTCCGCGTTGGATTCTCGCCGACGAGCCGCTCGCCGCGCTCGATCTCGCGCACCAGCAGACGCTGCTCGCGCAATTCCGGCGGCTGGCGGGCGAGGGGATCGGCGTCGTGCTCGTGCTCCACGACCTCGCGCTGGCGATGAACCACGCCGATCGCGCGGTCGTGCTCAGCGAAGGCCGCGTCGCCGTCGATGGCCCGCCCGAAGCGGCGCTCTCGACCGAGACCATCGCCCGGGTTTGGGGCGTCGCCGCGCGCTGGCTCGGCGAGCCGGGCGCGCGGGCGCTGTCGCTTACCGCGCGCCCTTAGCCGGGGCCGGTTTCTTGACCGAAGCAGGCGCCGGCTTGAGCCCGCGCGCCTCGAGCATCGGCTCGACATTCGGATCGTGCCCGGTGAAGTTGCGGTACATCACCGCGTAGTCCTGGCTGGAGCCTTGCGAGAGCACCAGCTCGCGGAAACGCTGGCCGTTGGCGCGGGTCAGCCCGCCGTGGTCCTTGAACCACTGGAAGGTGTCGTGATCGAGCATCTCGGTCCACAAGTACGCGTAGTATCCCGCGGCGTAGCCGTTGGCCCAGACGTGGCGGAAATAGCTGCTGCGATAGCGCGTCGGAACGTCGGTGACGTCGAGCCCGGTCGAGGCGAGCGCGGTCTTCTCGAACGCATCGACGTCCTGCTTGCCAGCGCCGGCGGGGAGCGAGTGCCACTTCATGTCGAGCAGCGCGGCGGCGACGACTTCGCCGAGCGCGTAGCCCTGGTTGAAGGTCTTGGCCTTGTCGATCTTGGCGACGAGCGCGGCGGGCATCGGCGCGCCGGTTTGGTAATGCTTGGCGAAGTGTGCGAAGACCTTGGGATCGCTCGCCCAGTTCTCGTTGAATTGGCTGGGGTACTCCACGAAGTCGCGCGCGGTGTTGGTCCCCGCGATCGACGGGTAGCGCTGGCTGGTCAGCATCCCGTGGAGCGCGTGGCCGAACTCGTGGAACATCGTGGTCACGTCGTCCCAGCTGATCAGCCCCGGCTGGCCTGCGGCGGGCTTGGTGAAGTTTTCGACGTTGAAGACGACCGGCTTGGTTCCCCATAACTTCGCGCCATCGACGAAGCTCGACATCCACGCGCCGCCCTGCTTGTTGTCGCGTTTCCACGGGTCGAAATAGAACAGCGCGAGCGGGCTGCCGTCGGCGTCGGACACTTCGTAAACCGTCACATCGCTCTGGTAGACCGGAATGTCGGTGCGCTGCTTGAAAGTCAGCCCGTACAGCTGGTTGGCGGCATAGAACACGCCGTCGTTGAGCACGCGGGTGATCTCGAAGTACGGCTTGATCTGGCTTTCGTCGAGATCGTACTTCGCCTTGCGCAGCTTCTCCGAATAATAATCCCAATCGGCCGGGGTGACGGTGAACTTGCCCCCGGTCCGGCGGATCATCGCGTTCAATGCCGCGGCTTCGCGGTGCTGGGTGGCGCTGAGCGCGGGAACCAGCCCTTGCATGAAGTCGATTGCGGTCGCCGGGGTCTTCGCGAACTGGTCGGCGAGGATCAGCGTCGCGTAATCGGGATAGCCGAGCAGCGCCGCCTTCTGCGCGCGCAAGTCGGCCATTTCCTGGACGATCGCGCGGGTGTCGTTGGCGTCGCCGCGCTCGCTGCGGGTCCAGCTCGCGTCGAACAGCGTGCTGCGCGTGGCGCGGTTGTCGAGGCTCGGCAGCAGCGGCTGTTGCGTGGTGTTCTGCAGCGGCAGCACGTATTTGCCGCTCAGCCCGCGGTCGGCCGCGGCCTTTTCGGCGGCGGCGAGATCGGCCGGCGAAATCCCAGCGAGCGCCGCGCGATCGGCGAACACGGGCGCGGCGGACTTGGTCCCCGCGGTCAGCTTCTGCGAAAAGTCGGTGCTCAGCGTCGCCAGGCGACCGTTGATCGTCTTGAGCTTGTCCTTGTCGGCGCCGCTTAACAACGCGCCCGAGCGCACGAACTTGTCGTAAGTCAGCTGGAGCAGCCGGGCTTGGTCGGGCTCGAGCCCCAAACTGGCGCGCTGGTCCTGCAGCGCTTTGACCCGCGCGAACAGCCTGGCGTCGAGATAGATCGAATCATTGAGCGCGGCGAACTTGGGCGCGGTCGCGCTGTCGGCGGCGTCGAGCGTATCGTTGGTGTTGGCCGAAACCAGCGCGCTGAAGACGTTGTTGGTGCGGTTGAGCACGCGGCCTGCGTTCTCCATCGCGACGATCGTGTTGGCGAAAGTCGGTGCGGCGGAATTGCGCGCGATCGCGTCGATTTCGGCCTGCTTGACGCGGATCGCCTGCTCGATCGCGGGCTGATAGTCGCCGTCCTTGAGCTGGGCAAAATCGGGCGCCTCGTAAGGCAGCGTTGAGGCTTGCGCGAAATAGCCGGTGGCCTGCGGGGTCGCGGGCGCGGCGGTGACGGCCAATGGCGCGGTCGCGCTGGCGGTTCCGTGCGGTTCGTTCATTGTCGCGCACCCGGCGAGCGCCAGCGCGCCCAGCGAAACCAATCCGATTCTGATCATCGTTGTGTCCTGCAAAAAAGGGTTGCGCGCGTTAAACGCACGCAACCCTGAATTGATGCTGTCGGTTACCAGATTTTCGCGCGCTGCTCGGGCGGTATGTACATTTTGTCGCCGGGCTTGACCCCGAACGCGTCGTACCACGCCTGGATGTTGCGCACCGGGCCGAGCGTGCGGAAGCGCGCGGGGCTGTGCGGATCGGTGGCGATCTGGCTGCGCAGCGAATCGTCGCGCTGCTTGGCGCGCCACGCCTGCGCATAAGCGAGGAAGAAGCGCTGGTCGCCGGTGAGCCCGTCGATGACTTTGGCGCGCTTGCCGCCGAGCGATTTGTGATAGGCGTCGAGCGCGACCTGGAGCCCGGCGAAATCGGCGATGTTCTCGCCCATCGTCAGCTCCGGATTGATGAACACCCCGGGCACAGCCTCGAACTTCGCGTATTGGTCGCCAAACACTTTGGCGCCCGCTTCGAAGCGCTTGGCATCGTCCGCGGTCCACCAGTCGCGGATCGCGCCGGTGGCGTCGATCTTGCGCCCCTGATCGTCGAAGCCGTGGCTGATTTCGTGCCCGATGATCGCCCCGATCGCGCCGTAATTGACCGCGTCGTCGGCGGTTGCGCTGAAATATGGCGGCTGGAGGATGCCCGCGGGGAACACGATCTTGTTCTCCAGCCCGCCGTTGTAGGCGTTGACCGTCTGCGGGTTCATTCCCCATTTCTTGCGATCGACCGCCTTGCCCACATCCTCGAGCGAATAGGCGTAGTTGAACGCGCCGAGTTTCTGGACGTTGCCGTAAAGGTCGCCGGGAACGAGGTGCAGCGCGGTGTAGTCGCGGAACTTGTCGGGATAGCCGACCATCACGTCCATCCGCGCCAGTTTTTCAAGCGCGGCGGTCTTGGTGCCTGCGCCCATCCAGGCGTTGCCGCGGATGCGATCGGCCATCGCCGCCTTGAGGTTGGCCACCAGCACCTGCATTTTCGCGCGCGCCGCGGGGGTGAAGTAGCGGTGGACGTAGTCCTGGCCGATCAGCTCACCCAGGCCCCCATCGACGAGGCTGACCGCGCGCTTTTCGCGCGGGAGGATCGACGAAACCCCGGACAGCGATTTGGTGAACGCGAAGCGGCTGTCGACCCAGGCCTTGTTGAGATAAGGCGCGGCGTCGTCCGCGACGTGGAACGCTTCCCACAGCTTGAGCGTGTCGAGCGAGGTCGCGGCGTAGATCGCGGCGACATCGCGGATCGCGGTGTTGTCGGCGACGATCAGCTTGGTCGGGGCGCCAATGCGGGCAGTTTCGAACAGCACCGGCCAATCGACCCCGGGTGCGTAAGCGGCAAGTTCGGCCGCGCTCATCGGGTTGTTGAGCTTGGCGATGTTGCGCTGTTCGGCGGAGGTCCAGTTCTTGTCCGCTAGCGCGGCCTCGAACGCATAGACTTTGGCCGCCGCGGCCGCGGGATCCGCTACGCCGAGCATCGTCAACGTTCGCGCGATATAAGCCTGGTAGGCGTCGCGCTGCGGCTTGAACCGGTCGAGCAGGTAATAATCGCGGTTGGGCAAACCGAGCCCGCTCGATCCCACCCAGATCGTGTTCATCGTCGGGTTGGCGGGATCGGTATAGACCTGAAAGCCTTCGACCGAAGTCCCGAAGCGCCCCGCGGTCATCCCCATGTAGCGGGTGAATGCGGCCTTGTCGGAGATCGCCATGATCCTGGCGATATCGGCCTTGAGCGGCGCGTCGCCCACCGCTTCGATCCGCGACTCGTCCATGAACGCGCGGTACATCATCCCGTACTGGCTCGAAGCGGGAGCACCCGCGATCAGCGCCTTGAGATGCGTCTGGGTGCCTTCGTAAACGTCGAGCCCGGTCCCGGTCCCCGGCCGGTCGGCGGGGATCTCGTGCGTCGCCAGCCAGTGCCCGCCGGCATATGCCTGAAAGTCGTCGCCCGGCTTCACCGACATGTCGCGCCCCGAAAGATCGACGCCCCAAGCGCCGTAAGTCGGCGCGGCGGCGGAAACCGGAGCGGGCTTGGCGGGCGCTGCGCTTTGCGCAAACGCGGGAACCGAAGCGATGGCCAGCGCACCAAGCGCGGCGGTCGCCAGAAGCGAGCGGATAGTCATGCAGGTATCTCCCCTTGGAGCGACCGCCATGCGGAGCGGAGTCGCGACCGGGGGAACAGTGCGCCGCGCGCCCGGCGGCCGTCAATGCCGTTTGACGAGAAGCGTTTGCGGTTGGTCGGCGCGGCTCGGCGCGCTGCCAGCGCGCGGCTCAGTCGCCCTTGTCGCCCTGACCCTTGGGAGCCTTGGTCTTGGCGTGCTGGCGGTCGTCCGCGCTGAGCGACTTGTGCTGGTCGTCGCTCTCGCCGAAGGTGCCGTCGTCGTTGCGGCGCTGGTAGCGCTTCTCGTGCGGCTGGATGAGTTCGCGCGTTCCGTCGCTGTCCTTGGCCATCGGGATCTCCATCGTGTTAGCGGCACAATCCCGCCGCTCCCGATTTGTTCCTGAATCTCGCTCGCCCTCAAAGACTTGGCCCGTTGCGCTTCGCGGCCCCGTTCCCCACATGGACAAAGCACCGCCCCGCGCCCCTTGCCACCCGCGAACAAATCTGGAACATCGCCGCCGCCATGTCGCTCAATAAAATCGTCGTGCGCGGCGCGCGCGAGCACAATCTCAAGGGCTTCGATGTCGAGCTGCCGCGCGACAGCCTGATCGTGATCACCGGGCTGTCGGGCTCGGGCAAGTCGAGCCTGGCGTTCGACACGATCTATGCCGAGGGCCAGCGGCGTTATGTCGAGAGCCTGAGCGCTTACGCGCGCCAGTTCCTCGAGATGATGCAAAAGCCCGATGTCGAGCACATCGACGGGCTCAGCCCCGCGATCTCGATCGAGCAGAAGACCACCAGCCGCAACCCGCGCTCGACCGTCGCGACGGTGACCGAGATTTACGACTACATGCGCCTGCTGTGGGCGCGCGTCGGCATCCCCTACAGCCCTGCCACCGGCTTGCCGATCGAGGCGCAGACCGTCAGCCACATGGTCGACCGGGTGATGGCGCTGCCCGAAGGAACGCGCGCCTATCTGCTCGCGCCCGTGGTCCGCGGGCGCAAGGGCGAGTACCGCCGCGAACTCGCCGAGTGGCAGAAGGCGGGCTACACCCGCGTCCGCATCGATGGCGAGATGATGGCGATCGAAGACGCCCCCGCGCTCGACAAGAAGTACAAGCATGACATCGAGGTGGTGGTCGACCGGATCGCGGTGCGCGAGGGCATCGAGACGCGGCTCGCCGACAGCTTCGAGCAGGCGCTTAAGCTCGCCGAGGGGCTGGCCTACGTCGATCTGGCGGATGCGACGGTGGCGGAGGTTTACCCCTCCACCACCGGGCAAGCACCCGGCGGTCCCCCTCCCCTTCCCGGGGAGGTGCAAGAACCTCCCCGGGAAGAGGAGGGGGACCAGCCGCAGGCTGGTGGTGGGGTTTCCTTGGGCGCGATGAAGGGCGCTGGACTTCCCCCCAACCGCATCGTGTTCTCGGAAAAGTTCGCCTGCCCGGTCTCGGGCTTCACGCTGGAAAGCCTGGAGCCGCGGCTGTTCAGCTTCAACGCGCCGATGGGCGCTTGCCCGGCGTGCGACGGGCTCGGCGAAAAGCTGCTGTTCGACCCGCAGCTGGTCGTCCCCAATGAGCACCTGACGCTCAAGCAGGGGGCGGTGGTGCCGTGGGCCAAGTCCAACCCGCCGTCGCCGTACTACATGCAAGTTCTCGCCAGCCTCGCCGCCGAATACGGGTTCGATCTCGCGACGCCATGGGACAAGCTGCCCGAAAGCGTCCACGACACGATCCTGTTCGGAACCAAAGGCCGCGCGGTCCCGCTGACCTTCCAGGACGGACGCAAGAGCTACACCGTGCGCAAGGCTTTCGAAGGCGTGATCGGCAACCTCAATCGCCGCATGCTCCAGACCGAATCTGCGTGGATGCGCGAGGAGCTGGGCAAGTTCCAGACCGCGCAGCCGTGCGAGACCTGCCACGGCAAGCGGCTCAAGCCCGAGGCGTTGAGCGTCAAGATCGCGGGCGCGGACATCTCCAGCGTGACCCGCCTATCGGTCGCCGCAGCGGTGCCGTGGTTCGTCGATCTGCCGGGCAAGCTCACCGCGCAGCAGAACCAGATCGCGCGCTCGATCCTCAAGGAAATCGACGAGCGGCTGGGCTTCCTCAACAACGTCGGGCTCGATTACCTCAACCTCGACCGCACTTCGGGCACGCTAAGCGGCGGCGAATCGCAACGCATCCGCCTCGCCAGCCAGATCGGCAGCGGGCTGTCGGGCGTGCTTTACGTGCTCGACGAGCCGAGCATCGGGCTCCACCAGCGCGACAACGACCGGCTGCTCGAAACTCTCAAGCGGCTGCGCGATCTGGGCAACACGGTGATCGTCGTCGAGCACGACGAGGACGCGATCCGCCACGCCGATCACATCGTCGATCTCGGCCCCGGCGCGGGGGTCCATGGCGGCGAGATCGTCGCGCAGGGCAAGCTCAAGGACATCCTTAAGGCCAAGGACAGCCTCACCGGCCAGTACCTCAGCGGCAAGCGCTCGATCGCGATCCCGAAAACCCGTCGCAAAGGCAACGGCCACTGGATCGAAGTGACGAACGCGCGCGCCAACAACCTCAAGGGCGTCACCGCGCGCTTTCCGTTGGGCACGTTCTGCTGCGTCACCGGGGTCTCCGGCAGCGGCAAGTCGTCGCTCACGCTCGACACGCTTTACGCTGGCGCCGCGCGCCAGCTTAACGGCGCGCGGATCATCGCCGGGCCGCACGATGCGATCACCGGGCTCGAGATGTGCGACAAGGTGATCGAGATCGACCAGTCGCCGATCGGCCGCACCCCGCGCAGCAACCCCGCGACCTACACCGGCGCTTTCACTCAGATCCGCGACTGGTTCGCCGGCCTCCCCGAAAGCGCGGCGCGCGGCTACAAGCCCGGGCGCTTCAGCTTCAACGTCAAGGGCGGCCGCTGCGAGGTGTGCCACGGCGACGGGCTGATCAAGATCGAGATGCACTTCCTCCCCGACGTTTACGTCACCTGCGAGGAGTGCAAGGGCAAGCGCTACAACCGCGAAACGCTCGAGGTGAAGTTCAAGGGCCACTCGATCGCCGGCGTGCTCGACATGACGATCGAGGACGCCGAGGGCTTCTTCAAGGCCGTCCCCCCGATCCGCGAAAAGATGCACATGCTCAACGAAGTCGGGCTGGGCTACGTCAAAGTCGGCCAGCAGGCGACGACGCTCAGCGGCGGCGAGGCCCAGCGGGTCAAGCTCGCCAAGGAGCTAAGCCGCCGCGCCACCGGGCAGACGCTGTATATCCTCGACGAGCCGACCACCGGGCTGCACTTCGAGGACGTGCGCAAACTATTGGAAGTGCTCCAGCGGCTGGTCGATGGCGGCAACAGCGTGGTGGTGATCGAGCACAACCTCGACGTGATCAAGGTCGCCGACTGGGTGATCGACCTCGGCCCCGGCGGCGGCGTGCGGGGCGGGGAGATCATCGCCGAGGGTACGCCCGAGGCGGTGGCGGCGACGAAGAAGAGCTTCACCGGCGGGTATCTCAAACCGATGCTGTCGCGCTAAGGTTGTACCTCCCCGGCACGGGGAGGGGGACCATCCGCAGGATGGTGGAGGGGTAGCTACTTCATGACCTTGACGCTCACAATTTTCGCATCTACATAAAATGCCGATAACCTTCGACTCCGCCAAGCGCGACAAGACCCTCGCCGAACGCGGGCTGGACTTCGCCGACGCCGACACCGTGATCGAAGGCGCGATCTTCGAATTTGTCGATGACCGATTCGAATATGGCGAGCGACGGATCACCACCGCAGGCTTCCTGCGCGAACGGATGGTGGTGGTGATCTGGACGGAACGTGGCGCGAACCGCCACATTATTTCGATGAGGCATGCCCATGCAAAAGAACTCCGCCGCTACAAAGGCCGAATGGATTGACCCGGACGACGCGCCCGAACTCACCGACGAATGGTTCGACAAAGCCGATTTCAAAATCGGCCGCAAGATCATCCGCCGCGGCCGCCCGCCGGGCGAAACCAAGACCCAGATCGCGCTGCGCATCGACAA
>JBBRER010000024.1:0-20705 GCA_038202745.1 Sphingomonadales bacterium
CGGCGCCACCCCCCCCACCCCCCCCCCTGCCGCCCCCTCCCCCCCCCCCCCCCCCCCCCCACCCCGTCCCCCACCCCCCCCCCCACGAACGGATAGGGGGATGTGTGAATTTGCCCGATCTCCCCCCGCTACGCGAAGTCATCGCGCGTCACGGGCTGCAGGCATCCAAGGCGCTCGGGCAGAATTTCCTTCTCGACGAGCAACTTCTCGCGCGCATCGCCGCGATCCCCGGCGATCTGGCGGGGCAGCAAGTGCTCGAAGTCGGCCCCGGCCCCGGCGGGCTGACCCGCGCGCTGCTCCGCGCAGGCACACTTGTCACCGCGATCGAGATGGACCGCCGCTGCCTCCCCGCGCTGGCCGAGCTCGCCGAAGCGTTCCCCGGCCAGCTGCGCGTGATCGAGGGCGACGCGATGAAGCTCGACGCCAGGATCGAAGGCCCGTTCCACGTCGTTTCGAACCTGCCCTACAACGTCGGCACCGCGCTGTTCGTGAAGTGGCTGTCGGGCGAAGCGTGGCCGCCGCAATGGGCGAGCCTGACGCTGATGTTTCAGCAGGAAGTCGCGCTGCGCATCGTCGCCACCCCCGCCGACCCCGGCGCCTACGGCCGCCTGGCAGTGCTCGCCGGGTGGCGCGCCACCCCGAAGATCGCGCTCAAAGTCCACCGCAGCGCCTTCACCCCGCCGCCCAAGGTGATGAGCGCGGTGGTCCACGTCGTCCCCGCAGCGATGCCCGAGGACGTCAGCGCCCGCACCCTCGAACGTTTGACCGAGGCCGCGTTCGGGCAGCGGCGCAAGATGCTGCGGCAGAGTTTGAAAGGATTGCCGGACGCGCTGGGCGCACTGGAGCGCCTGGGCATCGATCCCGCGCGGCGGGCCGAGACGCTAAGCGTGGGGGAGTTTGTCGGAGTGGCGCGAGAGCTGAGCCGATAGTTGCGACGGCCGCTCCGACCAATTGCGGACATCCGCGCGGGCGTCTGCGCCGCCCCGCCAGATACAAATTGCTTGGGCATGCGCCTGCCTTCGTCTAGCCCATTTAGATGCCGGACTCACCCAACAGTCCTGAGCGGCAGGCGGCTGCCGAAGCCGAAGTCGATCGTTTTCGCGCCCAACTTGGCCCGTTCGTGGTCGCCGCCGACGAGACGCGGATGGCGATGTTGTTCACCAACGCCACGGTGCCCGAGAACCCGATCATCTACGCCAACGACGCCTTTCTCGAGCTTACCGGCTGGGATCGCAACGAAGTTCTCGGCAAGAGCTTCAATTCCTTGATGGCGCGCGGCGCCAGTCCCGAAGCCTTGAAGGAGATTGAAACGGCGGTCGGAGGGCACGCCGAAATCGTTCCGGAAGTCTGCTATCGCCGCGAAGACGGCAACCAGTTCTGGGCTTCGATCGCGATCAGCCCGGTGAAGGATAAAAGCGGCGCGATCATTCAGCATTTCGCCTCGTTCATTGATAACACCGCACACAAGGACGAGCAGGCCAAATGCGCGATGCTTATCGACGAGTTGAACCACCGGGTGAAGAATACGCTGGCGACGGTCCAATCGATCGTGATTCAGTCAACGAGGACGGCAACCGACCCGAAGGTAATTCGGGAATCGATCGAGTCGCGCATCTTTGCCCTCTCGCGCTCGCACGACATCCTCGCGCGCGAAAACTGGAAGGGAGCCGGGCTGCACGATCTGATCGATGCGGCGCTGGAGCCGTTCGCCGTCACCGACGGCCGTACGGAGCGCTTCACGGTCGAGGGCGACAACCTTCGCCTCGCTCCCAAGGCGGCACTCGCGCTCAGTATCGCGTTCAACGAACTTGGGACCAACGCTTTCAAATACGGCGCTTTCTCCAACGACCGTGGAACGGTCTCGATCAAATGGGCGCTGGCGCCTTCAGCTGCCGGCAAACGGCTGGTCCTGCATTGGCGTGAGCAGGGCGGCCCGCCGGTCACGCACCCGTCGCGAACGGGATTCGGCACGCAGATGATCGAGCGCGGCCTCGCGCACGAGCTCGGCGGCAGTGTCGACATAGATTATCGGCCCGGCGGCTTGGTCTGCACCATCGACGTTCCCGCGCCGCTAGTCGCTTTGAATGATTAAGCTTCTGAGCGGCCGCACCGTTCTCGTCGTCGAGGATGAGATGATGTTGCTATGGAACATGGAGGCCGCCCTCGCCGAACTCGGCTGCACTTCCATCGTCACCGCCGCCAGTGTGGATCAGGCGCTCTCGATAATTCAGACTCAGGCTTTCGACATCGCCATCCTCGATGTAAATCTCGATGGGAAGCCGAGCTATGCGATCGCCGACGCGCTAGCGGTGCTCGGCGCCCCGTTCATCTTCGCGACCGGCTATAGCACTCCGGCCCTCGGCGGAAGCTATGGCAACCGGCCCGTCCTGAGGAAGCCCTATCGCGACCAGGAGCTCGAGGAGATCCTCACCAGCCTCATCGCGCACCCGACCACACCGGGCTCGATAGCTGGGCGGCCGCACGCCGCTTCGTAACCGCCGCCTTCCACCAATTCCCCTCGTCTCCTTAAGCCGCCCCCTCCGCCCCCTTCTTCCGCCTCCGCCAAGCATGCAGCAGTGGCTCCGTATAGCCGTTCGGCTGCTCCACCCCCTTGAACACCAGATCGCACGCCGCCCGGAACGCCATGCTCGTCTCCCAGTTGCCCGCCATCGGCTCGTAGGCCGGATCGCCCGCGTTCTGCGCATCGACCTTCGCGGCCATGCGGTGAAGCGAATCCATCACCTGATCGCGCGTCGCGACGCCGTGGAGCAGCCAGTTGGCGATGTGCTGGCTCGATATGCGCAGCGTGGCGCGGTCTTCCATCAGGCCGATGTCGCTCAGATCCGGAACCTTCGAGCAGCCGACCCCGGCGTCGATCCAGCGCACGACATAGCCCAGCAGCCCTTGCGCGTTGTTGTCGAGTTCCTCGCGCACTTCCTCGGCCGACCAGTTGATCCCTTCCGCCAGCGGGATCGTTAGCAGCGCGTCGAGCGGCGGGACCGGCGCCAGCGCGATCTCGCGCTGGACGTCGAACACGCGGACCTGGTGGTAGTGCATCGCGTGGAGCGTCGCCGCGGTCGGCGATGGCACCCAGGCGGTGTTGGCGCCGGCTTTGGGATGCGCGATCTTTTCGAGCATCATCGCGTGCATCCGGTCGGGCGCGGCCCACATCCCCTTGCCGATCTGCGCCTTGCCCGACAGCCCGCAGGCAAGCCCGATCGCAACGTTGCGCTTCTCGTACGCGTCGATCCACGCCGAAACTTTCATCGCGCCTTTTCGGATCATCGCCCCGGCGCGCATCGAGGTGTGGATCTCGTCGCCGGTGCGGTCGAGAAACCCGGTGTTGATGAACACGATCCGATTCCGAACCGCGTGGATGCAGGCGGCGAGGTTGACGCTGGTGCGGCGTTCCTCGTCCATCACCCCGACTTTGACCGAGTGGCGCGGCAGCGCGAGCAAGTCCTCGACCGCGTCGAACAAGTCGTTGGTGAACGCGGCTTCCTCGGGCCCATGCATCTTGGGCTTGACGATGTAGATCGAACCGCAGCGCGAATTGCGGTGCTTGCCGAGCCCGGCGACGTCGTGCGCGCCGATCGCGCTTGTCACCACCGCATCCATGATCCCTTCGGGAATCTCCGAGCCATCGGGCAGCAGGATCGCGGGGCTGGTCATCAGATGGCCGACGTTGCGCACGAACATCAGGCTGCGCCCCGGCAGCGTCAGCTCGCGCCCGTCGGGGCACGTCCACTGGCGATCCTCGGCAAGCGTGCGGGTGATCCGCCGGCCGTTTTTCTCGAACGTGTCGGCCAGATCGCCCCGGATCACCCCGAGCCAGTTGCGGTAGGCGGCAAGCTTGTCCGCGGCATCGACCGCAGCGATCGAATCTTCGAGATCGACGATCGTGGTCAGCGCGGATTCGAGCACGATGTCGGCGATCCCCGCCGCGTCGGTCTTGCCCACCGGGTGCGCGCAGTCGATCACCAGCTCGATGTGGAGGCCGTTGTGCGCGAATAGCAGCCCGGTTTCGCTGCGCCCGGCAAACCACGCCGGATCGAACAGAGGCGGCACGCCGGCGCCGTCCCAATCAGCCCAGCTCGATGCATCGAGCGGGAGCGCGAGATCGAGGAACGCGCGCCCGGCAGCGACCACCGCCGCGCCGCGCTCGGTGTCGTAGCCGCCAGGCCGCGCGGGCGGCGCCGGAAGCGCGTCGGTGCCGTAATAGGCGTCGTAAAGGCTGCCCCAGCGCGCGTTGGCGGCGTTGAGCAGGAAGCGGGCGTTGAGCACGGGGACGACGAGTTGTGGCCCGGCGCAGCCCGCGATCTCGGCATCGACGTTTTGGGTGGCGATCTTGAACGGCACCGGCTCGGGAACCAGGTACCCGATTTCGCGCAGGAACGCCTGGTATTCGCCTTGATCGAGCGGCTTGCCGGCGCGCTCCACATGCCACGCGTCGATCTGCGCCTGGAGCGCGTCGCGCTTGGCCAGCAGCGCGCGATTGACCGGCACAAAGCGCGTCAAAAGCGCACCAAAACCGTTCCAAAACGCATCGCTATCGCGAGCCAGCGGGGCCAACACCTCGTCGTCGATGAATGTCGCCAGCGCCGCATCGACTTGCAGCCCGGCTCGCTCGACCCGCCCCCCTGTATTTCCGGCTTCCATATCGCCTCGCATCGTTGAATTCGAACCCGGGGAGGAACGCGCCGCCTATGCCCAAGCCCCGGTGTGTTGGCAACGGTGCAGCACCCCGGTAGGGCGGTTGTCGATGCAACCACTGGCGAAACACGAAGCGGCGCTGACCGCCGGGATCGACGGCGCGCCGATGCTCGCGCAAGTCGAGGCGTGGAGCGCGGTCAACAGCGGCACCGGCAATCTCGCCGGGCTGGCGGCGCAGGCGGCGCTGCTTGCCGACGCGTTTGCCGCGCTGCCCGGCGAAGTCGCGCTGGTCGAGCCCGCGCCCGTCACCGCGATGGGAGCCGACGGCCGCGAGGTCGAGCGCGCGCACGGCAAGCATCTGGTGCTCAGGGTCCGCCCCGAGGCGCAGCGGCGCTTCTTGCTCACGGGGCATATGGACACCGTGTTCCCTGCCGACGATCCGTTCCAGGCGCAGTGCTGGACCGATGCAGAGACGCTCAACGGACCCGGCGTCGCCGACATGAAGGGCGGGATCGCGGTGATGCTCACCGCGCTGGGAGCGTTCGAGCGAAGCCCGGCGGCAGCGCGGACCGGCTACGACGTCATGATCAATTCGGACGAGGAAACCGGCAGCCTGTCGTCCGCCGCGCTGATCGCGAAGCTGGCGCAAGGCAAGGCCGCGGCGCTGACT
The DNA here is from genome assembly GCA_038202745.1 of Sphingomonadales bacterium. Taxonomy (GTDB): domain Bacteria; phylum Pseudomonadota; class Alphaproteobacteria; order Sphingomonadales; family Sphingomonadaceae; genus Novosphingobium. Next base: position 5,324 of record JBBRER010000024.1, read on the forward strand.
TACGAGCCCTCCGCGCTGCCCGACGGGACGCTCGCCGGCGCGCGCGGCGGCAGCGGCAACTTCAGCCTCGTCGTTACGGGCCGCGCCGCGCACGCCGGGCGTAACCCGCGCGACGGGCGCAATGCGGTGGTAGCGGCGGCAGCGCTCACCCTCGGGCTCAAGGCGCTCGAACGCGACGGGTTGGCGATCAACCCAGCGCGGATCGAGGGTGGGAGCGCCAACAACGTCGTCCCCGATCACGCGGTGCTGCGCTTCAACATTCGCCCGCGCGAACCGGAATTGGCAGTCGCATTCTCAAATGATTTAAGAGCAATGATAGCCAAAGTGCAGAATGGACACGAAGTCGCGATCCACCTCCACGGCGGGATCACTCGCCCGCCCAAACCGCTCGACGCGAAGGCCGAGTCGCTTTTCGGGCTGGTTCGCGAGTGCGGCGCCGCGCTCGGCCAGACGATCGCCTGGCAAAGCTCGGGCGGGGTCTGCGACGGCAACAACATCGCCGCCTGCGGGGTGCCCGTGGTCGACACGATGGGGGTGCGCGGCGGCGCGATTCATTCGGCCGACGAGTACCTGATCGTGCCTTCGCTGGCCGAGCGCGCCGCGCTCTCCACGTTCGTCCTCCATCGCCTCGCAAGCGGAGACCATTGGTGAGCTTCCTGATCCGCGCCGCGCGCCCGAGCGACCTCCAGCACCTTTACGAAATGGCCAAGCGCACCGGCGGCGGGTTCACCAACCTGCCGCCTGATCGCAAGGCGCTGACCGCCAAGCTCGAACGCTCGGCCGAAGCGTTCGCGCACGACGGCGGCGAAGTGCGCGACGATCTGTTCGTGTTTGTGCTCGAAAACACCGAAACCGGCGAGGTTCGCGGAACCTGCCAGATCTTCGCCGCGGTCGGGCGCAAGTGGCCGTTTTACAGCTACCGGATCGGCGCGCTCACGCAGCACAGCGAGGAACTCGGGCGGACTTTCCGCGCCGACATCCTCAATCTTTCAACCGATCTCGAAGGCGCGACCGAAGTCGGCGGGCTGTTCCTCCACCCCGGCGAACGCGCGGGCGGGCTCGGCATGCTGATCGCGCGCAGCCGCTACTTGTTCATTCGGGGTCACCGCGCTCGCTTCTCCGACCGCACGCTCGCCGAGCTGCGCGGGGTGATCGACGAGGGCGGCGGATCGCCGTTCTGGGACGGGGTCGCGGGGCGGTTCTTCGGGATGAATTTCCAGGACGCCGACGAATTCAACGCCAAGCACGGCAACCAGTTCATCGCCGATCTGATGCCCAAGCACCCGGTTTACATCGCGATGGTCTCGATGGGGGCTCGCGCTGTCATCGGCGTGCCGCACCCCTCGGGCCGCGCCGCGATGCGGATGCTCGAAGCCGAAGGTTTCGCCTGGGAAAACTACATCGACATTTTCGACGGCGGGCCGACGATGACCGTGCGCACCGATGCGATCCGCAGCGTGCGCGAAGCGGTCGAGGCCAAAGTCATTGCGATAGACGAGGCGCTCGGGGAGCGGCGCGCGGGCGCCAAGCGCTTGATCGCAACGGGCAAGCTCGCCGATTTTCGCGCCGCCTACGGCTGGAGCGAGGACCGCGACGGCGGCATCGCGCTCGATCCGATGTGCGCGGGGGCGCTGCGGCTCGAAGCCGGGGATACACTCACCCACATCGCCCGCGCCTGATGCGTCTCACCGAGATCAACTTCGACGGGATCGTCGGGCCGAGCCACAACTATGCCGGGCTTAGCCTCGGCAACCTGGCCGCGACCCGTCATGCGGGCGAGGTTTCCTGTCCGCGTGCCGCAGCGCTGCAAGGGTTGGCCAAGATGCGCCACAATCTCGCGCTCGGGCTGGCGCAGGGTTTGTTCGTCCCCCCGCCCCGCCCCAATCCGGCGTTCCTCCAAGCCTTGGCGGCGGACGCTGACACCGATCCCGCGCTTACCGCCGCGGCGTGGTCGGCTTCGGCGATGTGGACCGCCAACGCCGCCACGGTCTCGCCCGCGCCCGACACCGCCGATGGCCGCTGCCAACTGACCGCTGCCAATCTCGTAACGATGCCGCACCGCGCGCAGGAGTGGCCCGATACGCTGCGCCAGATCCGCCTCGCATTCGCGGGCGAGATATTCGCGGTGCACGAACCGATCCCACCGAGCTTCGGCGACGAAGGCGCGGCCAACCACATGCGACTTTGCACGGAACATGGCGCGCCGGGACTCGAGATTTTCGTCTTCGGCCGTCCCGGCGGGCGGTTCCCCGCGCGTCAGCACGAACAAGCGAGCCGCGCGGTTGCGCGCCGCCACCGGCTCGATCCCGCGCGCTGCCTGTTCGTCGAGCAATCCGCCGAGGCCATCGCGGCGGGCGCGTTTCACAACGACGTCGTCGCGGTGGCCAACGAGCGTGTGCTGCTGTGCCACGAACTCGCTTTCGCGCAGAGCGAGGCGATTTACGCCGCGATCCGCGAACGCCTGCCCGAAGCCGAGATCGTCGTAGTGCCCGAGGCGGGGGTCAGCCTCGCCGATGCCATCGCTAGCTATTTGTTCAACGCCCAGTTGGTCACGCTGCCGTGCGGCGAGATGGCGCTGATCGTGCCCGAGGAAGCCTGGACGCACTCTCGGGTACGCGCCTGGCTCGATGCGCTGCTCGCGGGCAACGGCCCGATCCGCCGGGTGCTGCCCGTCGATGTGCGCCAGTCGATGGCCAACGGCGGCGGACCCGCCTGCCTGCGCCTGCGCGTGGTGGCCGATCCTGCAACAATCGACCCGCGCTTCCTGCTCGACGAGGCGAAGGCCGAGCGGATCGAGGCCACGATCGCGCAGCACTGGCCCGAACGCATTGCACCGGCCGATCTGGGAGCGCCCGAATTGGCCGCCGCAGTCCTCGCGGCGCGCGCGGCATTGCTCGAAACGCTGGGACTGTGCGAACTCACCTGAAACCGTCGATGCAGCTTACACCTCGCGCGTTGGTTAACGATGTTGCACGCGCAGCCGCGCCGATGGCACGATGATTGCTACGAAGTGTGCCTAACGCGGAGTTAAGAATGCTGCGAAAAATCGCTCGCCTGTTCGTTATCAAGACTCCGCTCGAGGCCTATCTGATCATCTACGCGTTGGGATTGGGCGCGGCGGAGCGCGGCAGCGTCTATCTCGCGCGCTATCCGGGCTGGGGCGGCTAGCTGCTGTTCCTCGCCTGCACCGGCGCGGTGTTCATGGCCGGCGCGAAAATTCTCGACTGCCTCAAGCACGAGAAGCGGCTGCGCGAAGCGGTCGCGGTCGCCGCCAAAATCTGATCGAAGGAGAGTGGGGGGCTTCTGTTGCCCGGCGCCCCCCGGGCCGCTGGTATCCGTTCTGTTGCCCGGTCGGTCCAACCGCGCTTTAGCTTTGTAACTTCAGGGCGTTAGCCCCTAGAATTACGCAGCGCGAGCGAGTGCTACGTTGTCGTTGGCACTTATTGGTTTTGAGCCTTTAACGGGTTACTCAGCCCGGGCGAAAGATAGCGCTTTTGAACACACGTCGATCCTGGTTCGGCCCCGTCAGGAACTGCGGTTTCCCGCGATTTCTGGTGGAGCCGCCGGGTACTGCCCCCGGGTCCGCTGTGCCTATTGCACGCCACAATTTATCGCCATAGCCGACCGAAACCGGCAGCGCCCATATAAGCCCTTCGCGATTAATGTGAAGTGACTGCGTCATCCCGGGCTTGATCCGGGATCGCTGGCCTCATCGAAGCAAGGTCGGGTCAAGCCACCAGCGATCCGGGCTCAAGCCCGGGATGACGACTTGCGCAATTCATCGCGGATTTCCGCGAGCAGGTCGGTCTCGCTCGGCCCGGCGGGCGTCTCGGCGCGGTGCGGAAACACGCGATTGGCGGTTCGCACGATCAGGAACACGACCCACGCCAGGATCAGGAAATTGACCACCGCGTTGGCGAAACTGCCGTAAGCGAGCACGTTGGCCCCGGCCTTGCGCGCCTGGTCGAGCGACATTCCGCGATGCGCGGCTCCGCTCAGCACGAAATACTTGTTGGTGAAATCGAGCCCGCCGAAGACCCGGCCGACAATCGGCATAATCACGTCGTCGGTAAGCGAGGTCACGATCTTGGCGAACCCCGCGCCGATGATCACCCCGACAGCGAGATCGAGTACGTTGCCGCGCGCGATGAATTCCTTGAACTCGGACAGCATAGTCCCTCCCCGGCCCGGACTTCGCGCGAAACTGCCAGATTAGCGCGGCCACCACAATCGCCGCGCGATCCTGTCGGCTGCACTCCCTTGAACCAGTGTTGTAGTGCGCTATATCACCGCTGGGCCGCGATCGTTCGCGGCGTGAACGAGGGAATCTGCCGCATGTCCGTTTCGCTTTCGCGCCGCTTCGCGCTCGCCGCCGCCGCTCCGTTGGTTCTGGCCGGATGCGGGATCAATTCCGTCCCCACCGCCGAGGAGAACGCCAAGGCCAAATGGGGTCACGTCCAGGCCGCGTTCCAGGAACGCGCCAATCTGATCCCCAACCTCGCCGCGGTCGCCAAGGGCGCGGCCGATCAGGAAAAAGGCATCCTCACCGGCGTGGTCGAGGCGCGCGCCAAGGCGACCAGCCCGACGATCCAGATCAGCGGCGACGACCTCAAGGATCCGGCCAAGGTCAAGGCCTTCCAGGACGCGCAGAACCAGCTGTCGACTTCGCTCGGCGGGCTCGGCCGCTTGCTTGCCAACGTCGAGGCCTATCCCGAGATCAAGAGCATCACCAACTACCAGATGCTCCAGAGCCAGCTCGAAGGTCAGGAAAACCGCGTCCGCATCGCGGTGATGGACTACAACAACGCGGTCCAGAGCTACAACACCACGATCCGCACTTTCCCGAGCGCGATCGGCGCCAAAATCTTCTACGGCGCCAAGCCGCTGGTGACCTACCAGGCGGTAACCGCGGGCGCCGAAGTCGCGCCCAGTCTCGACGGCAAGCTTTAGAGAATCGTCGCGAAGGAGCCAGCGTGAAGCCGTTTGCGCTATTCGTGCCGGTGCTGCTCGCGATGGCAGCGCCCGTTGGCGCGCAAGTGGCAGCGCTCAAGTCGTCCGCGCCGATCATTCCAATAGCAGCACCGGCGCGGGCGCCGTCCCCCCCGGCGACGCCCGCCCCGGCATCGACTCCCACGGCTTCGACCAAGTCGCCGCCGACCACTGATGCGCTCGGCTTTCCCACCCTGTCGGGGCGGGTGGTCGATGCCGCGAACATCATCCCGGACGATGAGGAAGCGCGGCTTAACCAGAAGCTAGAGGCGCTTCAGCAACAGTCGCAGCGTCAGCTGGTCGTGGTGACGATCCCCGACCTGCAAGGCTACGAGATTTCGGACTACGGCTTCCGTCTCGGTCGCGCATGGGGGCTGGGGGACAAGGAGCGCAACGACGGCGCGATCCTGATCGTTGCGCCCAATGAGCACCGGGTGCGGATCGAGGCCGGCTACGGGGTCGAGCCGGTGCTGACCGACGGGGTGTCCTCGCTGATCGTCAACGAAACGATCGTGCCGAAGTTCAAGGCGGGCGACTTTGCCGGGGGGATCGAGGCGGGCACCGATGCGATCATCCACCAGCTGACGCTCCCGCCCGACGAAGCGCAGAGGATAGCACAAGCGGCCGATGCCAGGCCCAAAGCCGAGCGGAGCGGCATCCCCTTCTCGACAATCATCTGGCTCGGCTTCATCTTCCTGTTCTTCATCCTGCCGATGTTGCGCGGATCGCGCGGGGGGCGTCGCTTTGGCGGCGGGGGCTTGGGCAACGTCATCCTGTGGAGCGCACTCAACAGCGCAACGCGGAGCGGCGGGAGCGGCTGGGGCGGCGGCGGTGGCGGATTCGGTGGCGGCGGCTTCGGGGGGGGCGGGTTCTCGGGCGGCGGCGGCAGCTTCGGCGGCGGCGGCGCGTCGGGTAGCTGGTAGGAGGCGCGGATGACCCGTTTTGCCCATTTGTCCGAAACCGACGCCGAGCGCGTCAGCGCGGCGGTGACAGCGGCCGAAGCGCGCAGCGCGGGCGAGATCGTCACCATCCTGACCCCGCAATCGGACGACTACGCCGACGTCGCGCTGCTGTGGTCGACGCTGGTCGCGTTTCTCGTGCTGATCGCGCTGACGGTCGCGCCGCACTTCTATCTTTCGCTGGCCGACCGCCTGACCGGAACTTGGGCCGGCGAATGGTCGCCGCGCTACATCCTCGGCCTCGCGGCGGTGTTCGCGATGCTCAAGTTCGCGGGCATGTGGCTGGCGCAGTTGTGGCGCCCGCTGCGGCTGTTCCTCACGCCCGGCGCGATCAAGGCGCACCGGGTGCGCGCGCGCGCGGTAACCTGCTTCAAGGTCGGGGCCGAGCGCCGCACCCACGGCCGCACGGGCATCCTCGTTTATCTCTCGCTCGCCGAGCGCCGCGCCGAGATCGTCGCCGACGAGGCAATCGCATCGCTCGTCGCGGCGGATGTGTGGGGCGAGGCGATGGCCGCGATGCTCGCCGAGATTCGCAAGGGTCGCGTCGCCGAGGGACTCGTCGCCGCGGTCGAGCGCGTGGGCGCGGTGCTTGCCGAGCATTTCCCCCGCGCCGAGGACGACGTCAACGAACTGCCCGACCGGCTGATCGAGGTATGAGGCCCGACGAAGCCGAAGAGATCGTCTGGCAAGGCAACTTCGTCACCGCCAAAAAGCGCGGCAAGTGGGAATACGTGTCGCGCGCGCGCGACATCCGCGCGGCGGTGATCGTCGCGATCGACGAGACGCGCCACGTCCTGCTGGTCGAACAATTCCGCGTGCCGCTGGGGCGCAACTGCATCGAACTTCCCGCCGGGCTGATCGGCGACCACGACGACGATGCCGATGAGGCGGTCGAGATCGCCGCGGCGCGCGAGCTCGAGGAAGAGACCGGCTATCGCGCCGCGCGCATTCGAACGATCGGCGAGTTCTGCTCCTCACCCGGCATGGTCAGCGAAAGCTTCACCCTCGTCCGCGCGCACGGCTTGACGCGCATCGGCGCGGGCGGCGGGGTGGACGGCGAGAACATCACCGTCCATCGTGTTCCTCTCGATGGCATCGCCCGCTTCGTCGCCGAGCGGCGAGCAGGCGGCGATGCGATCGACGTGCGGCTGCTTTTGCTGCTGGCGTCGGACATTCTGGAGGGAGCCTGATGGGCGGACGCGTAGCGGGCAAGAAGGCGCTGATCACCGGTGCCGCGCAAGGTCTGGGCGCTGCGCAAGCGCTGCTGCTGGCGCGCGAGGGCGCCAAAGTCCTGCTCGCCGACATCAACGCCGAGGGCGCGGCGGCGCAGGCCGCGGCGATCGACGAGGAGTGCGGGACGGGCACCGCATTCGCGTGCCATCTCGATGTCGCCAATCCCGACGATTGGAAATCCGCGGTCGCCCTCGCCGCCAAGCAGCTCAATGGACTGTCGGTGCTGGTCAACAACGCCGGAGTCGGGATCGCCGGCGACATCGAGACCTGCACGCTCGAAGAGTGGCACCGCGGCTTCGCGATCAATGTCGATTCGGTGTTCCTCGGCTGCCAGACCGCGCTTCCGCTGCTCAAGGACAACCAGCCGGGCTCGATCGTCAACATCAGCTCGATCGCCGGGCTGATCGCCTCGGGGACGATGCCCGGCTACAATGCGAGCAAGGCGGCGGTGTGGATGTTGTCGAAGTCGGTCGCGCTGTATTGTGCGGGGCGCGGTTGGGACATCCGCAGCAACTCGGTCCATCCGACGTTCGTCGACACCCCGATCCTCGATGGCTTCGCCGCGCGCACCGGGCGGCCCAAAGAAGTGATCATGGAAAAGCTGGCGCGCCAGATACCGCTGGGGCGGGTCGGCCAGCCCGAGGAGATCGCGGCTGGCGTGCTCTACCTTGCCAGCGACGAGAGCCGCTTCATGACCGGCGCCGAGCTCAAGCTCGACGGCGGCATCTCGGCGATGTGAGCGATGATCGGCGCGGTCGAGGCGGGCGGGACCAAGTTCGTTCTCGCGCTGGCGGATGAAGCGGGACGAATCGTTGCGCGCGAGCGCATCCCGACGCGCACTCCCGATGAGACTTGGCCCGCGTTGCGCGAGTGGTTCGAGCGAGCGGCAGCCGAGCACGGCAGTATCGAGGCGTTCGGGATCGCCAGCTTCGGGCCGATCGACATCGTCCCGGACTCGCCCGATTACGGCCGCTTCACCACCACGCCCAAACCGGGCTGGGCGGGCGGGCGCTGGCAGGACGCGCTCGGCGGCTTCGGCGTTCCGCTGGCGATCGACACCGACGTGAGCGGCGCGGCGCTGGCCGAGTGGGCCAAGGGCGCGGCGCAAGCCTGCACGACGGTCGCGTACACCACGGTCGGGACGGGCATCGGCATCGGCGTGGTCAAGGACGGCAAGGCGCAGCGCGGTTTCGTCAACTACGAGGGCGGGCACATCAAGCCGCCGCACGATCTGGCCCGCGACCCCTACCCCGGCTCGTGCGCCGCGCACGGCGACTGCTACGAGGGGCTGGCGAGCGGTTCGGCGATCCGCGGGCGCTGGGGGTGCGAGCTCGGCGATGCACCCCCCGGCGCGATTGAGCTCGTGGCCGACTATCTCGGCCACCTCGCCACCACGCTGATCCTGCTCCACGCGCCCGACCGGCTGGTGTTCGGCGGCGGGGCGATGAAGACCCCGGGGCTTGTCGAAGCCGTCCGCACCGCAACCGAGCGCCACCTCGACGGCTATATCCTCGGCGGCCCGCTCGACGCCGGGCTCGAGCGCTACATCGTCACCCCCGGATTGGGCGACGACGCGGGGATCACCGGCGCGGTCCTGCTCGGCCAGCGGGCGCTCAAAGCAGCTCCTTGAGCGGCTTGGTCGTGTCCGCCAGGTCCTCGGGAGCGATCTGCGCTCCGGCCTCGACCAGCTTGCGGCCTTGCGCGTAATCCCTGACGCAGTTGACGCAATCGAGCGCGATCACTTTGCCGCCGCGCAGATAGATCACGCTGAACGAACGCCCGGCGGGATCGCCGCGCAGCACGGTCGCGTCGTGGCGCGCGGAAATGCCGACGGTCTGGAGCTTCAGGTCGTACTGGTTCGACCAGAACCACGGCGTCGCGCCATATTCGACCTCGACCCCGCAGATCGCCTTGGCCGCGACCGCAGCCTGGTCGGTCGCGTTCTGGACCGATTCGAGCCGGATCACCTGCCCGCCGGCAAAGGCATTGGCGTGCGCCGCGCAGTCGCCGACCGCAAAGACGTGCGGCAGGCTGGTGCGGCAATGCGCGTCGACGTCGATCCCGTTGCCCCCCGCCGCGCCCGCCGCGAGCAGCGGTCCGACCGCGGGGACGATCCCGATCCCGACCACGACCATGTCGCACGGCGCGAGGCTCTCGTCGGTCAGCCGCGCGCCGGTGACGCGCGTTTTGCCCTCGAGCGCGACCACCCCGACCCCGCAGCGCAGATCGACCCCGTGGGCGCGGTGCTCGGCTTCGTAGAACGCCGAAATGTCGTCGCCCGCGACCCGCGCCAGCACGCGGGGCAGCACTTCGAGCAGCGTCACCGCCTTGCCCAGCTTGGTCAGCGCCGCCGCCGCCTCGAGCCCGATGTAGCCGCCCCCGACCACCACCACGCGCTTCACCCGCGCCAGCTCGGCGAGGATGCGATCGGTATCGGCGCGGTCGCGGATCGCGTGGACCCCGGCGAGCTCGGCCCCCGGGCAATCGAGCCGGCGGGGCAAGCCGCCCGCGGCCCACACCAGCTCGCCGTAACCGAGCACGCGCCCGTCCTGCAGCCGGACTTCATGCGCCGCCGCATCTACGGCCACCGCCTCGGCGCCGAGCAGCAGCTCGACCCCCCGCTCGGCCCAGAACGCTTCCGGACGCAGCAGCATCCGCTCGAACGGCTTGTCGCCGGTCAGGTAGTCTTTCGAGAGCGGCGGGCGCTCGTACGGCGGATCGGCCTCGCGGCCCACGAGCGCGATCGAGCCTGAAAAGCCGTGCTGGCGCAGCGCGATCGCCGCTGCCGCCCCGCCGTGCCCCGCCCCGACGATGACCGCATCGTAATGGGCGGCAGATTCGCTCACCGAACCACCCTACCAAGTTCGTCACCCTGAACTTGATTCAGGGTCCATTGCGCCTCCGGGTCCGAAGCTCCGAGTGTGGGGCGCGGTGGATGCTGAAACGAGTTCAGCATGACGGTTGGGGAAAGATGGAGGGAGACCGTCACCCCGGCTTCCGCTTCTGGAGGCCCGTGCGCTTGCACTGCGCGACCAGCACTCCGTGATGGTTCCATGCCTCGTGGCGGAAAGTGACGATCCCCGCCTCGGGCCGCGACTTGCTGTCGCGAAGCTCGATCACCTCGGTCACGATCCGCAGCGTGTCGCCAACGAACACCGGCGCGGGGAAGCGCACTTCGTCCCACCCCAGGTTGGCGACCGCGGTGCCGAGCGTGGTGTCGTTCACGCTGATCCCGACCATCAGCCCGAGCGTGAAGGACGAGTTGACGATCACTTGCCCGAACTCGCTGGCCGCCATCGCCTCGGCATCGAGGTGGAGCGCGGCGGGGTTGTGCGTCATCGTCGTGAACAGCACGTTGTCGGTCTCGGTCACCGTGCGGCGGATCGCGTGATCGAACCGCTGGCCCACCGTAAGCTCGTCGAACCACACCCCGGCCATGCCCGCGTCCTATTAGTTGCCCTGCGGCGATAGGGCGGCGCGCGCCGGGCGGCAAGGCGAGCCCGGAACGAAGCGCGGCGCGAGATGTTATCGCATCACCACGGCGCGGCGCGCTGCCGCGCCGCGCGTCCCCCAAGGAGAGAAACCATGCGCACACTCGCAATTGCCGCCGCGCTGCTGCTCGGCACTACCACCGCCGCCACCGCCCAGATGAGCACCACGCACACCACCGTCAACACGCCGGTCGGCACCGCCACGACGACCACCCGCACCCACACCGACGGGATGAGCGCCCGCGCCGACGAGCGCAGCACGGTCCGCACCCGCACGATGACGACCGGCATGCATCACAACCACTGGACCAACGCGCGGACCTCGCGCCATTGCAAGACCTGGTGGAAGCACGGTCGCCGGATGCGCACGTGCAAGACGACGATGAATCACCACATGTGATCAAAGCGCGCGCCGCGGGGCGAAAGCCCCGCGGCCGCATTGCCTAATTCGATCAGCGCTTCGTCAACTGGCCGCGGATAACGCCCCCGGGATAAGCGGCATTGTGGACGTTGACGTAATAATCGCCCGGCGACTGCGCGAGCTTCATCGCGAGCGCCTTGTCGATCGTCAGACAGGTGCTGACCGGCGCGCTGGCCTTGAGCGTGACCACCGGCGGCCCCGCGACCCCGGTGGCGCCGGCGTGGATATGCGCCATCGTCGGGGTGCCGATCGACTTGCTGGTGAGGTCGTAGCACAACCGCCCGGTGCCGGGGACGACGCTGGCGCGGAACATGCCCGAGCCGTCGGTAGCGGCGGGGGGAGTTTCGGACGCGCCGTCGAGCGAGGCCATCAACTTGGTGCCTGCGGGCGCCACGGCGTGGTGATGGTGGTGGTGGCGATGCTTCATCGTATGGGCACCGGCGGCGGAGGCCATCCCCAGCGCGGCGAGGCCGGCGGCGGCGGCGAGATAAGCGGCTTTCATGGGGTTTCTCCTGTGAGGCGACAAGGCCGGCGCGGCCGCGCGCGGCATCGCTGTGCCGATACAAGCCCGCCGCCGGGCACAAGTTCCCGCGGACGCGAGCGGGCTGTTTGGGGCATACGACATCGTGCGGGCGCGCAAAGCCCGGTCGCACTGCAAGACCTGGTGGAAGCACGGTCGCCGGATGCGCACGTGCAAGACGACGATGAATCACCACATGTGAGCAAAGCGCGCGCCGCGGGGTGAAAGCCCCGCGGCCGCAGCGCCTGGTCCGGCGTCACGCCGGAGCGCCGCCGATCAGGAGGCGTCGGTCAGGTTGATCGCCGAGGTCTTGCCGTTCTTGCCGGTTTCGAGCTCGTAGCTGAGCTTCTGGCCCTCGTTCAGGCTGTTCATCCCGGCCTGCTCGACCGCGCTGATATGCACGAAGGCATCGGCGCCCCCGGCCTCGTTGGTGATGAAGCCATAGCCGCGATCGGCGTTGAAGAATTTGACGGTGCCGGTGGGCATGGGCGTTTCCTTGCGTTCGCTCCGGCGGAGTGCCGGGTGTTCAATGTGGGGGCCTGTAGCGCGGAATTGGGTTGGGGGACAGTGCTTATGGCTGTCGTTGGTTCGAGCGCTGGCCAAGTCAAGGATAAGCAGCCGCCCGAGGAGCGCGCCACCGTCCGGGCGCGGACGATGTCGACCAGCACGCGCCGACCGCTGAACGACGCCCGCACGTTGCCCACTGCACGATCTAGGGAAGCGCGGCCACTGGCTTAAGCCCGCGCCCAGAGCGCCTTTGGCTTGGGTGTCCCGGCCTCTCAAGGATGAGCTACAGTTGCACGCCCGTTTGACCCGGTCTATCGCTTGACGTCACCCGCTGTTCCTCTAATGTTCTAGGCCGTCATGCGCCAGTTTCTCCAAGCCGCCGCTGCTCTGACTCTGATGATTATTGGAGCGGCGATCTTTGCTGTGATTCTCAAGGCGTCCGGCCTTAGATTCGCTCCCGATGCGGAAATTGGTCCTTCGCAGTTTGTCAGTATAATTTTGACGGCCTTAGGTGTTATTATCGCTGCGGTAACATTATTTATCGGCGCGCTCGCCGTCTACGGCTGGGTGACATTCGAAACGCGAGTAGTTCAAGCGTCAGAGGAGTTTTTAGACAAACGCTTTAGTTCATCCGACGCTCGATATAATCAACTTGTTGAGGATATTAAGGAAGATGTTCGTCTTCAAATCCTTACGGGTCAAACGCCTATTGATCCCGAAAATCTTGCAGATGATCCGAATCTAGCATGATCATCCCGTCTAAATTCGTACCCACGCTAGATCGCTTCAAAGGTGAGATTCCAGTGAGGCTTGGCGCATTGGCGTCGGCGCTCGGGCTAGAGGTTTTCAAATCCACATTGAACCCAGGCATCTCTGGGTTGATCGAACCCTCATCCACGGCTTCGTCAGGCTATAGAATCAAAATCAATCGACATGAAATAGTTGAAAGACAGCGATTCACATTGGCGCATGAGATTGCACATTTTCTGCTTCACAGATTTGAGATTGGGAAGGGTGTGGTTGACGATACACTGTATCGGTCCGCGCTCAGTAGCCGAAAGGAAGTGGAGGCCAACAAGCTCGCTTCTCAAATCATACTGCCGCTTAGATCTGTGCGCTTCGCTGAGGCGGAGCTTTCCCATCTCTCTGCGGAAGAGAAAGTAGAAGCACTTGCCAAGAGATTTAGGGTATCGCAGCAGGCCATGCGTATTCGCTTAGGAGTTTGAGATGCTTCTCCAAGGCCGAACGTATGTGCCGTTGCTTCATGCACGCCAAGCGGAGATGCGGGCATTAAGAGAGATTCCCGGCGAAGCACGATCGCGCCTACTCCCTGTGATCAGGCTCAGGCCGTGGATGAATTCCAAAACGTTGCAAAAGGCATTTGAGAATATCGATGTCGCGACGAATGGTGAGCAGTTTGGTCTCGATCTGGATATTTTCGCCAACGACCCTGCTAGCACCAAGCCAGCCCGCATAGAATTTTCGCAACTTTTTGACGCTCATTTGGGTTTTTCGCGATATTACGATGCGGTGGAAGAGGGTGTGAACCGCATCCCAGTGTTTCGCGATTTAGCGGGTCCGAATCCCCAAATACCTCTTCAGATTGAACGAGTTAGAGATTTGAAACGCGGGCTGTTTGTACGAGTCAACGTGAATCACCCTGGACGATTTATTGAAGTTGCGCAGCGGTGCATAGACAACGACGTGGACAATGTAGTTTTTATTTTTGATTGTGGTTGGAACACCAATTTATTACCTCAAGCTGCGATAAGCGCTGGCCTGATAAATACGTTGCTCGATGTCACCGAGGATTATGAGGCGGTGATTGCTGGAAGTAGTTTTCCCGACGCGTTCGGCGGACACGGGAGTAGGTTTCCTATTCTTGCCGAGGAACGCCCGTTATATCAGGCCGTCCAAGGAGCCGTGAACCGAGCGCAGCTAGTATACGGAGACTGGGCCAGCACTCGTGCACCAGTTGACCCCACGCCAATGAAGAACGTTCCTCGAATAGACACAGCAGAACTAAATCGATGGAACTGCTGGCGTAGTGATGATGAAGACTATCAGGAAGTTGCGGAGCGAGTGGTCGACGACCCTCTTTGGAACGGGAATATGGACATATGGGGCGACTATATGATTCAATCGACTGCCGAAGGTGAAGAGCCTTCCATTAAGTCAGCTGTTATGGCAGCCGCAGTGCGCATTAACCTTCACATGATCGCACAAGCTGGGTTTGAGAATCCCAACCAAATTCACTTAGGCGATGAGCCCGTCGGTGAGGACCTCTGACCAACCATCGCAGGGGGGAGCCTGAAGCGGCATTCCCCATCGTCGCTTTGCGTTCTCGGGCAACCGCGGACGCATTCCGGTCACTGGCGCGAGCCTTCAGATAGCCCGTGAAGTTCTTCCCAGTCGTCGCAACCTGTTGCGTCACCTCGGCAATAAATCTCCCGCCCGCGCACACCGCCGCCCGGCCTTCGGGTTGGGTGCCTGGTCAGCCAACGCGCCGGTCGGCACCGTCTAGATCTCGTTGAGGCTGTGCTCGATTACGACCCCGCCAGCGTCAAAACGTCGGCAAATAGCCTCTAAGTACATACCCGAATTGTCGGGGGAGCCCGATTTTCAGACCATCCTCGCTTTGCTGCGTCCGGAAGCTGGACGGGAGCGGGATGGTGATTGGATTGCTGGCGCTGGCGGCGGGCCTGGCGTTGCCGCCGCAGGAACTCGAAATCGCGGACAAAGTCGCGGGGCAAGGCAAGCCCGAGTGCACGAGCTACGGAACCGACGGCAGCGTCGGGCCTTGCCTGCCCTGGTTCCGGGTCGGGGCCGGGGTTCATGTCAATGCCCGCAGCCTTGGCGGCAAGATCACGTTTACCCAGGGCGCGACCGCGCAGCTCACCCGCGACGAGTTCGCGCTGCTCGCGGGGCACGAGATCGCGCACTTTTACCTGAATCACGGCGCGAGCAACCCGGCGGTCGAGCTCGCGGCCGACCGGCTCGGCGCGCGGCTGGCGTGCGCGGCGGGGTACGATCCGGTGGCGGGGGCGTCGCTGTTCCAGTTCCTGAGCGCGGGGAGCGATCACCCACACCGCGCCGAGCGCCGCGCGGCGGTGCTGGCGGTCGGGTGCGATCGGGCGCGCAGCTCGCGGCAAACGACGCGGCGCTCACCGGCTCCAGCGTAATTCCAGCGACCGCTCGCTAAACCCCCGCGGCCTTCCGCAGCGCCGCGTTCATTCGCGACTGCCACCCCGCGCCACCAGCC
>JBBRER010000025.1:0-20587 GCA_038202745.1 Sphingomonadales bacterium
AATCGATGCATTCGCTAGGATTGATGACGAGCATGTTCTCGCCCTCGTAGAAACAATCGACCGGGCAGACTTCGACGCAGTCCATGTATTTGCATTTGATGCAGGCGTCGGTGACGACGTAAGTCATGGCGCGGGAGTCCCCAAAGGCGTGGCTTGCGCGTCCGCTGCTAGGGGAGCGGGGCGCGGCTCGTCAAGCGAGCGGTAGCAGGCCAGGGCCTCGCCGACCGGGCCGCGGCGGTGCGGGATCGTGAGGATTTCGATGGTGCGGACGCCGCCGTGCAACGGGATCGTCAAGACGTCACCGGCCGCGCATTCGAGCGCGGTGCGCGTTACTCTCGCGCCGTTTCGGCGAAGGTGGCCGGAGGCGACGAGCGCCTGTGCCGCGCCGCGGGTCTTGGACAGCCGCAGGAACCACAGCAGTTTGTCGATTCGCATTCAGGCAATCAGCTCGGCAAGCGCCGCGAATGCGCCCGCCGTGGGTCGCGGGGCAGCGGACGGGGAAGCGGCGGCGTGGCGCGGCGGGCGCCAGCGCCAGCGCGGCGGCGCGGGCGGCCCATGCGCGCCCGTGGCGAGCGGCGAACCCGCGCCAACCTGAAAGCCGGCGAGCCGGAGCAATCGGGCATAGCTCGCGGCCGAAAGCCCCATCGATATCGCCAGCGCCGGGTCGAGCACGACGTCGCGGTCCTTGCTAGCCAGCCGCGTATCGTGCGCGGCGCGGATTAGCCGCTCGGCGAGATCGACGCGCAGCGTCTGGCTCCCCAGCCGGCGGTGCGTGACAGGAATGGCGCTTCGTGCGTCGAGCACCGGCGTCGGCGTGCCGGGCGCTTCACCGAGCAGCGCGCGCGCGTTTTGCGCCGCGGGCTTGAGCATCGCGGGGACGAACACGTCGAGCGCGCCGACCTGCACACCCAAGGCGCGCAGGCGGGTGCGCTGGTCCGGGGACAGGTTCTCGACTCCCAGGCTTTCGCGCGGCGCGATACCGCCCGCCTCGGCGAGGTGCACGAGCAGCGCGCGCAGTTCGGGGCCACCGGCTTCGCTTCGCGCTGCCGCAGTGAGCGCGCCCAACGGAGCCAACGGGGCAAGCCGGCGCGCAAGCCATTGTTCGAGCGCAGCGCTCAGCGCGCCGCGCGCCGCTGCGGGCAGTGCGGATACTTCGGACGCAAGGGTGAGCCGCGGGCGCAAGGGGTCCTTGCCGCATTCGAGCCGGGCGATTGCTCCACTCTCCCACGCGATGGCGTTCCCCTCCACCGCCAGCGGATCGCCCACCGCGAGCGCCGCCGTCAGCGCTTCGGCGCGCGCCACCAGCAGCACGGGCAAGTGCCGCTCGGCCGCCGCGAGGAGGAGCTTGCGGTCGGCATGCCGCGCGGCGGGATCGACCTTGAACGCGAAGCCGGCGAGGGTCCCGATCGGCTCGCCTTCGACGCAGACGGTGTCGCCATCGAGCGTCACCGCGAGTAGCCCGGCGTCGCTGCCGGTGCGTCGCATCAGCACGCTGGTGCGGCGATTGACGAAGCGCTCGGTGAGGCGGGCGTGGAGCGCATCGCTGAGCCGCGCCTCGGCGGCGCGGGCGCGCGCCGCCATTTCCTCGCGCGCGATCACCCAGTCGGGGCGCTGCGCGATATAGGCCCAGCTGCGGATCGCCGCGATCCGGCCTTGGAGCGTGTCGATATCGCCGCCCGTGACATCGAGTTGCGCGATCGCGCCCGCGATGGTGTCGTTGCTCAGCTGCCCGCCGCGCAAATCCTGCCACAGCCGCGCCACGAAGCGCGAATGCGTCTCGGCGCCGTGCTGGCGGAAGTCGGGGAGAGAGCAGACCTGCCACAACCGCGCGACTTGCGCCGGGTCGCGCGTGCCTGTGGCGATCTGCGGGTCCTCGGTCAGCCGCTTGAGCACCGCGAGATCGATCGCTTCGGGCGCGGGGGCAAGCTCGGGCCGCTCGGGCGGGGTCTCGAGGTCGGCGATCAGCATCGCGAGGCTGTCGAAACGCGGACCGGCATCGCGCCAGAACAGCTTGGTCAGCGGGGCGAACCGGTGCTCCTCGATCGCGTAAATTTCTTCCGCGCTGAACTCGGCGTCGCGCCCGCCCATCCCCGCCAAAGTGCCAAAGCTGCCGTCGCGCTGGTGGCGTCCGGCGCGGCCCGCGATTTGCGCCATCTCGGCGGGGGTAAGGCGGCGCTGGCGGACCCCGTCGAATTTGGACAGCCCGGCGAAAGCGACGTGCCCGATATCGAGATTGAGCCCCATTCCGATCGCGTCGGTGGCGACGAGGTAATCGACCTCGCCCGACTGGTAGAGCGCGACCTGGGCGTTGCGCGTTTGTGGGCTGAGCGCGCCCATCACCACCGCCGCACCGCCGCGGAACCGGCGCAGCATTTCGGCGACCGCGTAAACCTGCTCGGCGGAGAACGCGACGATCGCGCTGCGCGGCGGGATTCGCGACAGCTTCTTCGCGCCTATGTGGCTGAGCGTCGAGAAGCGCGGTCGGCTGACGATCTCGGCTTCGGGGACGAGGCTGCGGACGAGCGGTGCGAGCGTCGCCGCGCCGAGCAGCATCGTCTCCTCGCGTCCGCGGGTGTGGAGCAGGCGGTCGGTGAAAATGTGCCCGCGCTCGCGGTCGGCGGCGAGCTGGGCTTCGTCGAGCGCGACGAACGCCAGGTCGGGGCGGGCGGGCATGGCCTCGGCGGTGCACAGCAGCCAGCGCGCGCCTTTGGGCTCGATCCGCTCCTCGCCGGTGATCAGCGCGACATTGCCCGCGCCTTTGAGCGCGACGACCCGGTCGTAAACCTCGCGCGCCAACAGCCGCAGCGGAAACCCGATCGCGCCCGACGAATGCGCGACCAGCCGCTCGATCGCCAAGTGCGTCTTGCCGGTGTTGGTCGGGCCGAGCACCGCCTTGACCAGACCATCGCTGTTTGCGCGCTGCACCATCGCCCCGGCAATGTGGCGAGGGCATTCCCGGCCCGCAAGAACGTCATGAAATTAGGCGAAGATTAACCTTGCGGGCGCAGGATTGCGGCGGATCGGGGATAATCGACACAGGCGATGTTCAAGCCGCGCGAAACGCCGGAGCCGGGACACGGCGGGCCGACCAGTGGCGCGGCGCAGCTCGCGCGCGCCCAAATCGTCGCCGCGCCGCCCCTCGCCGACTGGCGCGCAAGGCTCGCTCAGTTCGATTGGGCGCCCGATCTGGCCGACGACATCGGCAGCCGCCGCTGGTTGCGCGGGCTCGCCACGATGCTCGGGCTTGGCGCGCTGGCGCTCGGACTGATGCCCAACCTCGCCCGCGTCGAAGCCGCGCCGCCCCCGCGTCTGTCCGCAGCGATGGACGACGAATTTCGCAGCCTCGGCGTCACCCCGCTCGCGCTCGGCGCGGATAGCGGACGGCGGATGGGCGCAACGGGCTTTGTTCGCGCCGCCGCGGGCGCCGCACCGCAACGCGCGCAAATCTCGCTCACCGCGGTGCTCGCCCAAGGCGACGGCTTTGCCGGCATGCTCGAGCGCGCGGGGGTTTCGCCTGCCGACGCGGCGCAAGCCGAGAGCCTCGTCGGCCAAGTGGTCCCGCTCGGCCAGCTTGCTTCCGGAACCCAGGTCGATCTGACGCTGGGCAAGGCCGAGGGCGCCGACCGTCCGCTCGAGCGCATGGGCCTGCGCGCGGGCTTCGATCTCGACCTAGCGATTGCGCGCACGCCGGCGGGCACGCTGGCGCTGACGCGAAAGCCGATCGCGGTCGATGCGACCCCGCTGCGTATTCGCGGCACCGTCGGCGCAAGCCTTTACCGCTCTGCGCGCGCGGCGGGCGCGCCGATCGAGGCGGTCGCGCAGTATCTCCAGGCGCTCGACCAGCATCTTTCGCTCGATACCGACATCGCGCCGACCGATACGTTCGACATCGTCGTCGCCTACAAGCGCTCTGCGGGGGGTGAAGTGCAGGTCGGCGATCTGCTTTACGCCGGGCTCGACCGCGGGAGCAACGCGCGCGCGCAATTGCTGCGCTGGGGCAACGACGGGCAGTTCTTCGAAGCATCGGGGATGGGCGCGCAGCGCACCGGGCTGATCATGCCGGTGGTCGGCCACATCACCTCCGAGTTCGGCCTGCGCCGCCATCCGATCCTGGGATATACGCGGCTTCACGCCGGGGTCGATTTCGGCGCCGCATGGGGCTCGCCGATTTACGCGGTGGGCGATGCCACCGTGGTTTACGCCGGATGGCACGGCGGGCACGGCAACTACGTCCGGCTCGATCACGGCGGCGGGTTCGACACCGGCTACGGCCATATGAGCCGGATCGCGGTTTCGCCCGGGATGCGCGTGCGCGGCGGGCAAGTGATCGGCTATGTCGGCTCGACCGGGCTCTCGACCGGGCCGCATCTGCATTACGAGCTGCTCCGCAATGGCGTCCCGGTGAACCCGCTGACGGTCGCCTTCACCGTCGCCAACCAGGTCGATGCCGGCGAGCTTGCTGCGTTCAAGACCAAGCTCGCCGGGCTCAAGGCGGTCGTCCCCGGAGCGGCGCTCAATCCGCTCGGCGCGCGCTCCGCGACGGCCGCGCTCGCGTCAGGCCGCGAGATCGCACGCCTCGGCAATTGATGCGGTGACGGCGCGCGCCTAGAAGGCGGCGCGATGACTGCTTCCTTTCCCCAACTGCGCTTGCGCCGCACCCGCGCCTCGGCGTGGAGCCGCGCGCTTCACCGCGAAACCGTGCTCACCCCGGCCGACTTGATCTGGCCGCTGTTCGTCACCGAAGGGAGCGGGGTGGAGGAGCCGATCGGCTCGCTCCCCGGGGTTTCGCGCTGGTCGGTCGACCTCATTGCCGCGCGCGCCAGGGAAGCGGTCGCGCTCGGCATCCCGTGCCTCGCGCTGTACCCCAACACTCCGCACGATTTGCGCTGCGAAACCGGCAAGGAGGCGCTCAACCCCGACAACCTGATGTGCCGCGCGATCCGGGCGATCAAGGACGCCTGCGCGAACGAGATCGGCGTGCTCACCGACGTCGCGCTCGATCCCTACACCAGCCATGGCCAAGACGGGCTGGTCGATGCCGCGGGCTACGTGACCAACGATGCAACGCTCGAAGTGCTGGTCGGCCAGGCGCTGAACCAAGCCGCCGCCGGGGCGGATGTGATCGCGCCGTCCGACATGATGGATGGCCGCGTCGGCGCGATCCGCGCCGCGCTCGAAGCCGCGGGCCACGCCAATGTCCAGATCATGAGCTACGCCGCCAAGTACGCGAGCGCGTTCTACGGGCCGTTCCGCGACGCGGTCGGCTCGGGCGGGCTGCTCAAGGGCGACAAGAAGACCTACCAGATGGACTACGGCAATTCGGACGAGGCGCTGCGCGAGGTCGCGGCGGACTTGGCCGAGGGTGCCGACAGCGTGATGGTCAAGCCCGGGCTGCCCTATCTCGACATCGTCCGGCGCGTGAAGGAGCGCTTCGAAGTGCCGGTGTTCGCCTACCAGGTCAGCGGCGAATACGCGATGATCGAAGCCGCCGCGGCGGCTGGGGCAGGCGACCGCGACTCGCTCGTGATCGAAACCTTGACGTCATTCAAACGCGCGGGGTGCTCGGGTGTGCTGACCTACCACGCCGCCCATGCCGCGCGGCTGCTCGGCAGATGATCGAAACCAAGCGGTTGCTGCTGCGCCCGTGGCGCGCCGCGGACCGTGCGCCGTTTGCCGAGCTCAACGCCGACCCCGCGGTCATGGAATTCCTGCCAGAGACCGACCGCGCGGCCAGCGACGCCGCCGTCGACCGAATGATCGCTACGCAGGCTGAACACGGCCACTGCTTCTGGGCGGTGGAGCGGCGCAGCGATGGCGCGTTTCTCGGCTTTTGCGGACCGATGCCCGCGCGCGAACCGCTGGACGAGGTCGAGCTCGGCTGGCGCCTGCGCCAGGACGCGTGGGGCGTGGGCTACGCCAGCGAAGCTGCGAGGGCGAGCCTCGCATGGTGCTGGGACAACCTGAACACCCCGACGGTGATGGCGATCACCGTGCCCGGCAATCACCGCAGCCGTGCGGTGATGGAGCGGATCGGCCTGAGCTACGTCGACGGGGCCGATTTCGACCATCCGGCGCTGCCCGAAGGGCATCCGCTGTCCCGCCACGTGCTTTACCGGGCTCACCGCCCGCAATGAGCGCCGCCTCTTCAGGCCGCGACGGCCGCGCGCTGTTCGTAGCGACGATCCTGACCGGCAGTTTCCTGCTGTTTCTGGTCCAGCCGATGGTCGCGCGGATGGCGCTGCCGCGGCTTGGGGGCACGCCTGCGGTTTGGAACAGCGCGATGCTGGTTTATCAGGCGCTCTTGCTTGCGGGCTACGCTTACGCCCACCGGCTCGCGCGGTATCCGCTCAAGCGTCAGGCGCAAATCCACATCGCGCTGCTCACAGCTGCGGCGGTGACGCTGCCGGTCGGGTTGGTGGCGCTGCGCCCGCCCGCGCCGGGCGAGGAAGCGCTGTGGGCGCCGCTGCTGCTGGCGCTGTCGATCGGCCCGGTGTTCTTCCTCGTCTCGGCGCAGGCGCCGCTGATGCAGCGTTGGTACGCCGCGCATCCCGCCGCGCGCGCGCCGTGGGCGCTCTACGCCGCGTCGAACGTGGGTAGCTTCGCCGGGCTGCTCTCATACCCGCTGCTCGCCGAACCGCTGCTCGCGCTCCACGCACAAAGCTGGGCGTGGAGCGCGGGTTACGGCGTGC
Organism: Sphingomonadales bacterium; assembly: GCA_038202745.1. GTDB lineage: Bacteria > Pseudomonadota > Alphaproteobacteria > Sphingomonadales > Sphingomonadaceae > Novosphingobium. The sequence continues at coordinate 6,690 of JBBRER010000025.1, forward strand.
TGATCGTGCTGGTCGCGGTGTGCGCATGGGCGCGGCGCGGCATCGACGGACGCGAGGCCGAGCAAGAAATCCGCGAGCCGATTCCGCGCCGCCGGATCGTCCTGTGGCTCGCGCTTGCCGCGGTGCCCTCTGGACTGATGCTCGCGACCACCACGCATCTCACCACCGATATCTTCGCGATGCCGCTGCTGTGGGTGATCCCGCTCGGGCTCTATCTGCTTAGCTTCGTCATCGCCTTTGCCGACGATCGCCGCTGGGCGCGCTGGTTCACCAATGCAGCGCCGATTGTGGTGCTGTTCGCGGGCGGGCTGGCGATGTCATCGCGCGGCAACCAGGGGCTGTCGCTGGTGTTCGCGACGGTCCTGTTGCTGTTCCTGGTCTGCGTCGCGCTCCATTCGCGGCTTTACGAAACCCGTCCGAGCCCCGCGCGGCTCACGCAGTTCTACCTCGTGATGTCGGCGGGCGGCGCGCTCGGCGGCGCGTTCACCGCGCTGGTCGCGCCGCTGGTGTTCGACTGGGTGTGGGAAAACCCGCTGCTCGTCTTCGCCGCCGCCGCGTTGCTGCCGCGCGTCGCCGCGCTCGATTGGCGCACGCGGGGCGGGGTCGAACCGGGGCTCGCGCGTATCCTCGTGGCGACGGTGCTGATCTTCGTCACGTTCTGCGCGATCCAGATCCACGGGGTGTTTGCCGAGGACGGCTCGGCAGGTGAGCGCTTCGCCTGGACGCTCGCCGCCGCGCTGACCGGGCTGGCGCTATACCCGTGGCGTCCCGCGTTTCTCACCGCATTGCTGGCACTGATGATCGCGCAAGGTGGATTCGAAACGATCGACGCGTCGCGCCAGCACTTGCGCACACGCAGCTATTTCGGGGTCTATACGGTGCGCGATTATCCCAAGGCGCATTTGCGCACGCTCGCGCACGGCACCACGCTCCACGGCCAGCAGCTGACCGATCCCAAGCTGCGCGACGTGCCGATCAGCTATTACGGGCCGGGTTCCGGCGTCGGGCTGATCCTCGACAACGCGCCCGAGATTTTCGGGCGCGGCGCGCGGATCGGGGTGACCGGGCTTGGCGGCGGCACGCTCGCCTGCTTTGCCCGGCCCGATCAGCACTGGGCGTTCTTCGAGATCGACCCCGCAGTCGTGCGCTATTCGCGCAACGGCACCTTCACCTTCATCCAGGACTGCGCGCCGCACGCGCGGATTTTCATCGGCGACGGGCGGCTCGAAATCGCCAATTTCGCGCCCGCCAGCTTCGATCTGCTGATCCTCGACGCGTTCAGTTCGGATGCAATCCCGTTGCACTTGCTGACCGACGACGCGTTCCAGACCTATTTCGACAAGCTCGCCCCCGGCGGCCTGCTGCTCGTCCACATCTCCAACCGCTATCTCGATCTCGAGCCCGTGCTCGCCGCCGAGGCCAGAAAGCGCGGCCTCGCCAGCGCAATCCGCGACGACGAGCCGGGCGAGGGGATGTTCGTGCCGTCCTCGTTCGTCGTGCTCGCGCGTGATCCGGCGCGGATCGAAGCGGTGAAGCGCGCCTCGGCCCCGCAGCAATGGACCGCGCTCAAGGGCGAGGCGCCGCGCGCATGGACCGACGATCATTCCTCGATCCTGCCGTATATCCGCTGGTCCAATCTGCTTCGGAAAGTCCGCTGACATGACCCCGCGCCCCGGAACCACGATTTTCGCGATCCACGGTAAAGCCCCGCGCATTCACGACAGCGCGTTCGTCGCGCCGGGCTGCGTGATCATCGGCGATGTCGAGATCGGCCCCGATTCGTCCGTGTGGTACAACTGCGTGCTGCGCGCCGATGTCAGCCGGATCGTGATCGGCGCGCGCAGCAATATCCAGGACGCCAGCGTGGTCCACTGCGATCCCGCGCGCCCCGGCGACCCCGACGGCTCGCCCGCGCTGATCGGCGACGATGTACTGATCGGGCACATGGCGATGATCCACGGCGCTGTGCTCGAAGATAGGGCGTTCGTTGGCTTGGGCGCGATCGCGATGAACAAGGCGCGGATCGGCAGCGACGCGATGCTCGCGGCGGGGGCGATGCTGACCGAAGGCAAAGTCATCGCCAATCGCCAGCTGTGGGGCGGGCGACCGGCGCGGTTCATGCGCGAGCTCGACGATGCGGCCATCGCCGGGATGCGGATCGGCGTCGCGCATTACGCCGAGAACGCCCGGCATCACGCCGCGGCGCTGCGCGACGCCGCCGGTTAGCGCGACGTCACGGCGGCGGGTGTTGCGCCGCGCAACTCAGGCCGGCGGGCGCTTCACGTGCTTGACCATGTGCGGCATGAATTCGGCCTTGCCCACCGCCAGGCCCTGCTGGCGCAGGATCATGTAGGCCGCGACGACGTGGAAATAGAGCTGGGCGATGGCCCAGTCGCGCGCATAGTCGGCTGCGCTCATCGCGAATGCCATTCCGTTGGGCAGCGCGAATTCAATGGGCGAATCGGCCGCGGCGAACCCACCGGCGGCTTTGGCGGCGGCGCGAGTCCTGGCGATTCGCGCCCGCGCTTCGGCAAGCGTCGCATCGTCTTCGTCGGGCAGCACGAACGTGCTCTCGCTCAGCCGCTTGAGCGCGGTCGAGACCTGGTCGCAGGCGATCCGCACCTGGCCCGAAAGCGGATGCATGTCGGGCGCGATCCGGGCGGCGAGGAGCGCATCGCCGCCGTTGTCCGCGGCCTTGGCGAGCAGGCCGTCGAGGACGCCGAGAAGGTTGTCGAAAATGGGCAGGGTCTGATCGGCGAGGGACATTGCGAATACTCCGGTTGCGATTTGCAACTCTCTTTTACCCGGAAGCGGTCAGCAATCAATCGCGGATCAGCGCTTTAAGCGTATCGAGCCGGTCGGCCTCGTGCGCCGGCTTGTCGCGGCGGATGCGACTGATCCGGGGGAAGCGCATCGCCACGCCCGATTTGTGGCGCTTGCTGGCGTGGACCGAATCGAACGCGACTTCGAACACGAGGCTCTTGTCGGTCTCGCGCACCGGGCCGAACCGCGCGAGCGTGTGCTGGCGGACATGGTGGTCGAGCCACTTCAGTTCCTCGTCGGTGAAGCCGAAGTAGGCCTTGCCCACCGGAAGCAGCTCGGCGCCCCGATCGGGATCGCCGTCCCAGCAGCCGAAAGTGAAGTCCGAATAGAAGCTGCTGCGCTTGCCGCTGCCGCGCTGCGCGTACATCAAAACGCAATCGACCAGCAGCGGGTCGCGCTTCCACTTGAACCACAGCCCGGTCTTGCGCCCGGCGACGTAAGCCGAATCGCGGCGCTTGAGCATGACCCCCTCGATCGCATCGTCGCGCGCCCGTTCGCGGATCGCCGCAAGCTCGTCGAGCGTTGTGGCGGCGATCGTGCTCGACAAATCGAAGCGCTCAGGGTCGAGCCGCGGGACGAATGCCTCGAGTTCGGCGCGGCGCTGCTCCCACGCAAGCGGACGCAAATCGTCGTCTTCGCGGATCAGCAGATCGTATAGCCGCACGAACGCGGGGTAGTCGGCGAGCATCGCCTTGCTCACGGTCTTGCGCCCGAGCCGCTGCTGGAGCGCGTTGAAGCTCGCAGCCCCGCCCGCTTCGCCGCCCTGATGCGCGCCGCGCACAAGCAGCTCCCCGTCGAGCACCGCCGGGATCGTCAGCGCGGCGGCGACTTCGGGAAAGGTCGCGGAAATATCGTCGCCCGATCGCGAATAGACGCGCGTTTCGCCGTTCACGTGGACGAGCTGGACGCGAATCCCGTCCCATTTCCATTCGGCCGCGTAGCTCGCGAAGTCGGCGGTCACCGCCGCCAGCGCCGGGCCTTCGAGTGGGTGCGCGAGCATGAACGGGCGGAACAGCGGGACGTGGCTGGCGTCGGGCGCTGCGGCGCCGTTCGCGGCCCAGTCGAACAGCTCGGCATATGGCGCGAACTGGCCGTGCCAAAACTCCTCGACATCATCGACTGAGACCGAAAATGCTTGCGCGAAGGCGACTTTGGCGAGCCGCGCCGAAATGCCGATGCGCATCGCCCCGGTCGCCAGCTTGAGCAACGCGTACCGCCCATTGGGATCGAGCCGGTCGAGCAGCGCGGCAAGCTCGACCGCGACCGTGGCGCGCGTCATGCGCTGGAGCGCTGCCACCGCCTCGCTCACGGTAGGCGGCGGTGCGACCTTTCCGAGCGGTTCGGGCCACAGCAGGCTGACCGTCTCGGCGGTGTCGCCGACATAGTCGCGGCTCATCGCGAACAGCGCCGAATCGACCCGGTCGATGATAAGCCCGCGAATCGCGGCGCCTTTGACCGCCGAAAAGTCGAGCCCGTCGGTCAGCGCCGCCAGCGCCCAGCCGCGGTCGGGGTCGGGGGTGTGCTTGAGATAGTCAGCGATCAACGCCAGCTTGGCGTTGCGCGACGAAGTGTAGACGAGCGCATCGACGAGGGCGGCGAAAGCCTCCACGCTCAATCGTCTTCGTCTTCATAGCCGACCAGCGCCAGCGCGCGCGCCTTGCGCTGATGAAGCTCGCACCACCTGAGCAGCGCTTCCTCGCGGCCATGGGTAATCCAGGTGCATTGGGGGTTCACTTCCTCGATCGTGCGCGTGAGTTCGTCCCAATCGGCGTGGTCCGATATGATCAGCGGCAACTCCACCCCGCGCTGGCGGGCGCGCTGGCGCACCCGCATCCAGCCCGAAGCCATCGCGGTGATCGGATCGGGCAAACGGCGGCTCCAGCGGTCGCTCATCGCCGATGGCGGGCACAGCACGATCTGGCCCTGCAAAGCGGACTTGGGCACCCCGGCAATGAGCCGTAGTTCGCCCAGATCGATGCCGTGCTCTTCGTACAGCCGGCACATCTTCTCGAGCGCGCCGTGGAGGTATATCGGATCGGCGTAGCCCGCGAGGCGCAACTCCGCGATCACCCGCTGCGCCTTGCCCAGCGCATAAGCGCCGACCAGCACGCAGCGGTCGGGATTGTCGGCGCGCGCCTTCAAGAGCTTGGCCATCTCCTCGGCAATCGGCGGATGCTTGAACACCGGCAGCCCGAATGTCGCTTCGGTCACGAAGACATCGCACGGGGTAACTTCGAACGGCGGGCAGGTCGGATCGGCGCGGCGTTTGTAGTCGCCGGTCACCACCACCCGCTCGCCCGCGTGTTCGAGCAGGATTTGCGCCGATCCCAAGACATGCCCCGCGGGAACGAATGTCGCCTTGACGTCACCTGCGAGCGTCACGGTCTCGCCATAGGCAACTGGAATCGCGCCCGCGTCGGTAAAATAGCGCAGCTTCATGATCGCCAGCGTGGCGGGGGTCGCGATCGTCGTCCCGTGCCCGCCCCGCGCGTGGTCGGCGTGGCCGTGCGTGACCAGCGCGGTATCCACGGGGCGAGAAGGATCGATCCAGGCATCGGCCGGGCGGATATGGATGCCGTGCGGCTCGGCGCGGATCCACGAAAAGCCTGCGCTCATGCCCCGGACAATCGTGCCCCCGGGGATTCGTTCCTTCAGCCCTGGTCCTCGCTCGCTTCGGGCTCGGGCTTGGGTTTGCGCTTGGCTTTGACCTTGTCGGCGGGCGGCCTGCTTTTTTTCACGAGCTTGGGCGGCGCCGGGGTCACTTCGAACGCGGGGGCGCCGTCCTTGATGCTGACGTGAACTTCGCCGCCGTTGGCGAGCTTGCCGAACAGCAGCTCCTCGGCGAGCGGCTGCTTGACCTTGTCCTGGAGCAGCCGCGCCATCGGCCGCGCGCCATACAGCCGGTCGTAGCCGCGCTCGGTCAGCCATTCGCGCGCGTCGGTGTCGAACTGGATGTGGACGTTCTGCTCGGCCAGTTGAAGCTCCAATTGGAGGATGAACTTGTCGACCACGCGCGCGACGACGCTCGTCGGCAGGTAGGCGAACGGCACGATCGCATCGATCCGGTTGCGGAATTCGGGGCTGAACATCCGTTTGACCGCTTCCTCGCTCGCGTCCTCCTTGGAGACGTCGCCGAAGCCGATGCCCTGGCTCGCCATGTCTGCGGCCCCGGCATTGGTGGTCATGATCAGGATGACGTTGCGGAAATCGACCGTCTTGCCGTGATGATCGGTGAGCCGTCCGTGATCCATCACCTGGAGCAGGATGTTGAACAGGTCGGGGTGCGCCTTCTCGATCTCATCGAGCAGCAGCACGCAATGCGGCTGCTGATCGACCGCGTCGGTCAAGAGTCCGCCCTGATCGTAGCCAACATAGCCCGGGGGCGCACCGATCAGGCGCGAAACGCTGTGGCGCTCCATGTATTCGGACATGTCGAAGCGCTGGAGCGGGATGCCCATGATGCTGGCGAGCTGGCGCGCGACTTCGGTCTTGCCGACCCCGGTGGGCCCCGAGAACAGGAAGCTGCCGATCGGCTTGTCGGGATCGCGCAAGCCCGCGCGGCTCAGCTTCATCGCGCTCGCAAGAACCTCGATAGCCTTGTCCTGCCCGAACACGACGCGCTTCAAATCCTTTTCGAGATGCTCGAGCGCGGTGCGGTCGTCGCTCGACACCGATTTGGGCGGAATCCGCGCCATCGTCGCGATCACCGCCTCGATCTCCTTGGCGGTAATCGTCTTCTTGCGCTTGCTCGGCGCGACCAGCATCTGCATCGCGCCGACCTCGTCGATCACGTCGATCGCCTTGTCGGGGAGCTTGCGGTCGTTGATGTAGCGCGCCGACAGCTCGACCGCGGTCTTGATCGCCTCGGGGGTGTACTTGACCTTGTGGTGCTGCTCGAACGCACTGCGCAGGCCTTTGAGGATCTTGATCGTGTCCTCGACCGTCGGCTCGTTGACGTCGATCTTCTGGAACCGGCGCAGCAGCGCGCGGTCCTTTTCGAAGTGGTTGCGGAATTCCTTGTAGGTGGTCGATCCGATGCAGCGGATCGCGCCCGAGGATAGCGCGGGCTTCAATAGGTTGGACGCGTCCATCGCCCCGCCGCTGGTCGCCCCGGCGCCGATCACCGTGTGAATCTCGTCGATGAACAGCACCGCCTCGGGCAGCTTTTCCAATTCGGAGACGACTTGCTTGAGCCGTTCCTCGAAATCGCCGCGATAACGTGTGCCCGCGAGCAGCGCGCCCATGTCGAGCGAATAGATCACCGCTTGCGAGAGCACCTCGGGCACTTCGCCCTCGACGATCTTGCGCGCCAGCCCCTCGGCGATCGCGGTTTTGCCCACGCCGGGATCGCCGACATAAAGCGGGTTGTTCTTCGAGCGGCGGCAGAGGATCTGGATCGTCCGGTCGACCTCGGGTCCGCGCCCGATCAGCGGATCGACTTTGCCCGCGAGCGCCTTTTCGTTGAGGTTGACCGTGAACTGGTCGAGCGCCGAATCCTTCTTGCCCGATTTGGCTTCGCTTTTGTCCTCGCTCGCGGGCGGCTCGCCCTCGGCGCCTTTGGGGCTGCGATCCTCGATCCGCTTGCCGCCCTTGCCGATCCCGTGGCTGATGAAGCTCACCGCATCCAATCGGCTCATGTCCTGCTGCTGGAGGAAATAGACCGCATAGCTGTCGCGCTCGGAAAACAGCGCGACGAGCACGTTGGCGCCGGTGACGGTGTCCTTGCCCGACGACTGGACGTGGAGGATCGCGCGCTGGATCACCCGCTGGAAGCCCGCGGTCGGCTGCGGATCGCCTTTTTCCTCGGTCTTGAGCGACTGGTATTCCTGATCGAGGTACTGCTTCACGACCTCGCCGAGCTCGCCCAGCTCGACCCCGCACGCCTGCATCACCTGCATCGCGTCGGCGTCTTCGATCAGCGCCAGCAGCAAATGCTCGAGCGTCGCGTATTCGTGGCTGCGCTCGCCCGCGTTGGCGAGCGCGGCGTGCAGCGTTTTCTCGAGGCTCTGGGCGAAACTGGGCATTCAGCGATCTTTCGTTGAGGCGAGGAACACTCCGGATAGTTCAGTTCGGCTTTCCGGAATGATTGAACGGGTATGGTTAACAAAACCTATATGGGCGCGCGCGCTGCTCGGCGAAAGGGCGCGCGCCGCCCTCACGTGTCGGTTCGCTTGAACAACAAGTCGGCGGCGCTGCGATGCGCGGCGGCGCGGTCGCGGTGCGCCTCGATCCGCGCGATTTCCGTCCGCAATTGCGCGATCCGCTCGGCAAGCTCACCTCGCGAATAAGGGTCGAGTCTCTCGCCGGCGAGCAGGCCGGCGGCGTCGCTGCGCGGACGGGGGCGATCATCGTCGTCCATGTGCGCGAAGATGAGTCGCGCGCCGCTTGCTGTCAACGGGCGGCGCGGTTAGGCGAGCGGGCGTGACCTCGCTGCAACAGGGGCACAACAAGGGCGCGCCGCGATGGCCAATCCGACAACGATGACCGCGATCGGCTTCGACGCGCCCGGCGCGCCCGAGGTGCTGCGCGCCGAGACGATTGCCGTGCCCCGGCCCGACGCAGGCGAAGTCCTGGTCAAAGTCGCTTACGCCGGGGTCAATCGCCCCGACGTGATCCAGCGCCAGGGGTTCTATCCGCCGCCGCCGGGCGCCTCGCCGATCCCGGGGCTCGAGATCAGCGGCGAGATCGTCGCGCTGGGCGAAGGCGTGCCCGAAGCGCTGCTCGGCCAGCAGGTCTGCGCGCTGGTTTCGGGCGGCGGCTATGCGCAATACTGCCTCGCGGCGGCCGATCATTGCCTCCCGGTCCCTGCGGGCCTTTCGCTCGCGCAAGCCGCGGCGCTGCCCGAAACGCTGTTCACCGTGTGGCACAATGTGTTCGAGCGCGGCTGGGCGCGCGACGGCGAGACGCTGCTCGTCCACGGCGGGACCAGCGGGATCGGGAGCATGGCGATCATGCTCGGCAAACTGTTCGGACTCACGGTGATCGTGACCTGCGGCGGGCCGGAGAAGTGCGCCGCGGCGCTAGCGATCGGCGCGGACCACGCGATCGACTACAAGGCGCAGGACTTCGCCGCCGAAGTTGCGGCGATAACCGGGGCTAAAGGCGTTCATATCGTGCTCGACATGGTCGCGGGCGATTACGTCGCGCGCAATCTCAAGTGCCTTGCCGACGACGGCCGTCACGTCACCATCGCGGTCCAGGGCGGGGTGCGCGCCGAACTCAACATGGCCGAAGTCATGCGCCGCCGTCTGACGCTCACCGGATCGACCCTGCGCCCGCGCTCGAAGGAGTTCAAGGCGCTGCTCGCAGCAGAAATCGCCGCCAACGCCTGGCCGCTGGTCGAGGACGGCAGCTTGCGTCCGGTAATGGACCGCACCTTCCCGCTCGCCCAAGCCGCCGCCGCCCACGCCCGAATGGAAGCGGGCGCGCATATCGGCAAGATCGTGCTGGAGGTATGATGGACCGCCTGACCCTCCACGAGGATCCCGTTTCGGGCAATTGCTACAAGATACGCTTGACCGCCGCGCTGCTCGGACTGCCGCTCGAGCGGCGCTGCTATGACATCATAAAAGGCGAGACGCGGACGCCCGACTTTCTCGCGCGGATCAGTGCCAACGGGCGGATTCCGGTGTTGCAAATCGGCGAGCTGATGTTGCCCGAAAGCAGCGCCGCGTGTTGGTATTTGGGCGAAGGGACGCATCTGGTGCCGCAAGACCGCTTCGCGCGCGCCGACATGTTGCACTGGATGTTCTGGGAGCAGTACAACCACGAGCCCAACGTCGCGACGCTGCGGTTCTGGCTGCATTACATTGGCGAGGCGACGCTTACCGATCAGCAACGCGCGCAAGTACCTGCCAAGCGCGCCGCGGGCGAAGCCGCGCTGGCGTTGATGGACGAGCATCTGGCGGCGCGCGAATGGTTCGTAGGGGGCGGCGTCACGCTCGCCGACATCGCGCTTTATGCTTACACGCATGTCGCCGAGGCGGGCGGTTTTCGCTTGGGCGACTACCGCTCGGTTGGCGCCTGGCTGGCGCGCGTCGCGGCGCTGCCGGGCTACGTTCCGCTTTAGCGCCAAGCGCGCCACTGCGGCCTTGCCCGCGGAAGCGAATCCGCCTACATCGACGCGGTGTTCGGCCGCTCCGCGAAGGAGCGGCCCTTTATTTTTGTGCCGGAGAAACCCCCGTGACCCAGCAGACCCCGCTGATGCCGCATGCCACCGCCTCGTGGCTGGTCGACAGCACCGCGCTTTCGTTCGAACAGATCGCCGAATTTTGCGGCCTCCACATCCTCGAAGTCCAGGCGATGGCCGACGATCTCGCTTCGTCGAAGTACACCGGGCGCGACCCGCTGCGCTCGGGCGAGCTGACGATGGCCGAGATCGAGAAAGGCCAGACGGACCCGACTTACGTACTGCAGATGCAGAAAGCCCCGGTCTCGGTCAGCCGCACCCGGGGGCCGCGCTACACGCCCGTCTCCAAACGCCAGGACAAGCCCGACGGGATCGCGTGGATCTTGCGCAACCACCCCGAGATTTCGGACGCCCAGATCGGCAAGCTGATCGGCACCACCCGCAACACCATCGCCGCGATCCGCGACCGCAGCCACTGGAACATCACCAATATCCAGGCCAAGGACCCGGTCACCGTCGGGCTGTGCTCGCAGCGCGAGCTCGACGCGATCGTCGCCAAGGCGGCGAAAAAGGCGGGCCTCGTCGATCAGGCGGGCGACGACGCCCAGCTTGGCGACGACCGCGAGGCGTTGATCGTCGAATTGCGCGCCGAACGCGAAGCCAACGTCAAGCTCGCCGCCGAAGCCGCGCAAGAAGCCGAAGCCGCCGCGTGGCTCGAAGCCAAGCGCGTCGCCGAAACCGCGGGCGAGGAAGCGTAATCGCGGTGCGCCAATCGCCTCCGCGATTGGCTGTTGCTTCCGCCGTGAGGCGGACAGAACGCACAGCGCACATTTAACCGGCGCTCACCGATGACCGCCCCAGCAAAGATCCTCGTCATTTTCGGTACCCGGCCCGAGGCGATCAAACTGTTCCCGGTGATCGCGGCGCTGAAAGCCGACTCCCGCTTCGATTGCCGCGTCTGCGTCTCGGCGCAACACCGGGGCATGCTCGATCAGGTGCTCGAGATCGCCGGGATCGTTCCCGACCACGACCTCGACCTGATGCGCGCCGACCAGACGCTCGATGCGCTGACCGCGGCGCTGCTCGTGGGCTTAGGCCAAGTGATCGACGCCGAGCGTCCGGCCCGCGTGATCGTCCAGGGCGACACCACGACAGCGATGTGCGGCGCGCTCGCCGCGTATTACCGCAAGGTTCCGGTCGATCATGTCGAGGCGGGGCTGCGCAGCGGCGACATCTACCAGCCGTGGCCCGAAGAGATGAACCGCAAGGTCATCGGCAGCGTCGCCAGCCTCCACTTCGCCCCGACCGAGACCGCCGCGGCGGCGCTGCGCGCCGAAAACGTCGCGCCCGAACGCGTCCACGTCACCGGCAACACGGTGATCGACGCGCTCCACTGGGTGACCGCGAGGATCGCGGCCGAGCCCGCGCTCGCCGCCGGGCTGGCCGAACTCGAAAAGCGCTTTGCGGGTAAGCGGATAATCGGGGTCACCAGTCACCGCCGCGAAAACTTCGGCGGCGGACTCGAGAACATCGCCCGCGCGATTCGGCGCATCGCGGAGCGGGCGGACGTGGCGGTGATCTTCCCCGTCCACCCCAACCCCAACGTGCGGGGGGTAATGGATGGCGAGCTGGCGGGCCTCGCCAACGTCGCGTTGATCGAGCCGCTCGACTATCCCTGTTTCGCGCGCCTGCTCGGCCTCGCCGAAATCATGCTGACCGACAGCGGCGGCGTGCAGGAAGAGGCGCCCGCGCTGGGCAAACCGGTGCTGGTGATGCGCGAAACCACCGAGCGCCCCGAAGGCGTCGCTGCCGGAACCGCGCGGCTGGTCGGCACCGACGCCGACACGATCGTGCGCGAGACGTGCGCGCTGCTGGATGATGCCGCCGCCTACGAGGCGATGGCGCGCGCGCACAGTCCTTTCGGGGACGGCCAAACCGCGGCCAGAATAATCGAGTTGCTCGCTGCCGAAGGCGCCCGAACGGCGAGCGCTTAGCTCGCCAGGGTCAGCCTTGGTTCGTCGTCGCTTGCCGGGGCTGCGTCGCTTGCCGCGTCATGCGCACGCGGCGCGAACCGGCCCTCGACTTGCGCGCCTTGTTCGATCGTCAGCGCGTCGTAATGGACATCGCCGTGGATCCGCGCGGTTTTGAGCACGACCAGCTCGCGCACCGCGATCGTGCCGCGCACAGTGCCCGATAGCCGCGCGCTCTCGGCTTTGACCGCGCCGACGATCTCGCTCGCCTCGCCCTGGACCAGCGCGGTGCAAGCGACGTCGCCCTCGATCCGCCCGTCGATGTGAAGGTCGGCCGAGGCGGTGACATCGCCGACGACGCGGATATCGGCGCCGAACACCGAAAAGGATGAATTCGCCATCGAGCTAGCCATCGTTGGCCGCGAGGTTTCCGCGGGCTTCTTGAACATTTGCGGCCTCCAGAAAGGGGCGGGGATTGACCGGGCGGTCGTTGATGCGGACTTCGAAATGAAGATGCGGCCCGGTCGAGCGGCCGGTGCTGCCGATCAGCCCGATGACCTCGCCCGGCGCCACCGCCTTGCCGATCGTCGTGCGGAAGCCCGACATGTGCGCGTAGCGGGTAATCAGCCCGTTGCCGTGATCGATCTCGACGCAGTTGCCGTAGCCCGAGCGCTGCCCGACGAAGCTGACCCGGCCGCGCGCGGCGGCGTAGATCGGCGCGCCGATCGGGCCCTTGAAATCGAGCCCGGGGTGAAACGCGCCCGCGCCGGTGAACGGATCGGCACGGAAGCCGAAGCCCGAGGAAATATATTCGAGGCTGGCGGGGAGAACCTGAGGTAGGCCTTGCATCCCGCGCTCGAGCGCGTCCATCCGCGCCAAGCTGAGCCCGAGGCGCTGGAAGCGCGGATCGAGCGAGCCGTCGCGCGCGGTCGCCAGCGCGATGAACGGGCCACCCATCGCGCTCCGGTCGGCGGCGGCGGCGAGCATCGTGCGCGGGTTGAGCCCGAGCCGCTCGAGCTTGGCCTCGGCTTGCGCCGAGCGGCGGTCGGCGAGCCGGGTCAGCGCTTCGACGAATGCCAACTGGCGCGCTTCGAGCCGCGCCAGTCCCGCGGCTTCGGGCAGCGCGAGGCTGATCTTTCTGACCGTTTCGGCCGCAGCGCCACTTGAGTTCGACACGGTCTCACCGGCGCGCACGTCCTGCGGCAGCGTGCCGAGGTGCGCCTGGGTGACTTGTTCGATAAAGTCCTGGCGGCGCTTGATTTCGTCGGTGGTCTTGGCGATGTTGTCGCCATAAGCCGCGACGCGGCTCTCCGAACTGGTCACTTTGGCTTCGCGGTCGAGCAGCGAGAGCCGGTCGCGCGTGGAAAAGTAGTGCGACGCGCCCATCGCCGCGAGACTTATAAGCCACACGAGCGCGAGCCCGGCGACGAGCGCCGCGGTAGTCATCTGCAAACGCGACGACAGCTTGATGAAACGGACTTGGCCTTGCGACCGCATGAAGAATTCGCGGTCGGGAAACCAGGTCCGCAGGCGGGCGGGAAGCCCACCGGCGGTTAACTTTTGCAAGACGACCCCAAAACCCCTCTGTGTCTCTCGTGACGGGCCGGTATCAGGTGCCCCCGGACTTGGCGAATCGCGACAGCGATTCCGGGGCGAGTCGGTGGAGTCACGCGACGAGCCGATGGAACCAAAATTTCGCGTGATGAGAATCGTTTAGGGGTGACCCGCGAATCGGTGACTTGGCGATGTCGGGCTGTTAGGCGCGGGCGATGAACGAGCCCGCCGAATCGCCCGACATGCTGATCGAGCGGCTCGCGCGCAGCGGCCGCATCGCGCAACGCGAACTCGCGCTGACCCCGACCGTAACGAAGGCGGCAGCGCTACGTAGCGCGGCCTACGCGATACGTGCCCAACAGGCCGAAATCCTCGCCGCCAACGCCGAGGACATGGCGGCGGGCGAAGCTGCCGGGCTGACG
>JBBRER010000026.1:0-20020 GCA_038202745.1 Sphingomonadales bacterium
AGATGTGCTCGTAAGGGTTGAAGCCCCACTGCCCGCGCTCGATCGCCACGACGCTCGCGATCCGCGCGCCTTGGGGGACGAGCGCGAGGCCCGCGGTCTCCTGTTCGATCTCGCGGGACTGGCGCGCCCAGGTCTCGGTGGTGACGCCGAGCCGCACGAGGAACGGCAGCGCGGCGAGGTAGAACGCCCAGCGCGGGGCCCGCCAGGTGACCGCGAGGCAGGCGGCGAGCAGCCCCGATCCGATCAGCCGGTAATCGGCATAGTCGCCGCCCACGATATGCCGCGGCATCGCCAGGCTGCCGAGCATCATCAGCAGCGCGCCCCATCCCAGTCGCCCGTCGATCCGCCGCCACGCGACCGCGGCGACGAGCACCAGCGCGATGAGGATCGCGCTCGAGATATCCAGCCACTGGACCGAATCCTTCATCGCGCGGACCCATAGCGTCTGCTTGAACAGCAGCACGTTCGATCCGTACGAAAACACCCCCTTGCTCCCGCCGCCGAACACAAGCGCCAGAATCGGCAGCGTCAGCGGCCACGGAGCGAGGAACGCGCGCCAGGTCTTCGAGCGGTTCCATTCGTAGCCGAATACCATCAGCCCGAGCACCCCCCAACCCGAGACGTGCGCGAGCCAGACGACGACGCCTACGGCCAAAAACGGAATCCACCGCCAGCGCCATGCCCGAAGCTCCACCCACACCGCGAACGCGAGGAGCGCGAGCGCGAGGCTGAGCATGTAGTTGAGGAAGCCGTAGAGCATCCCGGGCTGCCACACGAAGCACAGCGCGAGCAGGCTCCCGACCCCGATCCGGCGGCGCAGCGCCCATTCGCATGCAACGAGGCTTAGCGCGAGCAGGAGCGCAAGCAGGGCGACCGCGACCCGGCCCGCGACCTCGAGCGGCATGACCGCGGCAAGCGGGCGAATCAGGATGTCGAGGCCGAGGTTGCCGATCCACTTCCACTCGAACCCGTAATAAAGATCGAGGAACGGCCGCTGCGGCGCGAGCATCACGTGATAGCGCGCGAGATGGGCGGCGTAGTCGGTCATCGCCGGCTGGCGTGCGGCGAGCACGGGCAGCGCCGCGAGGACCGTCAGGACCAGCGCGAAGACCAGACTTTCGCGCACCGTCGGCGCATCTTCAAAAATGGCAGGAGTGGAGGGACTCGAACCCACGGCCCTCGGTTTTGGAGACCGATGCTCTACCAACTGAGCTACACTCCTGCGGGCGGGGCCGCCTCTATCGGTTGCATTTGGCCCGCGCAAGGCGGCTGTTTCGCGCACGCCGGCCGGGTGGTATCATGGCCGTCATGCACGCTCCGGTCCAGCCGCCGCCGATCGATCCAGAACTGCTGTTGCTCGCTTATCGCAGCGGCATCTTTCCGATGGCCGACCGCCGCGACGATCCCGACTTGTTCTGGGTCGAGCCGCGCCGCCGCGCGGTGCTTCCGCTGGGCGGCTTCCACCTGTCGCGCTCGCTGGCGCGGACGCTGCGGCGTGGACGGTTCACGGTGAGCTGCAACGCCGCGTTCGCCGCGGTGCTCGACGCATGCGCGGCGCCGCGGCGCGACACCGACGAAACGTGGATCAGCGAGCGGCTCGGCGCGAGCTACCGCGCGCTCCACGCCGAAGGGCACGCGCACTCGCTCGAATGCTGGGAGGACGGCGAGCTGGTCGGCGGGCTCTACGGGGTCGGGTTCGCGCGGGTGTTCTGCGGCGAATCGATGTTCAGCGCCGCCACCGACGCGTCGAAAGTCACGCTGGCGTGGCTCGTCGCGGCGCTACGCTATGCTGGCGCGGAGCTGCTCGATTGCCAATTCATGACCGGGCACCTCGCCTCGCTCGGCGCGCGCGAGGTATCGCAGGACCGCTATCTCGAGCTGCTCGGCGCGGCTCAAGTCCCGCTGGGCGAAGGCGTAGGCGACGCGGGCTTGGCGGCCGCGCTTGGTGTGGTCGAAGGTGAGGAAGTGGGCGAGGGCTTGCCCGCGGGCTTCGCCGCGTTGCTCGCCGATGCCGCCGCCGCCGGGCTTTCCTCCTCGCCCGGGAACTTCATCGCGCAGTCCTTGACCCAAACGTCGTAAACCGGATGCTCGACGACGTTGAGCGACGGAGAATTCTTGAACAGCCAGCCCGAGAACACCCGCCGCCACGCCAGCGGATCGGAGGTGGTCGCGCGCTCCTCGACATAGACCTGAACGAACGCCCCGGTTTCGGGCGGCTGTTCCCACGGCAGCGTGCGCTCGCACGTCTCGAGCCGGACCACCACGTTGCCCAGCCGCCGCGCCTCGCCCGGCTTCATCGTGAAATCGTGCTCGAGGTTGTTGCGCTTGTTGAGCAGGCCGATTGTGGCGACGCGGTCCTTGACCGGCGTGCCGTACTTGCTTTCGACCACCCCCGAGGCGATCGGCGTCGCCGCGACCGCGGGCGGCACCTCGGTTGCGGTATCGTCGGGCTCCTGATTCTGATTGCATCCCGCCAGCAGCGCGATTGCGGCAAAAGCGCAGTGCGCGCGCATCGCCGTCAGGCGCTCGTCGAGGCGGTGGGCATGTCCCCGTCGGACCGCGTCGGCGCTGCGCCCGCATCGGGGCTCCAAGCCTCGTAGTCGCCCGTCGCAGCGGCCCGGACGCCGCCGCGCTCGAGCGCGCCTTGCGGGCGATAGGCAAAAGCGGTGCCGGTGGCGTTGGGGGTGTAATCGGCTTCCCAGATGCGCGCGGGCGGAAGGTTGCTTTCAGGCACCGAATCGAAGCTGCCGTGGAGCCACCCGTGCCATTCGGGCGGTACGCGGCTGGCGTCATTGGCGCCCGCGTAGATCACCCAGCGGCGCTCGCGGCCGGGAAACGGGTCGGTCACCGCGTTGCGTGTGGCGGCCCGGTAATAAGCATTGCCTTGCGCATCGGTGCCGACTTGTTCGCCGCGCAGCGCGCTGTCGAGCAGCGTACCGATCGTCGCGCCATCCCACCAGGTGAAGAGCTTCGAGAGAATTCCCATCGGACCGAGCCGTTAGCCGCCGCATTCCTTGCGGGCAAGGCGGGCGATCACCACTCGACCAGGTCGCCCGCGCCGATTCCGAGCTGCGCGGCGCGGCCGCCCTTGAGTTCCAACACGCCCTTGACCGGCCCGATCGAATAAAGCGGGGTTTCCGAATAAGGCACCGCATTGGCGGCGATGTTGAGAATGCGGCCGTCGGGGCCGACATAGACGATGTCGAGCGGGATGACGGTGTTGCGCATCCAAAAGCTCGCCGGGCGGGCGGGACTCATCGGAAAGATCATCCCTTCGTCCGGCCCCATCGCGGTGCGGAACATCAGACCTTTCTCTTGCTCGGCGGAAGTGCCGGCGACTTCGACGCGAAACGCGTGGCGCGCGCCCGCGTGGGTGACCGTGAGCGGGATCACTCGCAGCCCCGAGACCGCGTGGACGCTCGCCGCTTGGGTCGAGGCCGCCGAGCCCCCGCCGTCCGAATTGGTGCACGCGGCGAGCGCGAGCGCGGCGCCGAGCGCGAGCGCGCGGCCGAGCGGCAAAGTCAGTCGCATCCGGTGTCCTCTTCGTCAGCCGCCGCAGCCCATTCTTCGGCGGTCGCCGCGTTCGGGGCATCGACTAAAACGCGCGCGCTGTCCATGGGATGCCCGGCGCGCAAAAACGCGGCAATCTGCTTCTCGCGCCCGGCGCGGTCGAGCGCGCCCGCCCCGAAGGGGCCAAACCGGCGCTTCCTCGCCAGCGTCAGCGCGGCGCGGCGGCGCGCGGCCTCGCTCGCGCGGACCTCTGCGCGGACTTCTTCGGCGATCCCCGCCGCGCTCAACGCTTGCCCAATTCGCCGCTCACCATAGCCGCGGCGCAGCAGACCGCCGCTCTTGGCGCGCGCGTAAGCGGTATCGTCGATATAGCCCGCGGCGACGAAGCGCTCGGCCAGCGCTGCCAGTTGCGGCTCGCTCGCGCCATCCCACCCGCGCTCGCGCAGCTTGCGCGTCAGGTAAGTCTGGAGCTTGGCCGCGCTCGTTGAAAACCGCGCGACATAGGCCAGCGCCAACTCTTCCAGCCGCGCCGGATCGAGCGGTTTTGGCGGTCGGCGGGAGGAGCGGCGAGAATACACGGCCTTATTCGTGCCATACTCGGCCCCGATTGTAGAGGCCCGCAATGCGGCCGCCTTTTGCGGTGTTCGCGCAGCAATCTTCGGTTCAGGCGACGCCGGCACACGGTGCGCCGACAACAAGACAACAACGGGTTCTCGCATGACCGACGCCGCGACGATCGACGCTCCTGCCGCGCTTGTCCCCACCCCCAACGCGGACACGCTGCCGCGCCGCTTTGCCGATTTCGGCACGTTCGGCGGAGCGCTCGACTATGCCGCGAAAGGCGTGCGGGGGATGAATTTCCACGATGCGCGCGGCAACCTGACCCGTGCCTATCCGTTCAGCGAGCTGCGCGCCGACGCGCTTACGATGGCCCGCCGGCTGATCGCGCACGGCGTCGCCCCGGGGGACCGGATCGCGCTGATTGCCGAAACCGGACCCGAATTCGCCGCGTTGTTCTGCGGCGCGATCTATGCCGGCGCCTGGCCGGTGCCGCTGCCCTTGCCGACCAGTTTCGGCGGCAAGGACAACTACATCGACCAGCTCGCCGTGCAGCTCGCCAGCTCGGACCCGAAGTTGCTGCTGTACCCGGGCGAGATCGCCGAGTTGTCGAGCGCCGCGGCGGTGCGGCAAGGCTGCGAGGGCATCGACTGGGAAGACTTCGCCCGGCAATGTGCCCCCGCTTGCGCGCTGCCCCAGGTCCAGTCCGAAGATATTTGCTATCTCCAGTATTCGAGCGGATCGACCCGCTTCCCGCACGGCGTGGCGGTAACTCATGCGGCGCTGCTTTCGAATCTGGCGGCGCACAGCCACGGCATGGAATTTCTCCAAACCGATCGCTGCATCAGCTGGCTGCCGTGGTATCACGACATGGGCCTGGTCGGCTGCCTGCTCTCGATGATCGCCAACCAGTGCTCGGTGGATTACCTCAGAACCGACGATTTCGCACGTCGTCCGCTTGCCTGGCTCGATCTGATCAGCCGCAACAAAGGCACTTCGGCGTCCTATTCCCCGACCTTCGGCTACGACATCTGCGCGCGCCGCATCTCCAGCCAGAGCCATGTGGCCGAGCGTTTCGATCTGTCGCGCTGGCGGATCGCGGGCAACGGCGCCGACATGATCCGCCCCGACGTGATGCAGGGCTTCGTCAACGCCTTTGCCCCGGCCGGGTTCAAGGCGAGCGCGTTCATGCCGTCTTACGGATTGGCAGAAGCGACGCTGGCGGTGACGCTGATGCCGCCGAACGACGGTATCCGCGTCGAGTTGGTCGAGGAGGAACGCCTGTCGGGCCAGCCGCGCGACCTCAGCCGCCCCGCGCGCTACCGCGCGATCGTCAATTGCGGCAAGGCGGTTCGCGACATGCAGCTCGAAATCCGCGGCGAGCACGGCGATCCGCTGCCCGACCACCGCATCGGTAAAGTCTGGTGCAAAGGCCCCAGCGTCATGCACAGCTACTTCCGCGATCCGCAATCGACCGCCGAATGCCTGGTCGAAGGCTGGCTTGACACCGGCGACATGGGCTACCTCGTCGATGGCTACCTGTTCATCGTCGGCCGGGCGAAGGACATGATCATCATCAACGGCAAGAACCACTGGCCGCAAGACATCGAATGGGCGGTCGAGCAGCTGCCCGGCTTCCACCAGGGCGACATCGCGGCGTTCGCGATTCCGACCGAGGGCGGCGAAGAAGTCCCCGCGGTGCTTGTCCACTGCCGCGTCTCGGACCCGGTCGAACGGCGCAAGCTCCACGACCAAATCCGCGACAAGGTCCGCTCGATCACCGGTATGAACTGCGTGATCGAACTCGTCCCCCCGCGTACGCTCCCGCGCACCAGCAGCGGCAAGCTGAGCCGCGCCAAAGCCAAGACGCAGTACCTGTCGGGCGAAATCGAGCCGTTCAAGCTGGCGGCTTGACAGGGGCGCGAGCTTCGTTCCGCGTGTCTTAGCCGCATAATACAGCTTGCGCTCGGGCGCGCGTCGCCCCATCTTGTCCGCGACCCTCGAGGGAAGAGACAGACCGATGGCCACCACGCCGACCGAAACCGCCACCGCCGCGCCCGCGCTCAATTTGACCCCGCCCGATCCGGTGCCAGTGGTCGCGCCCGATGCCGCATCGGGGCTCGTCCCCGTGTCGGCGCACGACAAGTCGAAGCTCGAGGGCAAAGTCGACGCGTTCATCGCCGATCTGGTCGCGCAGGACAGCAACTCGCCCGAGTTCGGCCGTCGGGTCGACCAGCTGACCAACATGGGACGCAAGGAAATCGCCACGGCGAGCGCGATGTCGAACCGCTGTCTCGACCGCCCGGTGCGGGCGATGGACAAGGATTCGGGCGTCGGCGCGAACCTGACCGAGCTCCGCCGCACCGTCGAATCGCTCGATCCGGGCAAGAACGGCCAGCTGTCCAAAGGGCGC
The DNA here is from genome assembly GCA_038202745.1 of Sphingomonadales bacterium. Taxonomy (GTDB): domain Bacteria; phylum Pseudomonadota; class Alphaproteobacteria; order Sphingomonadales; family Sphingomonadaceae; genus Novosphingobium. Next base: position 6,482 of record JBBRER010000026.1, read on the forward strand.
AAGTTCTTGGGCATCATCCCGATGGGCAACCGGGTTAAGCGCTACTTCCAAAGCTACCAGTCGGCGCAAGGCCACATCCAGTCGATCCTCGGGCATCTCGGCTCGGGCAAGGACGAGCTGCTGATGGACAACGCCGCGATCGACGTCGAGCGCGGCAAGCTGTGGGAAGCGATGGGCAACCTCGAGCAGATGATCCACATCAGCCGCACGCTCGACGGCAAGCTCGAGGACAAGGCCGCCGAACTCGATCATAGCGAGCCCGCCAAGGCCAAGGCGATCCGCGAAACCGCGCTGTTCTACGTCCGCCAGCGTACGCAGGACCTGCTGACGCAGATGGCGGTGACCGTGCAAGGCTACCTCGCGCTCGATCTGGTCAAGAAGAACAACGTCGAGCTGGTCAAAGGCGTCGACCGCGCGAGCACGACTACGGTGGGCGCGCTGCGGACCGCGGTGACGGTGGCGCAAGCGATGACCAACCAGCGGCTGGTGCTCCAGTCGATCACCGCGCTCAACACCACCACCGCCAACATGATCGATTCGACGAGCGCGCTGCTCCGCGACCAGACGGGCAAGATTCACGAGCAAGCAGCGAGCTCGACGATACCGGTCGAAGTGCTCCAGCGCGCGTTCCAGAACATCTACGACACGATGGACAACATCGACACGTTCAAGGTCAAGGCATTGGAATCGATGAAGCAGACGGTGACCACGCTGACGTCCGAGGTCGAGAAGTCCAAGGGCTACATCGCCCGCGCCGAGGGCGCCAATCAGGCGTCGATAGCGCACGATGCGCCCAGCCTGCTCAGCCTGGAAGGGTGATGAGCGGCGAGGCGAGGAATTCCGACCTGATCCTGCGTCAGGCGCGCCAGTCGCTGCGCGAACAGCGCGCCGGCGGGCGCCGAGTGCAGTCGATCGGGCAGCGTTCGGCCGCGCTCAAGACCCGGCACCTGACGCGCAAGGCGGTGCGGGTGCTGACCGCGATCGTTGCGGTTTGGCTGATCGTCACCGGCGCGGGGCTGATCCTCGACGGGATCGGGATCACGGGGATCATTCTCGCATTGCTCGCGACGTTTTTCGCGGTCGGAGTGTTCAGCCGCTATCCCAAGCTCGAAACGCCGACGCTGCGCTCGCTCACCGGCGGCGACACCAAGTCGCTCGTCGGACGCACCGAGCTGTGGCTCGAACGCCAGCGCCCGGCGCTGCCCGCGCCTGCGGTGCAACTGGTCGACCGGATCGGGGTCCAGCTTGACGCGCTCGGCTTGCAGCTCGACGGACTCGACGAGAACCAGCCCGCCGCGTTCGAAGTGCGCAAGCTGGTCGGCGAACATCTGCCCGGCCTGGTTAATAGCTACACCAGCATTCCCGCGCATCTGCGCGCCGAGCCGCGCGCCGGGCGGACTCCGGACCAGCAGCTGGCCGAAAGCCTTGGCAAGATCAGCACCGAGATCGACAGCGTCACCCGCCAGCTCGCCGCGGGCGCGATCGACAATCTTGCGATCCAGACCCGCTACCTCGATTACAAATACGGCGGGGCGCTCGATGACTCGGCCAACGACCAGCCCGGAAAGGCCGCCTGATGCAGTTCACCGTCCCCCACCACCTCGGCAGGGAGGAAGTCCGGCGGCGGATGCAGGGCTTGCCCGGCGAGATCCAGCGCCACATCCCCGGCGGGATGGCCCAGGTTACCAGCGACTGGCCGAGCGAGGACCGGATGGACATGGCGATCGGCGCGATGGGCCAGAGCCTGTCGGGACATCTCGACATCGAGGACGCGCAGGTGGTTTACACGTTCGATTTGCCGCCCTCGCTGGGCTTTATCGAGCCGATGATCCGCGGGGCGGTCGAGAAAGTCGGCCGCAAGATGCTGACTTAGCGCCCGCTGGTCAGCAGCGCATCGACTACGCTCGAGTCCGCGAGCGTCGAAGTATCCCCCAGGTTCGCGGTATCGCCCTCGGCGATCTTGCGCAGGATGCGACGCATGATCTTGCCGCTGCGGGTTTTGGGCAGCGCGGGCGCAAAGTGGATCACGTCGGGGGTGGCGATCGGGCCGATCTCCTTGCGCACCCATCGGACAAGGTCGCGGCGCACAGCGTCGTCGCCCTCTTCGCCCGCATTCAGTGTGACGTAGGCGTAAATCCCCTGCCCCTTGATCTCGTGCGGCATGCCCACGACCGCCGCCTCGGCGACCTTGGCGTGCGCGACCAGCGCGCTTTCGACCTCGGCGGTGCCCATGCGGTGCCCCGAGACGTTGATCACGTCGTCGACCCTGCCCGTAATCCAGTAGTACCCGTCGGCATCGCGCCGGCACCCGTCGCCGGTGAAGTACTTGCCCGGGTAGGTCGTGAAATAAGTCGCGAAGAAGCGTTCGGCGTCGCCCCACACCCCGCGCATCTGGCCAGGCCAGCTTTGGGTGATACACAAGTTACCCGCGGCCTCGCCGTCGAGCACGGCACCTTCGGCATCGACCAGCTCGGGAACCACGCCGTAGATCGGGAGTGAGGCCGAGCCCGGCTTCATCGGAATCGCGCCGGGCTGTCCGGTAATCATCGCCGCGCCGGTTTCGGTCTGCCACCAGGTATCGACGATCGGACAACGCTCCTCGCCGACCACCCGCCAGTACCATTCCCACGCTTCGGGATTGATCGGCTCACCGACGCTGCCGAGCAGCCGCAGCGACTTGCGGCTGGTCTTCGTCACCCACGCGTCGCCCTCGCGCATCAGCGCGCGCAGCGCGGTCGGCGCGCCGTAGAAAATCTCGACCTTGTGGCGATCGACGATCTCCCAGAATCGGCTGAAATCGGGATAGTTGGGCACGCCTTCGAACATCACCGTCGTGGCGCCGTTGGCGAGCGGTCCGTAGACGACATAGCTGTGCCCGGTGACCCAGCCGACATCGGCGGCGCACCAATAAACCTCGCCCGGGCGGTAATCGAACACATAGTGGTGCGTCATCGCGGCCCACGTCAGATAGCCGCCGGTGGTGTGGAGCACGCCCTTGGGCTTGCCCGTGCTGCCGCTGGTGTAGAGGATGAACAGCGGATCCTCGGCGTTCATCTCCTCGGGCGCGCAGTCGGGTGAGGATTGCGAGCGCAGTTCATCCCACCAGCGGTCGCGGCCTCGCTCCATCGCCACTTCGTTGCCGGCGTGTCGCACGGTCAGCACCGCCGAAACCTCGGGGCAGCTCGCCAGCGCGGCGTCGACGTTGGCTTTCAATGGCACCAGCTTGCCCCCGCGCATCCCGCCATCGGCGGTGACGACTATGCGGCTGTCGCAATCCTGGATGCGCCCGGCGAGCGCCTCGGGGCTGAAGCCGCCGAACACCACCGAATGGATCGCCCCGATCCGCGCGCACGCGAGCATCGCGACCGCGGCCTCGGGGATCATCGGCAGGTAGATCGTGATGCGGTCGCCCTTGGCCGCGCCCAGCTCTTTGAGCGCGTTCGCAAAGCGGCAAACGTCCTCGTGTAGCGCGCGATAGCTGAGCTTGCGATGTTGCGCCGGGGCGTCGCCTTCCCAGATTATCGCGATCTCGTCGCCGTGCTTGGCGAGATGGCGGTCGAGGCAATTGGCGCTGACGTTGAGCGTTCCGTCCGCAAACCATTCGATCCCGAAGTTCGTCTGGTCGAAGCTTTGCCGGCCCAGCTTCGACCACGGCTTGATCCAGTCGATCCGCGCGCTTTCCTCGCGCCAGAAGCCTTCGGGATCGCTGAGTGAGCGGCGGTATTTCTCGGCATAGCCCGCGGCATCGACATACGCGCGCGCGGCCCATTCGGGCGGGACGGGGTGGATCGTGGACATGGGCGCGCTCCGAGTTTGCCGGCGAGGCAGTATGATTGCCGCGCGCGCCGTGCGATTCAACCCGGCGCGGTGTAAAACCACCGCTGCTGCCACCCGTAGCTCGCCTCGACCGCGTTGCCCGCGGCGTCGGTCGCGGGCTTGAAGCGAAAGCGTTCGAGCGCGAGCCCGCAAGTAATCGCATCGGCGCGCGGATCGCGGCTATGCTTCTGGACGCGGCAATTGCGCGCGCGTCCGTCGGCGCCGACGGTCATCACGACGATCACCGAATCGCCGATTCGGAGGTCACGCGTCGCGGCCGGGTAGTCGCGCGCCGAATTGATCTCGCCCGCGATCTTGACCGGCTTGGTCACCGCGCCGCCGCCAGAGCCGCTGCCGCCCGCGCCGCTGCCGGTTCCCGCTCCCGCACCGCCCGCGCCTGTGCCATTGCCGCGCGCTCCCGCGCCCGAAGTCTGCGCGCTCCCGGTCGAAGCGACGCGCGGCGCGGGGGCGACGGCTATCGCAACCTTTGGCTTGGGCGCGGTCACCGCGCGGGCAATCGCCTTCTTGCCCTCGTCCCCTTGCGCCCCGGCAGGCTCGGGCGCCTTGCTTGGCGGCGGCGAAGGCGGCGGGGTGTCGACCGTCACCGAGAAAGTAGAAAGCACGCTATTGGTCACCGCCGCGGTGAACCCCGGCGCGAACGCCCGCACCAGCAGCAGGATCGCAACGACGTGGAGCAGCGCCACCGCAACGAACGCGCCCGCCCGCGTCCGCCGCGGCGCACGAAGATCGGCTTTGCTCGAATCGTTGGAGGGCATCGGCTGCGTATAGTCCGGTGGTGCAAAAGTTTGCATCAAACCATGTGTCGAATCCCGCCTGCCCGGTGTACCGGCTTGCGATGCCTTTCCCGATCGATGCTGTGCGCAACCGCTTCCCCGCACTATCGGTAGACGACGAGGACCGGCGCCGCGTCTTTTTGGACGCTCCGGGCGGGACGCAAGTATGCTTGGATGCGATCGGCCGAATGAGCCGGTATCTGCTAGAAGGCACCGCCAACGCCGGTGGAACATTCGCCACCTCGGCTGCTACCGATGCGCTGGTGCGTTCGGCCCGTCAGGCCGTCGGCGATCTGCTCAATGCCGACGCGGACGACATCGCGTTCGGCCCCAACATGACCTCACTCACCTTCGCGGTGTCGCGCTCGCTGGCCAGGGATTGGCAGCCCGAGGACGAACTCGTCGTCACGCGGCTCGACCACGACGCCAACGTAGCGCCGTGGCTGGCGGTTGCCGAGGATCGCGGGATGACCGTGCGGTGGATCGATTTCAATCCGGCGACCGGCCGCCTGCGGCTCGAAACACTTCCCGGCCTGCTGTCGGCGCGGACCAGGCTGGTCGCGATCGGCGGCGCGAGCAATGCGCTGGGCACGATCGCCGATCTCGGCGCGGCGGTGTGCGCTGTGCGGCAACATTCGTCCGCACTGGTCTTTGTCGACGCGGTCCAGTTGGCCCCGCATGTCGCGCTCGATGTGGAGGCGATGGCGTGCGATCTGCTGGCATTCTCGCCCTACAAAATGTTCGGCCCGCACGCCGGTGTGCTGTGGGGCCGCCGCGAACTCGCCCGACGCCTCCGTCCCTATAAAGTCAGGCCCGCGACGACGTCCGGGATGCAGCGGTTCGAGACCGGGACACCGTCGTTCGAAGCGCAAGCGGGCGTGCTCGGGATGGTCGAGTATCTGGACTGGCTCGGCGATACCGTATCGCCCGGCCTGCCCTCGCGGCGCGAGCGCTTGGTCGCCGCCTTCGCAGCATCCGAAATTTACGAGGCGGACCTGGGCAACAGGCTGCTTCAGGGTCTAGCGCGGTTCAACAGCATCCGGTTGTACGGCCCTGCCGATATGACGGCGCGAACCCCGACTTTCGCCTTCACAGTGGAGGGCCATTCGCCGGAGGCGGTCGTCAAACATCTGGCCGATCGCGCGATCTACGCCTGGGCAGGCCACTTTTACGCAATCGAAACGGTCGCCCGGCTTGGTCTCGATAAATCCGGTGGTCTCGTGCGGGTGGGCTTGTGCCACTACAACGATTCGGGCGATGTTGACCGGCTGCTCGAGGCGCTGGCGGAATTGTCGGCCTGAGGTAATTCAGAACGGCGAAACGAGGAGTTTGAAATGAAATATCGCACGCTCGGTCAGGGCCTCAACGTCTCCGCCATCGGCATCGGCTGCATGCCCATGATCCGCGATGGCAACATCAACTACGGCGTCGCCGACGACGACGTGTCCACGCGCACGATCCACGAAGCGATCGATCTTGGCATCACCTTTTTCGATACCGCCGAGATGTATGGGCCCTTCACCAACGAAGAACTGGTCGGCGCCGCCATCAAGGACCGGCGTGAGGGCCTCGTCATTGCCACCAAGTTCGCGATGCGCTGGGACGGAGACAAGCCCGTCGGCCTCGACGGCAGCCCCGAGAACGCGCGGCGTGCGTGCGAGGGTTCGCTCAAGCGGCTCGGCATCGACACAATCGATCTGTTCTACCAGCACCGAGTCGATCCGAATGTTCCGATCGAGGAAACCGTCGGCGGCATGGCCGAACTCGTTAAGGAGGGAAAAGTGCGGCATCTCGGTCTCTCCGAAGCTGCCGCCGACACCGTTCGCCGCGCCGCCAAAGTCCACCCGATCGCAGCGCTGCAAAGCGAGTACTCGATCTGGGAACGCGGCGTGGAGGACGATATCCTCGCGGCCTGCCGTGAAAATGGCGTCGGGTTCGTACCCTACAGCCCGCTTGGCCGTGGTTTTCTCGCGGGCGGCATCCGCAGTCTGGACGAGCTTCCGGCCGATGACTGGCGCCGCAACGACCCGCGCTATTCGCCCGAGAACATGCCCCGGAACCTGGCCATTGTCGATGCCATCGCCGGTGTGGCGGAGCGTCACGGCGTCTCGAATGCGCAAGTCGCACTCGCTTGGCTTCTGGCGCAAGGCGAGGACATCGTGCCCATCCCGGGCGTCAAGCGCAGCGAGACATTGCGCGACAGCGCGCGGGCGCCGGACGTGGAGCTGAGCGAAAGCGACCTCGCCGCGATCGATGCGGCGGCACCCCGAGGCGAGACCGCCGGCCCGCGCTACTCCGCGGCCGGAATGGCGCGGGTGAATCTCTAGACCGCCCACGGGATGCGGGGAAGCGCGGCGCAGAAACTGCGTGGTGAGCCCTGCTGGGTTCGAACCAGCGACCTACTGATTAAAAGTCAGTTGCTCTACCGACTGAGCTAAGGGCCCGACCGGCGCCGCCCTAGGACCGGGGGTGGGGGCGGGTCAAGCGGGCGTGGAGTTGGCGAACCGTCCGCCCGCTGAGCGGGTCACGCCATTCGGGTGCGATGGCGAGGGCGGGGGCGAGAACGAAGTTGCGTCCGCGAAATGCGGGATGCGGGACGCTCAAGCCGGGTGATGACCATGGCCCGCCCGACCACAGCACGATGTCGAGATCGAGCACCCGTGCAGTCCAGCGCGCACCGCCCATTCGCCGCCCGAACGCGCGCTCTATGGCTTTGAGTTCGGCGAGCAGACCGGGAGGTTCGAGGTCCGTCTCGGCCACGGCGACGGTATTAGCATAGCGGCGGCGTGAGGGGCCGAGCGGCGCGCTGGCGAGGATTGGGGCGGACTGTCGAACCGCAATTCCCGCATCGCCAAGCACGGCCAGCGCCGCGCGCAGGACGTTCGCCGAGCTCCCATGCCGCGAATGCCGCACGTTCGAGCCGAGCGCGATCAGGTAGCGGCTCACACGTCCTGGCAGAGCCGGCCGTAAAGATCGGGGCGGCGATCGCGGAAGAAGCCCATCCCCGCGCGATGCCTGGCGGCGCGGGAGAGATCGAGCGTGGCGACCAGCACCGCGTTTTCCTCATCCTTCGATTCGGCGGCGAAATCGCCCCATTCGTCGGCGATGAAGCTGTGACCGTAGAAGTGCTGGCCGTCCTCGGTCCCGGTGCGGTTGGCTGCGACCACCGGCATACAGTTCGAGACCGCGTGGCCGATCATCGCGCGCCGCCACATCCGGCTGGTGTCGAGATCGGCGTCGTAAGGCTCGGAGCCGATCGCGGTCGGATAGAACAGCACTTCGGCGCCCATCAGCGCCATCACTCGCGCGGTTTCGGGGTACCACTGGTCCCAGCAAATGCCGACGCCCACGCGCGCACCGAACACATCCCAGACCTTGAACCCGTCATTGCCCGGGCGGAAATAGTACTTTTCCTCGTAGCCCGGACCGTCGGGGATGTGGCTCTTGCGGTAGGTGCCCATAATCGCGCCATCGGGGCCGATCATCGCCAGCGTGTTGTAATAGTGGTGCCCGTCACGCTCGAAGAAACTGGTCGGGATCGCGACTTTGAGCCTGGCGGCGAGCGCCCCCATCGCGGCGACCGAAGGATGCTCGGCAAGCGGATGGGCAGCTGCGAAATTGGCCTCGTCCTCGGTCTTGCAGAAATAGGGGCCGGAGAACAGCTCGGGCGGCAGGATCACTTGCGCGCCTTGCCCCGCGGCTTCTTCGACTAGCGCCGAAACCGCTGCGATATTCGCCTCCTCGTCGGTCGAGCCGAGCGAAAGCTGGAGCGCGGCGACGGTGAGCGTGGTCATCGCGCGCCGCTACTTCGGGGTCAGCGCGAAGTCCACCTGCACCGAAACCCGCGTGCGGTTCATCCCGGGCTGGATCGATGGCGGCGGGGCGGCAACTGGCGCGGGGGCGGCCATCGCCTGAACGTCCATCGCCTGCTCCATCACCGGCACCGGATAGCCGCTTTGCCCGCCGTCGCGGATCGTCAGCACGCGCGCAATCTCCATCCCCGCCGCCTCTGCATAAGCCTCGGCGCGGGTGCGCGCGGCGCGGTAGGCGGCAATGTACGCGCCGCGGTTGGCTTTTTCCGGATCGTCGACCTGAAGCGACGGACCGCCGAGCACGTTGGCCCCGGCGGTGGTCGCCGCCGCGACCGCCTCGCCGGCGTGTGGCACATCGTGGAGCCGCACATTGAGCTGGTTGCTCGCCTGGAACTGGCCCTTGTGCGGGCCGTAATCGACGCGCGACAGCGAGAGGTTGCTGGTCTGGACGTCGCCTTTGCCGACGCCGTACTTTTCGATCGCCGAGACGATCGCCACACCCTTCTTGGCGACCGCATCGCTCGCCGCCTTGGCGTCGCCGCCGAACGCCTCGACCCCGATGGTCATCGTTGCCAGATCGGGCACGGTCGCCGCCTCGCCGCTCGCGCTCAATGACAGCAGCGTCTCGTCACGGCTTAGCCCGCGGGCGTCGGGCTTGCCGTGGCACGCGGCGAGACCCAGCAGTGGCAGGGCAAGGAGCAATCGGCGGTCCATGGCGTTCTCCGGTGATGACAGCGCCGCGGCGCGTCCCCATATCGTGGCGGCAATCGAGCAAAGGGCAAGAGTTTCATGACGCAGGCAATTTTCGCGGGCGGCTGCTTCTGGTGCACCGAGGCGGTGTTCCGCGACGTGGTCGGGGTGAGCGAAGTCGAAAGCGGCTATATCGGCGGGAGCGATCCCAGCCCCACTTACAAGGCCGTCTGCGCGGGGAGGACCGGGCATGCCGAGGCGATCCGCGTGACGTTCGACGAGGGCGTCATTTCCTACGCCGAAATGCTCGACGTGTTCATGGGCACGCACGACCCGACACAGCTCAACCGTCAGGGCAACGATGTCGGAACGCAGTATCGCTCGGCGATATTCCCGCTCGACGATGCCCAGCGCGTCGAGGCCGGAGCGGCGATCGCGCGGTGGAACGCCGAGCATTCGGAAAGCCGCGCGGTAACGACGATCGAAGGCCCGGCGACCTGGTATCCGGCCGAGGGCTATCACCAGGAGTACTGGGAAGGCGAAGGCCAGCGGAACCCGTACTGCCTCGCCACGATCCCGCCCAAGCTGATGAAGCTGCGAAAGAGCTTTCAGGCGCGGGTGAAAGCTTAGTTTCCTTGATCCTCTCCATTTTTGCGAAGCACAAATGGGGAGGCGGCGGACGCCAAAGGCGGCTGACGGAGGGGTGATGCGCTGGATACCCCTCCACCCCGACGCCTGCGGCGTCGCGGTCCCCCTCCCCATTTGGCTACGCAAAATGGAGAGGAACTTAGGCTCGCCGCCGCACGATGAAGAAGCCGTCGAGACCGCCCGCACCCTCCAGCATTCCGGGGTGGGTGCGCAACGCACGGTCGGGGCTTGGCTCGAGTCCGGTGGGAAGCTCATCCGTGCGGATCGGATCAGAAGCCAGCGGGAGCGCCTGATCCTCGCCCTCGGCCGCTTCGAGCGAGCAAACCGCGTCAACCAACCGCCCGCCCGGCGCGAGCCAGCCCGCGGCGCGTTCGAGCAGCCGGGCCTGCAGCGCGGCCATCTCGGCGATCTGCGCCGCGCCGATGCGGTGGAGCACGTCGGGGTGGCGGCGCGCGGTGCCGGTTGCGGTGCAAGGCGCGTCGAGCAGAACGGCGTCGAAGCGCTCGGGTGACTGCCATTCGAGCGCATCGGCGGCGACGATCTCGGCCGCAAGCCCGGTGCGGGCAAGGTTATCGCGTAGCCGCCGCAATCGCTTGGCGCTGACATCGAGCGCGGTCACCCGCCATCCGGCCGCGGCGAGCTGGAGCGTCTTGCCGCCCGGCGCGGCGCACAAGTCGAGCGCGCGGCGGCCTTCGCCCATTCCGAGCAGTCGCGCGGGAATGCTTGCGGCGAGGTCCTGGACCCACCACGCGCCCTCGGCGAAGCCGGGTAATTCTTCGACTGCGCTGCCGCGGGGCAGGCGAACATGCCCGGGCGCGAGCGACCCGCCGCTGAGGCGTTCTACCCATTCGACGGTCGCTGCCGGGTCGCGTAATGTCAGGTCGAGCGGCGGCGGCTCGGCAAGGCCTTGCGCGATTTCGGCAGCGCGGTCGCCCCAGCGCGAGGCCACGCCGGGCGGCAGCGTCGGCGCCTCAGGCAGCACCGCGCCGCGCCGGACGAGCGCGCCGAACACCCCATGCGCGAGACGCCTCGGGCCGCCTGTCAGGAGCGGCAGCGCGGTCGCGATCACCGCGTGCGGCGGGGTCTGGAGCCGCAACCACCCTGCCAACATCAGCCGCAGGACCGCGCGCGCTTTGGCGTCGTCGGGCAAGTTCTTGGCGGTCGCGCTATCGATCAGCGCATCGAGATCGGCGGTCCAGCGCAGCGCTTCGCCGGCGATTGCGCGGGCCAGAGCGCGGTCGGGATCCGACAGCCGAGCGAGCGCCTGCCCGCCCGCCTGGTCGAGCGTCTCGCCCCGGCGCAGTACCGCATCGGTCAGCATCAGCGCCGCGCGGCGCGCCTCGAACCCGGATATTTCGGCCATCGCCGCGCCCTAACCGCGATTGCATCGCGCCGCCAGCAAGCGCATCCTTGGGCCATGACCAAGCGCGCGACAAAGCGGCCCGAAAAGTTCGCCAAGCCCGGTTACTGGAGCGACACGCCAGCGCCCAAACCCGAACCGATCAAGCAGGACGAACCGCTCTCGCCCACCCGCTACGGCGATTGGGTCAGGAACGGCATCGCGGTCGATTTCTGATCAGACGGGCCGCATCGTCACTTTGAACCCGTCGCTGGGCTTGGGGATCGGCCAGGCCTGCCACTTGGGATCGTAGCCCGGCTCTATCTCGATCGCATAACGCGTCAGGATTTGGGCCATCAAAATCTTGATCTGCATGTACGCGAAATGCAGCCCGATGCACATGTGCGCGCCGCCACCGAACGGGATCCACGCGTACTTGTGGCGCTTGGCGACCTCGTCGGGAGCGAAGCGCAGCGGATCGAACCGAGCTGGTTCGGGCCAGTGCTCTTCCATCTTGTGGACCGCCGAAGCGTTGATCCCGATGTGCGTTCCGGCGGGAATGCGGTAGCCGCCGAAATCGAAGTCGCGAAGCGCGCGGCGCGGGGTCGAGGGCACCGGCGGGATCAGCCGCAGCGCTTCCTTGAACGCCCATTCGGTCAGCTCGACTTTGCCGAGATCGTCGTAAGCCAGCGGGCGGCCTTCTCCGCCCGTGACGGCGAGGCACTCGGCGCGCAGCTTGTCCTGCCATTCGGGATGCTTGGCGAGCAGCCAGACGAGCGAGCTGGCCGAGCTGGTGATCGTGTCGTGCGCGGCCATCATCAGGAAGATCATGTGATCGACGACTTCGTCCGCGGGCAGCAGCGAGCCGTCTTCGCGGGTGGCGCGGGCGAACTGACTGAACATGTCCTGCCCGCCTTCGCCCGCACGGCGCGCCAGCGTTTGCTGCGTGAACCAGTCGACGAGGAATTTGCGACCTTTCACCCCTTTGCCCATCTTGGTAAACGGCAGCGGCTTGCGGACCACGCCGATCGTCGCCTGGACCAGATCGACGAAGGCCTGATTGATCGCGTCCGCCTCCGGCCCCCACGGCAAGCCGAGGAAGCTCTCCGCCGCCAGATCGAGCGAGAGCTGCTTGATCTCGTCGTAGAAACGGATTTCGCGCCCGCGCCACTGCTCGACCCGCGCCGCGATCCCGCGGTTGAGCGCGTCGGCATAGTGGCGCATCGGCTCGGGCTTGAACGCCACCGACAGCGCGCGCCGGTCCATCCGGTGGTGGTCGAAATCGAGCAGCATCAGCCCGCGCGGGAACAGCCGGTCGAGCATCGAGCCCCAGCCCTGCGCCGAGGAGAAGTTCTTCTCGCGGTCGAACAGCACAAGCTCGTTGGCGTCGGCGCCGAACAGCGCGACCGAGCGGCTGCCGAAGCTGTTAGTGCGGAACACGCGTCCGTACTTGGCGCGCATCCGGTTGCCGTAGCCGACCGGATCGGCGAGCACGCTGAACGTGGTGCCGACGACAGGCAAGCCGTCCTCGCCCGGGATATGATCGAGCGCGCGCTTGGGCTGGCGCTGCGACCAGTGCGAATAGCGCGGCGGCTCACGCTCGGAAGCGGCGGCGGTCCGGGTCGGGAGGGCGGCAGTGGCCATTGCGAATCGCTCCTTACTGACTCGGATGTAAGCTAATCGCCCGCGCGAAGCCACCCCGCCAGTTCGCGCCGAACCAGCGTTTCGAGCATCGCCATCCCCGCGTCCGACGTGTTCAGGCAATCGAGCACCGCGAAGTCCTCCCCGCCTGCGCGGAGAAACGTCTCCCGTCCACGGATCGCCAGTTCCTCGCGGGTTTCGACGCAGTCGGCGGAAAACCCCGGAGCCGCAACGGCCAGTCGCCTGGTACCGCGTGCCGCTTCGGCGACCAGCACCTTGTCGGTCGCGGGTTCGAGCCACTTGGCCTTACCGAAGCGCGACTGGAAGGACACCTCGACCCGCAGGCCCGGGTGCGTGACGCGCAACGCCTCGCTCGCCAGTCGGGCGGTCTTGCGGCAGTGGCAGTGATAGGGATCGCCGAGTTCGAGCGTGCGCTGCGGCATCCCGTGAAAGCTGAGCAGCAATGCCTCGGGGGTGAAGCTCAACGCGCCTAGCTGCCGCGCGATGTCGCCCGCCAGCGCGGCGATATGCGCGGGATCGTCGTAATATGGCGGCAGCGTGCGAACCGCGGGTTGCCAGCGCATTTTTGCCAGCGCGGCGCCCATCGCATCGATCGCGGTGGCGGTGGTGGCGGCGCAGTACTGCGGATAGAGCGGTGCCACCAGAACACGGTCGCAGCCCTCGTTCTTGAGCCGCGCCAGTTCGGCGCCCAGCGCGGGACGACCATACCGCATCGCGTGAGCCACGCGCACGTCCTCGCCCAGCCGATCCTGCAATCCGCGCGCCTGCGCAGCGGTGA